>JBBSHU010000055.1:0-19158 GCA_038232455.1 Acidimicrobiales bacterium
CGGGAGCCCAATCTCTTCGCCCACTGGACCTTCGCCTCACCCACCTCCAGCCGGCCTGTTGGAGCCGTATGACGGGAGACTGTCACGTACGGTTCTCCGAGAGCCGGGGGGTGCGATTCCCCCCGGCCACTCACCGGACCCCCTTTTCATAGCGCTGTCAGCCATCGTCGTGGCCATGGCCGCCCTCGCTCCGTTGGCACCGGCCGCGGCCGACGCCAACCGGCGGGCGGCCGACTTCAACGGTGACGGGCGCACCGACGTCTCGGTCTTCCGGCCCTCCACCGGGGGTTGGTATCTGGCCGGCCAGGCGGCCGTGGCGTGGGGGACGGCGGGCGACACTCCCGTTCCCGGCGACTACGACGGCAACCTCACCGCCGACATCGCGGTGTTCCGACCGTCCACCGGGGTCTGGTACATCAGGGGCCAGGCGGGCGCCGAATGGGGAGCGCCCGGCGACCTTCCCGTGCCCGGTGACTACGACGGAAACGGCACCACCGACATCGCGGTGTTCCGACCGTCCATCGGGGCCTGGTACGTGCGGGGCCAGGCCGGCGCATCCTGGGGGGCCTTCGGCGACGTCCCTGTGCCGGGTGACTACGACGGCAACGGGACCACCGACGTCGCCGTCTTCAGGCCGACGACGGGCCGGTGGTACGTGCTCGGCCAGGCCGGCGCTACCTGGGGTGTCCTGGGCGACACGCCGGTCCCCGGTGGCTACGACGGCGACGGGAAGACCGACGTCGCCGTCTTCCGCCGGACGACCGGCAAGTGGCTCGTCCACGGCAGCGCGGGCGCCGACATCGTCACCGACTGGGGCGTCGGCACCGACGTCCCCCTGCCCCTGCCCGGCGCCATCGCCACGAACCTACCGCCCCTCCAGGTGAGCACCGACCCGTTCACCAACGCCACGAGCGCCCACCGCACCGAGGTGGAGCCGGACAGCCTCTCCTTCGGCTCCACCATCGTGTCGGCCTTCCAGGTGGGCCGGTTCTTCAACGGAGGGTCGTCGGACATCGGCTGGGCCACGTCGAACGACGGCGGCCTGACCTGGGACAGCGGGTTCCTGCCCGGGATCACCACGATCGCGGGTGGTCCCTACGACCGCGTCAGCGACCCCTCCGTCGCCTACGACCCCGCCCACGGTGCCTGGATCGTGTCTTCGCTGGCCCTATTGGCCAGCCCGTCGGTGCGAGGTGCGGCCGTCGTGGTCAACCGCTCCACCGATGGTGGCCACTCGTGGAGCAGCCCGGTGGTCGTCAGCGCCCCCGCCTTCCCGACCTCGACAAGAACTGGTCGGTCTGCGACACCACCCCCATCAGCGCCTTCTACGGGCACTGCTACACGGAGTGGGACGACCACGGCAACGGCAACCTCGTTCTGATGAGCACGTCCACCGACGGTGGAGCCACTTGGAGCGTGCCCGCCACCACCGCCAACCAGGCCACCGGCCTCGGCGCCCAGCCGCTGGTACGTCCCGACGGCACCGTCGTCGTGCCCCTCGACAGTGCCAGCGAGACCGCCGTGGGCGCGTTCGTCTCGACCAACGGCGGCGCCTCGTGGGGAGCGGCGAGCCTGGTGGCCACCATCTCGTCGCACGGGGTGGCGGGCGGGTTGCGCACCGGCCCCCTCATCTCGGCGGAGATGGACGCGGCGGGGCGCGTCTACGTGGTCTGGCAGGACTGCCGGTTCGAGGCGTCGTGCTCGGCCAACGACATCGTGATGTCAACCTCGAACGACGGCGTCACCTGGTCGGCGGTGACGCGCATCCCGATCGACCCGGTCGGCTCGGGCGTCGACCACTTCATCCCCGGCATCGGCGTGGAGCGAATGACCTCGGGGGCCGGCGCCCGCCTCGCCCTCGCCTACTACTTCTATCCCGTCGCGGGGTGCACGGCGTCCACCTGCGGGCTCCAGGTCGGCTTCGTATCCTCGCCCGACGGCGGTGCCAACTGGACAAGGCCCCTCCAACTGGCCGGGCCCATGTCCCTGAGCTGGCTGCCCGGCACGAGCCAGGGGGTGATGGTCGGCGACTACATCTCCACCTCGTTCGCCAATGGCACCGCCCACCCGGTGTTCGCCGTCGCCCGCCCTCCGTCGGGCTCGGTCCTCGACGAGGCCATCTTCACCGCCTCGCTCGACGTGGTGCCCGGTGCGGCGGTGGTGGCAACGGCCGCCGACCCGGTGCTGAGCGGCACCAACGTCGCACCCGAGATCGCACCCGACGCCACCAGCTGAGCGACCGCCGGCGGTGTCCGAGCGCCGCCTGATCCGACCGCCCGGGGCGTCCTACTCGTGGTGCAGGGCGTCGATCGGGCGGAGGGACGCCGCCCTGTTGGCAGGGTAGAGCCCGAAGAACAGCCCGACGACGACGGCCACACGCTTACAGAGGTCGCCACCTTCTGCATGTCCTGGAGTCCTTGCCGGACCTGGCCGCACAGCGCGACCAAGCGACCACAGAGGCCGCTACGGCTCAACGGGAGCTCGCCGCACTTGAGTGGCCTGGACAAAGCCCTACAACGAGTGGCGGTGGTGTGAGCAGCATGGCCCTCACGCCGGCCTGCGGGAACGGTAATCAGTTGCACCGCAGGGCCGATCGTGCGGCCGTGTAGTCGCTCGGGCATTTCGACACGCCGCTGGCGAAGGTCGACAGGACGCAAACGCCTGGTGCGGCAACGGGATGAACCTGGTTAATCGGGCTCTTCGATCTGAGCGGGGTCTGAAGCATCCCTGACGCGGTACAGGGGCTCTGCGAACTTGATGGTGTCTAGTCCGTCGAGTTCGGGAGAGCCTGTGGGTGCCGAAAATCCCGCCCGGACTCACCGTGACGCCAGGCCACGCCTGACCTTCTCAGCTTAGGACGGGTGGTTCAGCCCGCCTGGTTTCGGGCCAGGTCCTCGAGGATGGGCACCGACTCCGACGCCGGCGGCAGGCGCCGGATCTCGTCGGCCATGCGCCGGGCCGAGGTGCGGTACGAGTCCTGATCGAGGACCGCTGTCACTGCGCTCCTGAGCTGGCCGACGGCCCCCGTCCCACCCTCGAGGGCGATGCCGGCGCCGACCGCCTCCACCCTGCGGGCGTTGAGGGGTTGGTCGGCGAAGAGGGGGACGACGACCATGGGCACGCCCGCTGCCAACCCCGCGAGGGTGGTTCCAAATCCGCCGTGGCCGACCATGGCCGAGGCGTGGGACATCACCTCGCGCTGAGGCCACCAGTTCTCGACGTGCACGTTGGGGGGAACCGATCCGAGCGCCGAAGGGTCGCCGGCGTCGCCGATGGTCACGAGGATCCGTACGGGCAGATCGCCGAGGGCGGCGAGGACCTCCCGATAGAAGCCGGGGAACAGCCCCATGCCTCCCGCCACCGACCCGAAGGTCACGTACACCAGCGGCTCCGAGGACCCGGCCCACCAGTCGGGTAGCGGCGGATCATCGCTTCCGTCGCTCGTGTCGTCTCGGAAACGGCTCGGCGGCAGGCCGTCGTAGGTGTTCGGTCCCTCGAGTGACGTAGGGACCAGGGTGAAGCTCGGTGCGGTCCGCAGGCCGGCCAGCCCGACCTCGGCGCCCAGCTCGACGAGGGGAGCGTCGAGGCGCGGGAGGGCAAGGGCGCCGAACGCCGCCAGCCCCACGGCCATGTGCACGTGGGGGACACCGGTGGCCGCGGCGACGATGTAGGAGGAGAACTCGCAGGTCTCCCGCACGATCAGGTCCGGGGACCAGTCGCGTACCAGGGCCTCCATCCCGGGCAGGGCCGCCCGGGTGTCGATGCGGCCGAACACCTCGCTGATGACGATGGCATTGGCCTCGTCGTGGGACAGGCCGGCCAGGGACCCGAAGACGGCTCCCAGCTCGTCGGGGGAAGCGTCGGCGAAGGGATGATGGGCGAAGCCGGCGCGCGCGACGACCGGGGCGAAACACTCCGGCGCGGCGACCGCCACGTCATGGCCGGCCGCACTCAGGGCGGCGGCGAAAGGCACGAGGGGCCCGAAGTGGCCCGCCCCCGCCGTCGTCGCCATCAAAACGCGCATGTCCCCAGCCTTACAGGTGAGAACGTCCGGGCGGTGACTGTCCGGCCAATCCCGATGGCGCCCGTCCCTTCACCTACAACGCCCTGCGCCAGCGCATGGGCCGCTGGCAGGCGGCGATCGACCTGCGCGACGCCGCCGGCCGGCCCGCCCGGGTGAGTGCCCATCGTTTCCGGCACACGTTCGGGACACGGTTGATCAACCAGGGCGTGCCCCAACATGTGGTGCAGCGACTCCTCGATCACGCCAGTCCGCAGATGACCGCCACCTACGCCCGACTACACGACGCCACCGTCCGTGAGGCGTTCGAAGCGTGGTGTTCCACCCGGGTCAACATCGATGGCGAGCGCCTCCCCTTCGAGCCCGACGCTCCGACCTCTGATGCCGAGTGGGTGAAGCACCATCTCTCGTGCATCCAGGCCACCTCCACAACGGCTTCTGCGGCCGGCCACCCCAGCAGGACTGCCCGCATCCTAACGCCTGCCTGACCTGGCCCGACTTCCAGACAACCGTCCGGACGCGCAGTAAGGTCAGGCACATGTATATCGGTGGTGGTGCCGTGCTCATAATCGTGATCATCGTCGTGATCCTGCTCCTGCGACGCTGACCATCCGGGCATGGGACGGGGCCGGGGCTCGGAAGCCTCTGGATCGTGTGTGTCGTTCTCGCCGTCGTTTCGTGGTCCTGGCCATCGTGTACTTCACCCAGGCCGCTCAAGACCTTCCTAGGTTCTTGCCCGGCTACACGGCTGGGTCGGCCAGACACCGCACCAAGCACGGCATCGCCATGCTCGTGCTTGCCGCCCCTCGGTGACGGGGGCGTGGGTGCTGAGGGTGATAGTCCATCCGGGCCACCGCCGGTAGTCCATTCGGGCTACGGAAAAGGTCCGTTCGGGCGATTGTCGGCTCGGGCGCGTTCGGAAATGATTGTGGCAACCAACCCCTGCGCCGCGCTCGGGAGGCACGGGCGGGGAAAACCGTAGAAAAGGAACGCGCAAATGTCAGCACTCGTGACTCGACCAGCCGACCTTCCCGACGCTGCCGTGTTCGTCCATCTGGTGCCCGACCCCCTCGTCGACACTGAAGACGAGTGGCAGTGGCTCGCCGGCCTGGAGAAGTCCCTGACCGAAGCCGTGTCCTTGGCCTCTGTCGGTGAGCTCGAGGGCGTGTACCTCATCGGCCAGGAGTGGGTGTTGTGCGCCCACGGGCCGAGCGTCGACCCGCTGTGGACGGCCGTGTCGGAGGTACTCGCTCGTTGGCCCCTGCCTGCGAACAGCTACGTGCTTCGCCACGGCGCGGACGGTGCGCCCGGACGACGTGTGGCGATCGGACGCGCGGCGGAGTCGAAACCCCAGCCGGTTGGCCAGGCGGCGTCCACGACGTGGCGACCACTCAGCGAACAGGGCGTCCTCGCCGCTCTGGCCTTGTCGTCTGCCGCATAGCGGTCAGTCTGAAGGGCGCGAGCTCAATCGTCCGGTGGCCGGTCGGTGGCAGAGATCACGCCCGAGGGCATCGTCGGTCGCCTCGGGCTGGGCCTCGAGGAATCCCGAGCTGACGTGCGTGGGCCGTTAGAGATCCCGAAGAAGAATGCCAAAGAGAGGAAGAAGAAGATGACCGGAGTGACCAGGCTGAACCGCGAACACATCGTGGGCCAGGCAACGTTCGACGACGTCGGCGACGAGGTTGGGTACGTCGAGTTCTGCTATCTCGACATCGACACCGAACAACCTGAATGGGCGGCGGTCAACAATGGCCAGCTCGCGTCCAAGTCTCATCTGGTTCCGCTGGTGGATGCCGCCATGACCAGAGAGGGTCTCCAGCTGGCGTTCAGCCGGAGCCAGATCGCGGGAGCACCCGAGTTGGATCTGGCCGTGGATCTGGACGGAGATGACGAGGCCCAGCTCTGTGACTACTACGGCCTCGAGTACTCCCGGGCCGAGTCGGACACCGGGCTGCCAGCCAGACCCACGACGATCGTCGTCGACGACGTAGTCGCCACAGTTCCCCGGCAGGCCGGGCGGGCGCGCCTGCGCAAGCATGTGGTCACCGAGACCGCAACCACAACGGTCCCGCCGCAGTACGACACGGAGTTGGTTCTCGGCACCCGGACCGTTCCCGAGGAGCGGCTGCGCGTGGAGACGGTGACCTCTGATGAGGAGATCGTCGTCGACCGCCGCGACGAGCCGATCGACGTTGAAGGGCTGTAGCGACACGTGGAGTGACGCCCGCCACGACGCAGGAGGGGGTAGCGGACGGCCGCTCGAGCGCTCAGACGAACCCCTCTACTCCCCATGCGTTGGCCAACACGATGCCGGCCTGGACCGCGAACCGCAGACCGGTGTCGACATCGTCGTCAGAGAACCCTGAAGACGTCCGGGAGTAGAAGGTCAGGGCCCCGGTGTCGTGGGAGTCAGGCCGGCTCCTGACGCGCGGCGGTTACGGTACATCTATGGCTGATCCGGGGGTGCTGTCTCTGGTCCTGGCCGGGGGCGAGGGCAAGCGGCTCGCGCCCCTCACCGCCGACCGGGCCAAGCCCGCCGTACCGTTTGCCGGCCATTACCGGCTCGTCGACTTCGTGCTGTCCAACCTGGCCAACGGCGGCTACCTCAAGATCGTCGTTCTCACCCAGTACAAGAGCCATAGCCTCGACCTGCACATCGCCCGTACCTGGCGCCTGTCGCCCCTGCTCGGCAGCTTTGTGAGCCCGGTTCCGGCCCAGATGCGGCGCGGCCGTCACTGGTTCGCCGGGTCGGCCGACGCCGTCTACCAGAACCTCGAGCTCATCGCCGACGAGCGACCCGAGTACATCTGTGTCTTCGGGGCCGATCACATCTACCGGATGGACCCGCGCCAGATGGTCGAGCAGCACATCGACACCGGGGCGGGCGTGACCGTGGCCGGGGTCCGCGTCCCCATCGAAGAGGCGACCCAGACCGGTGTCATCGAGGCAGGAGAGGGCACGGCCATCCGCAGCTTCAAGGAGAAGCCGTCGGACCCCGCTGCCCTCCCCGACGACCCCGATCGGGCTTTCGCCTCCATGGGCAACTACGTGTTCACTGCGAGCACGCTGGCCGAGGCCGTTTCCGTCGACGCCGACGACGAGGACTCCAAGCACGACGTCGGCGGCGACATCATCCCCATGCTGGTCGACCAGGGCGTTGCCCACGTCTACGACTTCACCGACAACCGGGTCCCGGGGGAGGCCGAGGACCACGATGCCTACTGGCGCGACGTCGGAACCCTCGACGCCTACTACGAGGCACACATGGACCTGGTCTCGGCTAACCCGAAGTTCGATCTCTACAATCACCGCTGGCCGATCCACACCTCGGGCCCGGCGCTTCCCCCGGCGAAGTTCGTCTTCGATGGCGCCGAAGGCACGGGCCGGGTGCTGAACTCGATGGTCTGTGCGGGGGCGATCGTCTCCGGGGCGAGCCTGGAGGGGTCGGTCATCTCCCCTGGAGTCGTCGTCCATCCCGACGCCACGGTGGAGCAGTCGGTGTTGTTGCACGGCGTGGTAGTCGGGCGTGGTGCGGTCGTACGCAACGCCATCGTCGACAAGAACGTGAACGTGCCGCCCGGCGCTGAGATCGGGGTCGACCCCGACTCCGATCGCCACCGCTTCACGGTGTCCGAAAACGGCATCGTGGCCATCGGCAAGAACGAGAAGATCCCGACCACAACCAACGACGGGGGTTGAACAATGTCCGACAAGCAGACGAACGCCCGGCGCGCGGGTGGCAACGGGGCCGGCGGCGGCCTCCGACCCATCATGCTGGCCATCGCCGGTGACAGCGGCACGGGAAAGACGACCATCACTGCAGGGCTGGCCGAGGCCCTGGGCCCGGAGCGCATCACGTCTATAGGGGCCGACGACTATCACCGTTACGACCGCGAAGAGCGCAAGTCGCTCCCGTTTACCCCGCTCAACCCCAAATGCAATTACGTCGACATCATGGAGCAGCATCTCCGGCATCTCGCCGCCGGCGAGCCCATACTCAAGCCGATCTACGACCACGACACCGGCGAGCTCGGGCGCCCGGAGTACATCGAACCTCGCGAGTTCGTGATCGTCGAGGGGCTACTCCCTCTGTACACCGATGTGTCCCGGGCCTGCTTCGACGTGAGCGTGTACCTCGACCCCCCCGAGGAGATACGCATCGCATGGAAGCTGGCGCGCGACACCAAGAAACGGGGCTACACCGAGGACGAGGTGCGCGAGGACCTCAAGAAGCGGGAGCCCGAGTCCGAGGAGTTCATCCGCCCGCAGCGGGCCCGAGCCGACATCGTGGCGCGGTTCGCTCCGATCAAGAAGCGCGATGAGGGCCCCGACGATCCGCTCAGCGCCACGCTCCTTCTCCGTCCGACGATCGACCACCCGCAACTGCACGAGATCCTCGGGGACGACCATGCCGAGGCGATGCATCTCAAGCTCATCCGCGACGACGACGGCAAGCCGGTCGACGCCGTCCACATCCATTCCTACGCGGACCGGGAGATCACCAAGGAGGTGGAGCAGGCGATCTGGGACGAGCTCGGCGTGGACACGCCGTTGCCGGAGTCCCTGGGCAGGCTCGACCCCGACTCCGACACCCGCGACGAGCCCTTGGCGCTCACCCAGCTCGTTCTGCTCTACCACCTCATCCAGGCACAGGAAGCCCAGAACGAGGCCGCCTCCAACGGGAGTGGCTGAGGCGGCAGCGGTGGACGTGGCCGGAGGGGCCGACCAGGACCCCCTCATCCTGGTGTCCAACCGGGGCCCGGTCGAGTACGGCCGGGACGGTGACGAGCGCACGGCCACGCCGGGCCACGGTGGGCTGGTGACGGCACTGGCCGGGCTGGCCGGACACCTCGACGACGCCGTCTGGGTCTGCGCGGCGTTGAGCGACGAGGACGTGGCTGTGACGCGCGAACACGGCGGGGCGGCATTCGACGACGACGGGGGAGGGTCCGGCGTACGCCTTCGTATGGTCGAGCTCGATCCGGAGGCCCAGCACAAGTTCTACGCCGTCATCTCCAACCCACTGCTGTGGTTCGTCCAACACTACCTGTGGGACCTGGGCCGCACGCCCGACATCACCCGCCGCGAGGTCGACGCTTTCGACAACGGCTACGTGACAGTGAACGACCGCTTCGCCGACGCAGTGTCCGACGAGGTTGAGTCCCGGGGCGGGCGGGCCACGGTGATGGTGCAGGACTACCACTTGTACCTGGTGCCCGAACGGGTCCGAAACCGTTGCCCGGAGGCGTTCCTCCACCATTTCGTGCACATCCCCTGGCCCCACCCTGACGCCTGGCGAGTGCTCCCGTCGGGGATGCGCCGGGCGGTGTTCAAAGGCGTCCTCGGCAACGACATTGTGGCCTTCCACTCCGAGCGCTATGCCCGCAATTTCCTTCTCGGCTGCGAGGAGCTGCTCGGCCTGTCGGTCGACCTAAGTCGGCTCACCGTCGCGGTCGACGGGCGCACGGTGTGGGCCCGGTCCTACCCCATCTCCGTCGACCCCGACGAGCTGGAGATCACGGCCGCCTCGTCGGCGGTGGCCGACCACGAGCGGCGGCTGGCCGAGAAGCGAAGGGAGCACCTGATCCTGCGGGTCGACAGGGCCGATCCCAGCAAGAACATCCTCCGCGGGTTCAGGGCCTTCGACACCCTTCTCGGTGACCACCCCGAGCTGGCCGAGCGGGTGACGTTCCTGGCTCTCGTGCAGCCCAGCCGCCAGGATGTCGAGCAGTACGTCGAGTACCTGGAGGAGATCCGGGGCCTGGTAGCCGAAGTCAACGAGAAGCACGGCACCCCCGACTGGTTGCCGATCGAGCTCAGCCTCGAGGGGGACTTCGATGAGGTGGTGGCTGCCTACAAGTTGTTCGACGTGCTCGTCGTCAACCCCATCTCCGACGGGATGAACTTGGTGGCCAAGGAGGCGGCCTTGGTCAACCACGGCTCCGGCGTGCTCGCCCTGTCGGAGAACGCCGGCGCCCACGAGGAACTGGGCGAGTTCTCTGTCACGTTGCATCCCTTCGACATCCAGCAGCAGGCCGACGCCATCTTCGCCGCCCTTACCATGGACGGCCGAGAACGTCGAGACCGTCTGGCCGCCGCCGCCGCATTCGTCCGGGAAAACGACGTGGCCAAGTGGCTGCACGACCAGTTGCGTGACGTGCGTGAGCTGCGCGACCTGCGCTGAGCACGTTTCTCGGTACGCTGCGCAGCCGTGCCCACTCCCGACCTGCTCGACGGGTGGGGAGCGCCCGACGCCGCGGCCGGCGTGGTGGGTGACGGCACCGCCGTGCTGGCCAGGTGGGGAGACGGCAACCGCCGGAGCAGTTGGGCGTCGGTGACCAAACTCGTCACTGCCTGGGCGTCGCTGGTGGCCGTGGAGGAGGGCACCCTCGATCTCGACGAGCCCGCCGGGCCGCCCGACTCGACGGTGCGGCACCTGCTGGCCCACGCGTCGGGGCTGGCGTTCGACGACTCGCGGACGCTCGCTGCCCCCGGGCAAAAGAGGATCTACTCGAACCGGGGCTACGAGGTCTTGGCCGACACGCTGGCCGACCGGGCCGGGATGCCGTTTGAGCGCTACCTGACAGAGGCGGTGCTCGACCCGCTCCACATGGGCCTGACGCGGCTCGAGGGTTCGGCCGCCGCCGGACTGGTCGGTCCGCTCGACGACCTGCTGGCGTTCGCAGCCGAGTTGTTGAACCCCGCGCTCGTGGCGGCAGAGACGCTCCGGTTGGCCACCACCGTGGCCTTCCCGGGCCTGGCCGGGGTGCTGCCCGGCATCGGCCGCTTCGACGCTCTCGACTGGGGGCTGGGGTTCGAGCTCCGGGACGCGAAGTCGCCACATTGGACCGGGCGACGGAACTCGCCCGCCGCCTTCGGCCATTTCGGTGCCAGCGGCTCGTTCCTCTGGGTGGACCCGCGGGCGATGCTCGCGTGCGCGGCGCTGAGCGGCCGGCCATTCGGCGTGTGGGCCCTCGAGGCATGGCCGGCGTTCGCCGATGTGGTCCTGGAGGAGTTCTCGGGCGGGCGGTGACGATTCTGTACATCATCGGCCTCGACAAGAAGTGCGGACCGCCGCTGTCGCTGATCCGGGTACCGGCAAACGGAATACGTCTACCGGACCAATCCGTACTGCCGCAGGAAATTCTGCGCTTCGGGGATGTCGAGGCGATAGTCGACGTTCGTGGCGTTGCACAAGGTGTCGCCCGTGGTGGTGATGGCGGCGATGACGGTTGTCTCGGTGGAACCTGCCCCGAAGAAGTTCGGCCCGCCGGAGTCTCCGTCGCACGTGCCTCCGTCGCCGGTGGCGGCGTTCTGCGTGAGCCGCAGGTACCCGGGACCGAGGGCGTTGAAGCTGCCCACCGCGTACCGGCGGTAGCCGTCGTTCGGATAGGGAGGCTTCTGGGCCTGCGGGACTCCTGCGTAGTCGCCGTATCCGACCGTGGTGAACACCGTCGACTGGTTCAGCGACCCGTCGGCCTTCATCTGGTCGAGCACGCCGGGGGCCGGCAACCTGGCCGGCGGCACGCCCTTCACCGCCTTGTCGAGCACCACGACGGCGATATCGGCCGAGTCACTCTGGGACTTGTTGAAGTTGGGGTCGGCGTGGAGCGTTCCGGTGAGCACGGGGTCGCCTGCCTGGTAGCGCGGGGCGAAGCTCACGCCGCGCAGGGTGCCGTTCGGGCCCAGGTCGCAGTGGGCGGCGGTCAGCACGACGGTGGGGGAGACGAGCGTGCCGGTGCAGAACGGGATGCCGTAAGCGTAGGGCGGAAGGTCGCCGACGAGCGTGGCCACCTCCGGGTGTCGTGAGCCGTCGATCTGGCCGTTGACGATGGCGCCCGCAGGTGCACCCGCGAACCCGAGGAGGGCGACGACGCCGGTGAGCGCGACCAGAGCTTTTCTCATGTCAATCCCTTTCGCCGTACGCACGGTCCCGAAAGACTTCAGTAAATGGAAGCCTACCGACACGGACCGGGTCATGTTCTCCCAAGGTCGATCTCCTGTACGGGAGACTGTCAGGACGATGACCGCCCGATTGCAGCTCCGGTTCGTTAAGTCGGCCGACGACCTGAGCCAACTTCCCGACACCAGCGCCGAGCTCGCCGTGGTCGGACGCTCCAACGTAGGCAAGTCGTCGTTGCTCAACGCCCTCGGCGCCCAGAAGACCCTCGCCCGGGTCTCGAAGACCCCCGGACGTACCCGGCTGCTCAACCTCTTCGAGGTCGACGGTGGAGGCACGATCGTCGACTGCCCCGGCTACGGCTACGCGTCCGCGTCGGCCAAGATCCGGGCCTCGTGGCAGAAGACCATGGAGCACTACCTCCTCGAACGACGCCAACTGGTGATGATCCTCGTGCTCGTCGACGGCGAGATCGGTCCGACCCCGCTCGACACCCAGATGCTCGCGTGGCTCCGGTCCTACGACCGCCCGCACGCCGTGGTCGCCACCAAGCACGACAAGGTGAAGTCGTCGGTGCGCGACAAGCGCAAGCGCGAGCTTGCCGCCCGTTGTGACCTTTCGCCCTCGGAGATCGTGTGGGTGAGCGCGGCCAAGAACATCGGTCTCGACCGCCTCCGAGACCTGGTGTACCAGTGGCTCTCGGTCGACGTGGGCGGCAGACCGAAGCGGTGGGAACCGTGAACACGGCCACGGCGGTGGACGCAGTGATCTTCGACTGGGGCGGGACGCTGTCGGTATTCGTGGAGGCCGAGTTGGTCGACGCCTGGGCTCTGGCGGCCCGACACCTCGCTCCCGATCACGCCGACGAGCTGACGGCGCGCATGGTCGAGGTCGAGGCCGCCTTCTGGGCCACCACCGCCAGCCATCAGCGCAGCGCCACCCTGGCCGACCTCCTGGCCGCGGCCACTGCCGAGCTCCACCTCGACGTGGCCGAAGCCTTGTTCGAGGAAGCCGCCGTCCATTATCTCGACCGCTGGACCCCCCACGTGCGCCACGATCCCGACGCCGTTCCCACCCTGACAGCCCTCCGGGAGGAGGGCCTCCGCCTGGGACTGCTCTCCAACACGCACTGGCCCCGGTCGTTCCACGAGCACTTCCTCGAACGCGACGGGCTGTCCGGCCTGCTCGACGCCCGCCTCTACACCAGCGAGCTCCCGTACCAGAAGCCCCACCCCGAAGCCTTCGCCGCGGCTCTGACGGCCCTGGGTGTCGACGACCCGAGTCGCGCCGTCTTCGTCGGCGATCGTCCTTTCGACGACATTGCCGGGGCCAAGTCGGCCGGCATGCGGACCGTCCTCCGGCCCAACCCCTCGGCCGAGCCCTACGACGTGGAGCCCGACGTCACCATTGCCGCCCTGCCCGAGCTCATCGGCCTGGTCGAGGCGTGGCGCTCCCGTTCTGGCCAGGCTTGAGGTCGCCGTCACTGCCTCGGTGGGCCGGCGGGCCGGGGGGGCCTTGATCCTGCCCGGTCCGTGGGCGGTTGCGCCGTCGGGCCTGTCGGACGGCCAAAGCGGCCAAGAGGGCCATGGCCAGCAGGCACGCGCCCAGGACCAGGGCGGCCCGTACCTGATCGCCCGACGAGATCGACGACGGCGCCTCCTCGGCCACCAACAACAGGACAGCGGTCATGGCCGTCCGGTCGACGGCCCGGGCCTGCGGGCGCCGATGGTGTCCATCCACACAGGCTCGTAGCCGGCGCGGCGCAGGGCCCCGGCGACTTCGTCCGGCGTCCGGGTGTCGCTGATCTCGAACTGGGGCTCGGCATCGCTCGGCGCCCCGTAGCCCCCCGGTTCCGTATGCGACCCCGCCGACATCTGGGTGAAGCCCAGACGGAGGAGCCCGTCGCGCAGGGGCGGTGCTTCGCGCGTCGACAGCGACAGGCCGACGTCGGGGAGTACCAGGCGCAGTGCGCAGGCCAACTGGGCCATCTGGCGATCGGTCACCGGCGATGCCGGTTCGTAGCCCCCCGCGGCGGGCCGCAGGCGGGGAACGGAAATGGTCACCTGACAGCGCCACCAGCGTCGGACCAGGGCCTGGGCATGGGCGGCCGTGGTCAGAGCGTCGGCCCGCCAGTCGTCGTGCAGCCCGACGAGGGCGCCGATGCCCAGGTGGCGCATGCCCGCTTCCGCCCCCCGGTCGGGCGCGCCCAGGCGCCAGTCGTAGTTGCGCTTCTTGCCCTTGAGATGCGCGGTCGCGTACGTGCCCCGGTCGTAGGTCTCCTGGTAGACGACCAGGCCCTCGCATCCGGCATCGACCAGGCGCCGGTAGGTGGCGGTGTCCCACACCTGCACCTCCACCGACACCGACGGCACCTCGGCCGCCACGGCCCGGACACAATCGGCCAGGTAGTCGCGGGACACGATGCGCGCCTGCTCGCCCGACACCAGAAGCACATGGCGGAACCCGCGTTCCCGGAGGACCCGCGCCTCGGCACCCGCCTCGGCTGGAGACAGTGTGCGACGCACGATGTCGTTGCCGGCCGAGAAGCCGCAGTAGGTACAGGTGGAGGCGCACTCGTTGGACAGGTAAAGCGGGGCGAACAGGCGCACCACCCGACCGAAGCGCCGGACGGTGAGGCGGTGGGCGGCGGCGGCAAGGTTTTCGAGCCGGGCCGCGGCGGCGGGCGACAGCAGGACAGCCAGGTCGTCGAGCCCGGGATGGGTTGCGACCAGGGCCCGGTCGACGTCGGCCGGCGCCGCCGTGGCCGAACGGGTGAGGAGGCGATCGAGGTCGGCGTCGACGAACGCCGCCAGGTCGCCCGCCGCCGACTCCGGCGGCAGCTGGTCGCGGCGAGCTCCCAGGGTGACGGGTGTGCTCGCCACCTACGTCAAGAACCCGGTGAGCGGTGACGATGCCTCGGCCACCGTCGACGGACCCGGCAGCCCGGCCAGGAAGCCCCGCCGGCCGGCCTCGACGGCCAGTCGGAAGGCCCCGGCCATGGCCCCGGGGTCGCCCGCCGTGCCGATGGCCGTGTTCACGAGCACGGCCGAGGCACCGAGCTCCATGGCCTCGGCCGCCTGAGACGGGGCTCCGATGCCGGCGTCGACCACCACGGGCACGAGGGCCTGCTCGACGATGATCTCCAGGGCGCCACGCGTGCGAAGGCCCTGGTTCGACCCGATCCAGGACCCGAGGGGCATGACCGTGGCGCACCCCACCTCCTCCAGGCGCTTGCACAGCACCGGGTCGGCGTTGACGTAGGGCAACACCGTGAAACCCTCGGCGCACAACACCTCGGCGGCCTTCAGCGTCTCCACCGGGTCGGGGAGCAGGTAGCGCGGATCGGGAGTGACCTCGAGCTTGATCCAGGTGGGCAGCCCGGCGGCCCGGGCCAGACGGGCCAGGCGTACCGCCTCCTCGGCGTCGTCGGCGCCACTGGTGTTGGTGAGCAGAAGGGGCCCTGTCGTCCCTCCCGGAGGGCCGCTCGGGCCCGGTATGGCGTCGAGGACGTCCTCGTCGGCGCCTGGGTCGACCCGGCGAAGCGCCACGGTGACCATCTCCGTGCCCGACGCCTTGATGGCAGTCGTCAGCGCGGCGTTGGACGGGAATTTGCCGGTGCCCAGGAACAGACGGGAGCCGAACGCCCGCCCTGCTATCACCAGCGGGTCTGGCCGAGGCTGGTCCTGCTCGAGCGAATCCTGCACCAACGCTCCCTTCGCCCGCATTGTCGGGCCGGTCGAGTGGAGGGTCGCGGACCTGTTCGTGTCCGCCTCTCAGCCCGGCACCCCGAGCTCCCCTGCGTCGCCACTTAGGCTAGTCCCGTGCGCTACTGGACAGTTGACGAGGCCCGGGCCTACCTTCTCCGCCTGCGCGAGCTGGTGGAGAAGATCCACTTCGCCGCCCAGTCGCGGGCGGGCACCGTCGGGTCGACCAACGGTGATCGCTCGCCCATGGTCGACGCCCAGGAGGCATACGAGGAGTTGAACGACGGCGACATCATCCTGCGCGACCCCACCACCGGCCTGATCGACTTCCACGCCCAAGGCAGCGACGGCGTCGTCTACTACCTGTGCTGGCGGCTGGGCGAGGACGAACTGTCCTGGTGGCACCTTCCCGAAGAGGGATTCTCGGGCCGCAAGCCCCTCCCGCGGCCCGAATGATGCCCTGGTCGCTGCGGGCCTCCGCTTCGCTTCGGTCCTCGCTGATGGCGTGAGCACGCGCAAGCTCATCATCGTGGCCATGCTCACCGGCCTGGTGATCCTCGTCGCCTTCGCTCTCCAGGTCACGGTGGCCACCCGCTGACCCCGTCGACCCGCTGACAGAAGGTTCACAGGCTCGCCTTCTACCATCGAGGTGATGCCCGAGAGGACGGCCCGCCCTCACGCTTTCCCGCGCCGGCAGCTGGCGGTCGCCGCCGCCGTCCTGTTCGCGATGGTCACCGTCATGGGCTTCAGGGTGCACAACGGTGACAAGCCCCTTCCCGTCGACAAGAAGGCCGCCCGCGTCGTCGACTCGCCGCGAGTTTCCCAGGCACTCTCGGCCACCGACATCTCCGAGACCGGTCCGAAGTCGGTGTTCCAGAAGTCCGTCGACCTGGGTTCGCCGTACCTCGCCGTGGCCGTGGCCGCCCTCCTTGCCGGCGTCGCCCTGTACCGCCGGGACCTGGTGGCCGTGGGGATCTGCGTAGCCGGGCCCGTCGTCGCCATCGGTCTCACCGAGCTGGTGGGCAAGCCCCTGGTCGATCGCCACATCGACCGGACACTTGCCTTCCCCTCCGGGCACGCGACCGACGCCGGGCTGGTTGCCGCCCTCCTCCTGATGCTCCTGTTCCGATGGGGCGGCCTCAGGCCCCTCGCCCTGGGGACGCCGCTGGCGGCGCTGATACCGGTCCTGGTCAGCGTCGCCGTGGTGGGCCTGGGCCGCCACTACGCCACCGACGCCGTGGCGGGCGTGGCCGTCGGCGTGGCCGGCGTGCTGAGCGTGGCCGCCATCCTGCACGAACCGGCCGGCGCCGACGTGGCTGTGCCATCTCCAATCTGAGGTGCCTGCCAGGGATCGATACGCTGGCCCCACCCAATGGAGGTGGTTGTAGTTCCCTCGGCCCAGCAATTCGACCTGGTTGTGATCGGCGGTGGCCCTGGTGGCTACGGCGCGGCCCTCTACGGGGCCGCGGCCGGGCTCTCGGTGGCGTTGGTGGAGCGCGACAAGGTCGGCGGCACCTGCTTGCACCGGGGCTGCATTCCGGCCAAGCAGTTCCTGGAGACGGCCACTGTGTTCCGGACGGTGGCTTCGGCCGGGGAGTTCGGTGTCCGGGCCGACCAGCCCACCCTCGACTTCGCCACCTCCCAGGGACGCAAACGCCAAGTCGTCGACCAGCTCTGGAAAGGCCTCCAGGGTCTGATGAAGAGCCGGAAGATCACCACCTTCATCGGCACTGGCACCCTCGGCCCCGACCGGGTGGTCACCGTCGACGACGGAACCGAACTGGTGGGCACCAACGTGGTGCTGGCCAGCGGATCGGTACCCCGCACCCTCCCCGGATTCGACATCGACGGGCGCCTGGTGTGCACCTCCGATGAGGTGCTCGACCTCGAGCGCCTTCCCGCCACGGCCGTGGTGGTGGGCGGAGGTGCCATCGGATGTGAATTCGCCTCGATGATGGCCGATCTCGGCACCAAGGTCACCCTTCTCGAGGCCCTTCCCCGGCTCTTGCCCGGTTGCGACACCGACGTGGTGAAGGTGGTAATGCGCTCGTTCGAGAAGCGGGGCATCGACGTGCACACCAAGGTGGCGGTTCATTCCCACTCGCCTGACGGCGACCGCACCACCGTGGCCTTCGGCGACGGTGAGACCGTCTCCGTCGACATGGTGGTCATGTCCGTCGGACGTCGACCGCTGGCCGAGACGCTGGGCCTCGAGGGTACGGCCGTCGAGGTCGACGACCGGGGTTTTGTGGTCGTCGACGACAATCTTTGCACCGGTGAGCCCGGCGTCTACGCACTGGGTGACCTGGTGAACACGCCTCAGCTGGCTCACGTGGGCTTCGCCGAGGCCATCGTGGCCGTCAAGCATTTCCTGGGCGAGAAGCCGATCCCGGTCGACTACCAGAAGGTGGCCTGGTGCATCTACTGCTCCCCGGAAGTGGCTTTCGCCGGCCTGTCTGAGCAGGCCGCCCGTGACGACGGTCTCGACGTGGCCGTGGCCAAGCATCGATTCTCGGGCAACAGCCGGGCCCTCATCGTGGGCGAGACCGACGGTTTGGTGAAGGTGATCGCCGAACGTCAGCCCGACGGTTCGGCCGGTCGCCTTCTCGGGGTCCACATGGTTGGCCCCATGGTCACCGAGCAACTGGCCGAAGGCTGGCTGGCGGTGAACTGGGAGGCCACGCCCGCAGAGATCTCCCAGTACGTCCACGCGCATCCGACCCTGTCCGAGACGTTCGGGGAAACCGTGATGTCACTCACCGGAAGGGGACTGCACGGCTGATGGCCGACATCACCATGCCGCAACTCGGCGAGACCGTCGTCGAGGGCACGATCATCAAATGGTTCAAGAAGGTGGGCGACGCCGTCGCCGTCGACGAAACCCTCTTCGAGGTCTCCACCGACAAAGTCGATTCGGAGGTGCCGTCGGTGGCCGGGGGGTTCCTCGCCGAGATCCTTGTGGCCGAGGGCGAGACCGTCGACGTGGGCACCCGCCTGGCTGTCGTCACCGAGGACGAGGCGGCGGCCAGCGGCTCGTCGTCTCCGGAACCAGCACCACCACCCGAGGTTGAGGCTGAGGCTGTGGCACCCGCTGCCGAGGCTGTTCCAGAGCCGGACGCTGCTCCCGACTCCGGGAGCGCTGCGCCCTCCGACGGCAATTCGCCGGCCGGGTCCGCTCCTGCGCCTGCGGCCCCGGAGACCCCTCCTCGTGAGGGCGGAGCCACCCTGTTGTCGCCGGTCGTGCGCAGGCTCATCGCCGAGAACGATATCGATCCCGCTGACATTCCCGGTACGGGCCAGGGCGGCCGGCTGACCAGGGCCGACGTCCTCGCTTTCATCGACCGGGGGGCGGTGGCTGCCAAACAGGGTCCGAAGACGGCCGCCCCGGCCGCGCAACGCCGTCCGGCGCCTGCGCCCGCCTCGGCACCGGCGACCGCCTCGGCACCGGCGACCGCCTCGGCACCGGCGACCGCCTCGGCACCGGCGACCGCCTCGGCACCGGCGACCGCCTCGGCACCGGCGACCGCCTCGGC
>JBBSHU010000056.1:0-19100 GCA_038232455.1 Acidimicrobiales bacterium
GAGGCGCACCAACCTGACCAAGACCCGGAACTCTTGGTCAGCCACGCCCCGCCTACGTTCGCCATCCACCGTGGCCGTTGCCGGGCGTCAATCCCCAGCCGAATCAGCCGTCCCTGAGGTCGGACGAACAATCGAGGCTAATGGACCAGTGCTCGCAGCACGCCATCCCAGAAGCAGTTCTCGATCTCTCGCCCACCCGGAGGGGCAGCGGTCTACGCGGTAGGACTCGGGGTCCGGGGTCAACCAGTGCTCACCTCCAGGCGGCTCGAGCACAGCCTGTCGGATCGAGACCCGCCAGGCCATGCACCCCCATTAGGGTCGCACCGTGACTACCCAGAGCGGTCCCGTGCCCGAAGGTGTCGATGCCGACGAGTACGACCGACGTCGCCGTCGGGTGCTTTGGAGCATGCCGAGCGGTCTCTACGTGATCGGGAGCCGCCACGGGGACCGTCGTAACGCCATGACGCTCAACTGGGCGACGCAGGTGAGCGCCGATCCCAAACTGGTCGCCATCAGCGTGGAGAAGGAGGCGCTCACCCACGACCTGATCGCCAATGGGAAGGTGTTCAGCCTGTGTGTGATCGGCCGGGAGGATCGGGCCATCGTTCGCAAGTTCACCAAGCCGGTGGAGGTCGATCCGGAGGCCAGGACGCTCAATGGCTTCGGCTTCCACGACGGGTCCACGGGATCGCCCATTCTCGATCAGGCCGTAGCATGGGTGGAATGCCGGGTCCACCAGTCGGTCGACGTCGGTAGCCACACGCTGTTCCTTGGAGAGGTGGCCGACGCCGGGTTCCAGAAATCCGAGGAGACCGAAGTGCTCCGCATGGAGGACACGCGCATGAACTACGGAGGCTGAGGGCCGGCTCCGTGCGGTTGGCCACCTTCAACATCCTTCACGGCCGTGGTCTCGACGGTTCGCCGGCATCAGTCGACGATCTTGTGGCCGCGTGCACGTCGCTGCAGGCCGACGTGCTGTGTCTCCAGGAGGTCGATCAGGGCCAGGGCCGCTCCGGTGGCGTCGACCAGACTGGCGCAGTGGCCGAAGCCATGGGGGCGATCGCCTGGCGGTTCCAACCCGCCCTCATAGGCGAACCAGGTGGTGACTGGAGGGTGGCAGACGACGACGATGACGACGAAGGTTCCGCCTGGGTAGCCGGGTCCGACGCAGGTGGTTACGGAGTCGGCCTGATCTCGCGATGGCCGGTGGCGAGGTGGAGCGTGGTGCGCCTGGCGGCGGCCCGGGTGCGTTCGCCGGTTTACGTGCCCGGCCGGCGCGGCGTCATCCTCCTGGCCGACGAGCCCCGGGTGGCGCTGGTCGCCGACGTCGATACTCCGGGGGGTCCGCTCGTCGTGGCCACCACACACCTGTCGTTCGTGCCGGGCTGGAACCTGGTGCAGCTCCGGAAGGTGACGAGCGACCTGGCCGGTCGGCAAGGCCCATGTGTGCTGCTCGGCGACCTCAACATGCCCGGTCCCGTGCCCCGGTGGGCGACGGGTTGGCGGTCGCTGGCCAAGGTGGCAACCTTCCCGGCCGATCGGCCGGCCCTGCAGATCGACCATGTCCTGGCTATCGGAGATGTTCCCGAGGTGGCCGGTGTGGCGGCCCGTCGCCTCGGCCTGTCCGATCACCGGGCCGTCGTGGTCGACCTGATCTCCGGGCCCGAGCGGGCGCTGTGAGCGGGAGGCCAGGGCCCGAACGGCCCTCTGGACGGGACGGACAGCCCCGAACGGCCCCGAACGGCCCTTTGAGGGCGACAACCGGCCCCTGAGCAGCCTCTGAGCCGGGTGTAGGGTCGCCGGATGGCCGTGCGCGCCCTCGACAACACCGCCTTCGGCTTTCCGGCTGCGTGCTTTGTGTGCGACCAGGCCAATCCGAACGGCTTGCGGCTGTCGTTCGTGCACGACGACGAGGGGGACATCGTACGGTCGGAGTTCACCCTTGGCCCCGCCTACTCGGGAGCTCCCCGTTTCGTTCACGGCGGCCTGGTCCTGGCCATCCTCGACGAGGCCATGGCATGGGCGGCGATCGGCATCGCCGGGCGCTTCGCAGTGTCTCGTACCTCGCGGGCCAGCTTCCGGCGTCCGGTGATGGTCAATGCCCCCCATTGCGTCGAGGCGGTGGTCGAGAGCCACGACGACGCGTCGGTGAACGCCCGGGCCCGGGTGCTCAACAGCGAGGGCAAGCGATGCGCCGAGGCCAGCGGCCGCCTGGTCGTGCTCACCGAACAGGCTGCCCGAACGGCGATCGGCGCCGACCCGGCCGACAACGCCCACTATCTGCGGGCCGAGAACGGTCCGCAGGCACCATGAGCACCGAGCTGCCACCGACCGGGCCCGATCGGCCCTACGAGTCCGAGGTCGACATTCCCGAGGTCGATATCGACGACCTCGAGCGCGCTCGTGGCGAGGGGTCTGCGGTGATCGACGTGCGCCAGCCGGACGAGTACGACGCCGCTCACGTGCCTGGTGCCAAGCTCATTCCCCTGGCCGAGGTGGGAATGCGGGTGGGGGAGATCCCGGCCGAGGGCCCGGTGTACGTGATCTGCCTATCGGGTGGCCGCAGCGCCAGGGCTACCGAGTTCCTCCGTCGCCAGGGTCTTGACGCCCGGTCCGTCGCCGGCGGCACCAAGGCCTGGATCGACAGCGGGCGCCCCGTCTCTCAAGGTCCGCAGCCCTAAGTCTGAGTCTTCGGCATTCTCGGGCCCGGACTTGAGGGTCGGGCCCCAAATTCAAGTTATTTCTTGCTCCCGCCGATACGCCCGGTATGAGCGATGAATACGAAACCAGCAACGTAGTCGGTGGTCCGTAGGCGGCAATCGGCTCGGCCGCCTTTTGGCCAGGGCCGTGGGCGCGGTGGTGATGGTCCTCGTTCCTCTCGTCATGCACTCCGCCCCCGCCGGTGCGGCCGGCACTGCGAACCTGCAGATGCAGATGACCGCCTCCCCCGCCACCTCGTTGGGCCTGAGATCTTCGGCAACGTCAACCTGTTCGGCGCGGGGGCGACGCCCACCGGGACCATGACCTTCCGGGCCTTCGGCCCCCAGGACCCGAACTGCACTCGGCGCTGTTCACCTCCACGGTCGCCGTGGCCGGCACCTCGCTGAACTCGGCCCACTTCACGCCCGCCCACGCCGGCACCTACCGCTGGATGGCCACCTACAGCGGCGATGCCATCTACGCCGCCGCCGGGCCCACCGCGTGCACCGATCCCGGTGCCGCGATGGCCACCTACAGCGGCGATGCCATCTACGCCGCCGCCGGGCCCACCGCGTGCACCGATCCCGGTGCCGCTGTCGTCGTGACCAAGGCCTCGATCGCCATCGCCATCGCCGCCGGGCCGTCGACGCGGGTGGCCGTGCACGGCACCGCCACCCTCAGGGGTGGAGCGGCGCCGACGGGCACCATCACCTTCATGCTCACCGGCCCCAACGACACGTTGTGCTCGACGACTCCGGTTTTCACCTCCACGGTGGCCGTCAACGGAGCCGGCAGCTACGACTCCGGCGCCTTCGCCCCCGCCCGATCGGGCAAGTACACCTGGCAGGCCTTCTACAGCGGTGACGCCGACAACAGGGGCACGCCGCTTACCGCATGCCTCAACGAGGCGGCGTCGCAGACCGTCACCGCCCGCCCGCCTGCGGGCGACTTCGATGGCACCGGCAAGACCGAGCTGTCGGTCTTCCGCCCCAACACCGGGATCTGGTACATCCAGAACGCCGTCGTCGGGGGCACCATCAACTCGGTGTTGTGGGGCCAGACGGGCGACCTGCCCGTACCCGGCGACTACAACGCCGACGGTAAGACCGACATCGCCGTGTTCCGCCCCTCGAGCGGCCAGTGGCTGGTGAAGGGCATCAGCGACACGACCTACGGCACCTCCGGCGACATCCCCGTGCCCGGCGACTACAACGGCGACGGCAAGACCGACATCGCTGTGTTCCGCCCCTCCAACGGCACCTGGTACGTGAAGGGCATGTTCGAGAAGGTCCTGGGCCAGGCGGGCGACATGCCCCAACCGGGCGACTACGACGGTGACGGCAAAATCGATCCCACCGTGTACCGCCCCGACCCCGGAACCTGGTTCCTCTCCCAGACGACCGCCGGAGCGGCCCAGTCCACCCTGGGTGTCGTCGGTGACGTCGTGACGTCGCTGGTTGGGCGTCGTGTGGTCGCTCACCGGGATGCTGGGTCTCTGAGCTCCCCGTTCCGAGTCCGGGACCCGAGGGCGGCTCAAGGGTTCTCGGCGGGGGCCGGCGGACGTAGATCGACCCGGAGGACCAGGAACCCGTCCTCGATGGTGCCGGTGGCGTCGCCGATCATGGCGAAGTCCTGGTAATCGAGCTTCATGCGGTCGAGGAAGCGTCGTCGGTCGACACCCTCGAGCGGGGGCATGCCCCGGGTGCGGACAGCGGTGGCCCGCTCCCGGAAGCGGCTGACCATGGCATCAACGTCGAACTCGTCTCCCATCCACGCACGGTATCCATTTCCCGGCGTTGCGCGGCGCAGAAGACCGGCGGCGGTACACTTGGATCGGCCCGTCCGCCCTCGTCGCAGGAGCTCCGCACGTGAAGAAGGGAAGGCACCGGCGCTTCGAAGAGGCGCGTGCGCTCAAGCGCAGCACCGAGGTGATCGTCGAGCCCTGCCCCGAATGCGGTGCCGAACCCGACGACGAGCATGCGAGCTGGTGCCTGGCGGCCGAGGACGAGGAACAGACCGACCCGGAGTAGGGCTCAGACTCGGCGAACCGTAGGGTGGGGGAGCGGGGTCCCGGCAGCGGGATCCGGTGACGACCGGGGGGAGGCACGGCGGCGAGCGTCGAGCCATGCCGCCAGACGACGGTAGGGGGGCTCACCGACCAGGCCGATCAGCTCGTCGGCCATGGTCACGTAGACGGGCTCCTGATCCACGAAGGCCTCGGGTGCCTCGGTGCACCACCAGTGGAACTCGGCTCCACCTGCGCCCCAGTTCCGTCGGCGCCACTCCGACACCGTTGTCGTGACGTGGTCGCCGTCGACGTGCTCCTCGCGTCTCAGCGGTAGCTGCCAGCACACGTCGGGCTTGACGTCCATCGGCCGCTCGCCCCGATCGAGGGCGGCGCGATGCAGGGCACACCCGGGGCCACCTTCGAAATCGGGACGGTTGAGGAACACGCACGCTCCCTGGACCAGCCGGGTCACGGTCTCGCCGTCGGCGTTCGTGCGATGGACACCCCGGCTGCGACCCTGGCGCCGGAACTGCCACTGCGACGGCTCCAGCGTGGCCGCCGCCGCGTCCACCCGGGCCACGTCGTCGGCGTCGGTGAAATGAGCTCCGTACGAGCAACATCCCTGGACGAGCTCCGGAGCGGGTCCGGTGAGCACGCCCTGGCAACCCCGACCGAAGATGCACGTCCACGCCGAGAGAAGAAAGGTGACGTCGAAGACCCAGGTGCGATCTTCGTCCTCGTCCTCGAAGGACACCCACTCGTGATCCGGCAGGGTCGGGGGGGCCTCAGCCATGCCACCCTCCGGGCATGGCCGCCAGCTCCCGCCACAGCTCGCCGGACGCCAGCAGGCCCTTCCAGAACTGGTCCATGACCATGCGCTCGTTCGGGGCGTGGAAGCGGTCGTCGGGATAGGCCACCCCCAGGTACAACACCGGGGCCTCCAGCACCCGCCCGAGGGCCTCCTCGGGCCCGCTGCCCCCGATGCGGGTGAACAGGGGGGCGGTTCCCCAGACCCGCTCGACGGCGCGGCAGAGGGCACCCATGGCCGGATGGTCGACCGGTGTGAGGGCGGGGGCCACTGCCCCCTCCGGCCGCACCTGGGCCTCGGAGCCCACCGGAAGGTGGTCGTCGAGCCAGGTGCAGAAGGCCTTGGCGACCCGGTCGGGGCTCTGGTCGGCGACGAGGCGGAAGGTGACCTTGAAGCTGCCCCGGGCGGGGACCACCGTCTTGATGCCGTCGCCCGTGTAGCCGGTTCCGATGCCCACGACCTCACACGTGGGCCGGGTCCAGATGCGCTCCAGGACCGATCGTCCGGCCTCCCCGGTGAGGCGACCCACGCCCGCCATGCGACGCCAGGCCTCTTCGTCGACGGGGATCTGTCTTAATGACTCCTCCTCGGCCTGGGTGAGAGGAACGATGTCGTCGTAGAAGCCCGGGATCGTCACCCGTCCGTCGCCGTCGTGGAGGGCAGCCACGAGGTCGGCGATCAGGTGGGCGGAGTTCGGCACGGCACCACCGAACAGTCCCGAGTGCAGGTCGGTGGTGGCCGTGCGCACGTCGACGTGGAAGGCGACCAGGCCCCGCATCCCGACGCACACCGAAGGGACCCCCGGCGCCCACATGTCGGTGTCGGACACGACCACGACGTCGCAGCCCAGCCGAGCCTGCTCGCGGTCGAGCAAAGCCTCGAAATGGGGACTGCCGACCTCCTCCTCACCTTCCACCAGGAACCGCAGGTTCACGGGCAGGCCGCCGTCGAGGGCGAGGAGGCCGCGCACGGCCTCGATCTGGAACAGGACCTGGCCCTTGTCGTCGACGGCGCCCCGCCCCCGGCATTCGCCGTCGACGACCTCAGGCTCGAACGGCGGGGAGATCCACTCGCCGACGGGGTCGACGGGCTGCACGTCGTGGTGGCCGTAGACGAGAGCGGTGGGTGCGTCGGGACCGGCGTGGAGGTGGTCGGCGTACACCGTCGGCGCCCCCGATGTCTCCAGGATCTCCACGTGTTCCAAGCCCGCCCGTGCGAAGAGGTCGGCGGCGTGCTCGGCCGAGCGGCGGACGTCGCCGGCGTGATCGGGCTGGGCCGAGATCGACGGGATCCGTAGCCACTCGAGCAGGTCGGCCACGATGCGGTCGCCCTCGGCGGCCACCCACGGCGCCAGAGCAAGATCGAGCGTCACGGCCCGCAGGCTACTGACCCGGCGTCGCATCTCCGGCACCGTTAGCGTGGGCTGCACATGGCTGGCGAATTCGACGAGATACGGGTGCGGTTGGAGGCCATTTCCGAGGAGCTCACCGACCTCGCCATGGCCCGGCTACGGGAGTCGATCGATGCCGGCGGCACCGAGTTGCCCGTCGACGAGCGCCGTTTGACCCGCGCCCGACGGGCCGTCGACAAAGCCGCGAACATCCTGGCCCAGCCCGACGATGCCGAGTAGAAGCGGGCCAGCCCGACGGTCCCCCGGCGGGCGCCGTATCGTGGGGTACCGTGGCGCGGTGAGGTGGTCGTGACCAAGCACATCTTCGTCACCGGTGGCGTCGCCAGCTCCCTGGGCAAGGGACTCACCGCCTCCTCGCTGGGCCGGTTGCTGAAGAGCCGAGGCCTACGGGTGACGATGCAGAAGCTCGACCCCTACATCAACGTCGACCCGGGCACCATGAACCCGTTCCAACACGGCGAGGTGTTCGTCACCGAAGACGGTGGGGAGACCGACCTCGACCTCGGTCACTACGAGCGCTTCATCGACGAGAACCTCCATCGCGACTCCAACGCCACGACCGGTTCGATCTACCAGTCGGTGCTGGCCAAGGAGCGGCGGGGCGACTACC
Organism: Acidimicrobiales bacterium; assembly: GCA_038232455.1. Taxonomy (GTDB): domain Bacteria; phylum Actinomycetota; class Acidimicrobiia; order Acidimicrobiales; family AC-14; genus DATAQC01. The sequence goes on from JBBSHU010000056.1 coordinate 7,538, forward strand.
TGGGTGTCACCGTCCAGGTCATCCCCCACATCACCAATGAGATCAAGGCGCGGGTCCTGCGGGTGGCGGGCGACGACGTCGACGTGGTCATCACCGAGGTCGGCGGCACGGTCGGCGACATCGAGATCCTTCCGTTCCTCGAGGCCATCCGTCAGTTCCGCAACGACGTCGGGCGTGACAACGTCTGCTACGTCCACGTCACCCTGGTGCCCTACATCGGTCCCTCGGGCGAGCAGAAGACCAAACCCACCCAGCACTCGGTCACCGAACTGCGCGCCCGGGGCATCCAGCCCGACGCCATCGTGTGCCGGAGCGACCGCCCGCTCACCGAGGGCCTCAAGCGCAAGATCTCCCTGCTGTCCGACGTGCCCGAGGCCGCGGTGGTGAGCGCCGTCGACGCCGACAACCTCTACGAGATCCCTCTCGTCCTCCACGACGAGGGCCTCGACGATTACGTGTGCCACCTCCTCCGCTTCGAAGGGCCCGAGTACACCCCCGACCTGACCTCGTGGCAGGGTCTGGTGAAACGGGTGGAGGCGGCCACCACGCCCGTGCGGATCGGCCTCATCGGCAAGTACGTGGTGCTCCCCGACGCCTACCTCTCGGTGGTCGAGGCCCTCCGCCATGGCGGCTACGACCATGGCGCCCGCGTCGACATCGACTGGATCCAGGCCGAGGATGTCGAGGGCCTGCTGGCCGAGGGCCGCCTTCGCGATCTCGACGGCCTGGTCATCCCCGGCGGGTTCGGGCCCCGGGGCATCGAGGGCAAGATCGCCGCCGCCGGCTACGCCCGGGAGCACGATGTCCCGTGCCTGGGACTCTGCCTCGGCATGCAGACCATGGTGATCGACTTCGCCCGGAACGTGTGCGGCCTGGAGAGGGCCAATTCCTCGGAGTTCGACGGCGAGACGCCTCATCCGGTGATCGACCTCATGGAGGACCAGCGCGAGGTGGTGAACTACGGGGGCACGATGCGCCTGGGCGTGTACCCGGCTCGCCTGCGTCCTGACTCGGCCGTGGCCCGGGCCTACGGCGACACGATCGTGTACGAGCGCCATCGTCACCGCTGGGAGTTCAACTCTCGGTACCGGCGGCGCCTGGAGACCGCCGGCCTGCTGAGCGTCGGCACATCGCCCGACGACCGTCTCGTCGAGTTCGTCGAGTTGGCCGGCCACCCCTTCTGGGTGGGCACCCAGGCACACCCCGAGTTCAAGAGCCGCCCCGACCGGCCCCACCCGCTGTTCCGGGCCTTCGTCGGAGCGGCGGCTGACCGGGTCAGGAACCGCGCCGAGCCGGCCGCCGAAGCCGTGCTTGCGCCCGCGGTCGCCGAACGGGATGACGGCTCCGTGCCCGAACGGGATGACGGCTCCGTGCCCGAACGGGATGACGGCTCCGTGCCCGAACGCACCAGCGGTTTCGCTCGCCAGAGCGGGTAGTGGCGACCGACGGGGGAGAGTTCCACATGCTCGATGAGCGGGTGGTGTTCGCCGGCACCCTGATCAGCACCGTCCAGGCCACCTTCGCCGACCCATCGGGCGCCACCTTCGTGCGCGACGTTGTGCGTCACCCCGGCGCGGTGTCGGTCGTGCCCGCGGTCGACGGTGGTCGGGCGGTGCTGATGGTGCGCCAGTACCGGGCTGCCGTCGACCGGATCCTGCTCGAAATCCCGGCCGGCAAGCGCGATGTCGACGGCGAGGCCCCCGAGGTCACTGCCGCCCGGGAGCTCCAGGAGGAGGTGGGACGGCGGGCCGGACACCTGCGAAAGCTGGCCGAGTTCTACAACTCCCCGGGGTTCTGCGACGAGCACTCGATCGTCTTCCTGGCCACCGATCTCGAGACCGTGGACGCGTCCGCTCAGGGCGTGGAGGAACAGCACATGACTGTGGAAGAGGTGGCCCTCGCCGACGTGCCCGGCCTCATCTCCGCGGGCGAGTTGGTCGACGCCAAGTCGATCATCGGCCTGGCCCTGGCCCGGGAGGCCCTCGGCCTCACCGGGTAGGCCGAAGATCTCCGGCCTCGCTCTCACATCTCGCGTATTTCCCGGGATGCCGCTGTCTCCTTCTACGTAGGTCCCCTTCTCGATCTGTGACCCGATCCGGAAGTCGCTCTCTCTGACAAGGACTGGAGACGCAGGAATGCCCTCGCATCGCACCACCATCAGCCTGGCCACCGCGCTCGACCGGTTGGCGGTCGTCCTGATCGCTATCACCCTGCTCGCCGGTCCGGCCATCGTGGCGACAGCCACCTCGGCCTCGGCGCTGTCGGGCATCAGCGTGGTCGGAAACCAGCTCGTGGACGGGGCCGGGCGCCCTGTTCGCCTGCACGGCGTCGACCGCATGAGCACCGAGTACGCGTGCATCCAGGGTTGGGGCATCTTCTCGGGCCCCTCCGACGCCGCCTCCAACAGCCAGACCCTCGACGCTATGTTGGCTTGGCGCATCAACGCCGTGCGGGTCCCCCTCAACGAGGACTGCTGGCTGGGCACGAAGCCCGGGCTCAACCCTGCGGTCACGGGCGCCAACTACCGGACCGCCATCACCTCGTGGGTCAACCAGATCACGGCCAAGGGAATGGTGGCCATCATCGACCTGCACTGGGCCGCACCCAACGGGGTGGCGGCCTCGGGCCAGCAGCCCATGGCGAACCGGGACAACTCGCCGACGTTCTGGGCGTCGGCCGCCTCCGCCTTCAAGAACAACCCCACCGTGATGTTCGACCTGTTCAACGAGCCCTATCTCGAGCGCGACACGGGCCTGGTCCCCACGGCCAACGCGGCCTGGGCATGCTGGCTGAACGGGTGCACCCTGCACGTCCACGACGACGGCCAGAACCCCACCACCGCCCAGTACCAGGCGGCGGGGATGCAGGAGCTCGTGAACGCCGTCCGGGGCACGGGGGCGACGAACCCGCTCCTGCTCGGTGGGCTGTCCTACGCCCAGGACTTTTCGCAGTACCTCAGCCGCCTGCCCAACGACGCCCTCCACAAGCTGGTCGTGTCCTTCCATGCCTACCCGGGCAACGCCTGCGGCATGGAGGTCAACCCCTGCCTGCAGACGACCATCGCCACCCTTATGCAGACCATGCCGCTCGTGGTCGGCGAGTTCGGCAGGGACGACTGCACCACGACAGGCATCGACAGCTTCTTGAACTTCATGGACGCCCGGGGAGGCAGCTACATGGCCTGGACCTGGACCGTGACGGGCGTTGCCTGTGGCTCCCTCCGGTGGGACGTGATCAGCGACTATGCCTCCGGCACCCCGACCGTCACAGGTGCAGGCATCCGCGCCCACTATCTGGCCGCAGGCGGAGGCCCGTTCCAGCGGCCACCCGCCGACTTCGACGGCAGTGGTACCACCGATCTGTCCATTTTTCGGCCCTCGTCGGGGCTGTGGGCGGTGCGGGGTGGCTCGCCCGAGGTGACCGCCTACGGGACCATTGGGGACGTGCCCGTGCCCGCCGACTACGACGGTGATGCCAAGGCCGATGTGGCCGTGTTTCGCCCTTCCGGAGGGGTGTGGTTCGTGCGCAGGAGCACTGGTGGCGACACCGCGCTGGGCTTCGGCATCAGCACCGACCTGCCCGTGCCCGCCGACTACGACGGTGACGGGAAGGCCGATATCGCCGTCTTCCGCCCCGCCGGAGGAACGTGGTACCTGCATCTGTCCACAGGTACCGACTCCTCCGTGGGCTTCGGCATCAACGGCGACGTGCCCGTGCCCGCCGACTACGACGGGGACGGAAAGGCCGACCAGGCCGTGTTCCGCCCCTCGACCGGCACCTGGTTCGTGCGCAAGAGCACCGGTGGCGACATCTCGTCGGCCTATGGCACCAACGGCGACGTGCCCGTGCCCGGCGACTACGACGGCGACGCCAAGACCGACCAGGCCGTTTTCCGCCCCTCGACGGGTACCTGGTTCGTACACAGGAGCACCGGCGGCGACACCTCACTCGGCTACGGGATCGCCACGGACGTCCCCGTTCCCGGCGACTACGACCGAGACGCCAAGACCGACGTCGCCGTGTTCCGCCCCGGCGGGGGGGGCTGGTACACCCGGCTGAGCTCCACCGGCGCCGACACGGCCGTCGCCTACGGATCCGGAGGCGATATCCCCTTGCCCCTGGCCCCCGCAGTGCGCAAGATGTTCTACTAGCCAGCAGCGTGCCTCCTCGAGAGGCCCTACCCTGCCTGGCATGGACGTCGGTGTTCCCCGGGAGACCAAGGAGGGCGAGCACCGGGTGGCCCTCACGCCCGACGGTGCCCAGGAGCTGGTGGCTCACGATCACCGGGTGCTGGTCGAGCGGGGAGCCGGCGAGGACTCGTCGATCCACGACCGTGAGTACTCCGCCGCCGGCGCCGACCTTGTCGACGCCGCCGACGCATGGGCGGCGGCGCTGGTGGTGAAGGTCAAAGAACCCCAGGCCGGCGAGCTCTCCTACCTGCGGGCCGACACGGTGCTGTTCACCTACCTGCACCTGGCCGCCTACCCGTCCGTGGCCGAGGCCCTGCTCGACGCGCGGACCACGGCCGTGGCCTACGAGACCGTACAGACGGCCGACGGTGGCCTTCCCCTTCTTGCGCCCATGAGCGAGGTGGCAGGCCGGATGGCCCCCCAGATCGGGGCCCACCATCTCGAGCGCGACTCCGGCGGCCGGGGGGTCCTGCTGGGAGGGGCGCCCGGCGTGCGCCCGGCGCGGGTCGTGGTGCTCGGAGCGGGCACGGTTGGATGGAACGCGGCATGGATCGCCCAGGGCATGGAAGCCGAGGTCCTCCTGCTCGACAAGAACCTCGAACGCCTGCGATGGGTCGACCAGATCCACCGGGGTCGCATCATGACCCTGGCGTCGAACCGGGGCGTCATCGAGCGGTCGGTGGCCGAGGCCGACCTGGTCATCGGCGCCGTGCTCGTCCCCGGCGGTCGGGCCCCGGTGCTCGTCACCGACGAGATGGTGGCGGGCATGAAGCAGGGTGCGGTGATCGTCGACGTGGCCGTCGACCAGGGCGGCTGCGTCGAGACGATCCACGAGACGAGCCACGCCCAGCCCACCTACGTGGTCCACGGTGTGATCCACTACGCCGTGGGCAACGTCCCGGGGGCCGTGCCCCATACCTCGACGTATGCCCTCACCAGCGCCACGCTGCCCTACGTCGTGGAGCTGGCCGGCCTGGGCCTACGCGATGCGGCGAACCGTGACCCCGCCCTGCTGCGAGGGGTCACGACGGTAGCCGGCCGCCTCACCAACGCAGCCGTGGCCGAGGCCCTCGACCGTCCGGCTGCCGACCCCATCGCCTGCCTCACCGGTTAGTGCTTCGCGAGTGACGCCCACCCAGCCGGCAGGAGCCGAAGACCTTCTCTCGTGGTTGGCGGTCGTCAAGGGACGGTCGGCGAACACGCTGGCCGCCTACCGGCGGGACCTGGCCGCCTACGGGCGATACCTCTCCGACAGGGGTCTGGCTCCCGCCCAGGTCACCGAGGCGGTGGTGGAGGACTACGTCGGCCACCTCCGAAGTGAAGGCCGGGCCCCCGCCTCGGTAGCGCGCGCCCTGGTGTCGGTGCGGGCGTTGCACCGGTTCCTGGAGGACGGCGGCCTGGCGACGGGAAACCCGGCCGAACGGGTGGGGCCTCCCCGGGTTCCGGCCGGGCCGCCACCGGTTCTTTCCGAGGACGAGGCGTTGGACCTGCTCGGCGCAGTGGTGGGCGACGATGCCGTCGTCCGCCGGGACCGGGCCATCGTGGAGGTGCTCTATGCCTGCGGCCTTCGGGTGTCGGAGCTGGTTGGCCTCTGCCTCGGCGACGTCGATCTGGACACCGGGTTGCTTCACGTCGCAGGAGGCGACGGTGTTGGTGGCGACGGGCTGGCCGGCCGCCATAAGGAGCGGGTCGTGCCCGTCGGGGGCCCGGCCGTCGGCGCCCTCGCCGACTGGCTCTGCCCTCGGGGCCGGGGTGCTCTGAGCCCGACCCGATGGGCACGGCGGGGCGACGCCGAGGCCCTGTTCCTCAATGCCCGCGGCGGGCGGCTGTCCCGCCAGGGCGTTTGGCGCATCGTCAACCACTACGGAGAGAAAGTGGGTCTGGCCGGCAGGCTCACCCCCAACGTGCTGCGCCACTCCTGCGCCGCCCACATGATCGAGCGGGGGGCCGACGTCCGCGTCGTGCAAGAGTTGCTCGGACACGCCGCGACGGCATCCACTCACGCGTACACCCGGGAGTCCCGCGACCACCTCCGGCAGGTCTACGGGGTCGTCCATCCGCGCGCCAACGGGGGAATGCCCAGGTAGTGTGGGCCGGTGCCCAACGATGCAGCCCTTGGCGGCCCGCGCTCGCAGCTGGAGGCGGAGCGGGCCCACCTCTCCCAGCAGCTCACCGATCTGGGTTACGGGTCGGCCGGCAGGATGTCGTTCGACCAGAATTTCGCCGACTCCAGTCAGGTGACGGCGGAGCGAGGCGAAGTCGAGGCGCTGGCCACCTCGCTGCAGGAGTCCCTCGACGAGGTGACCGAGGCCCTCGGCAAGCTCGAGGCCGGCACCTACGGCGTCTGCGAGACCTGCGGCCAGCCCATCGCCCCGGCCCGACTCGAGGCCAAGCCCGCCGCCCGCGACTGCATCGACTGCGCCTCCAAGCGTTAGGGTCCAGACCTCAGACCGAGGCGTGGCTCAGGCTCTTGCCCGTTTCGTCGGCCGAGCTCTTGCGCAAGTAGACACCCCAGGTGACGGCGGCGAACACCAGGTAGGAACCGAGGAATACCCACAGGGCGGGCACCGACCAGTCCGAGTGGGCGGCGGCCACGGCCACCTTCTGGGCCGGGGTCTTGGCCGTCTTGATCAAGGCGGAGACGCTGAGGTTGGCCTGGCGGAGCACCACCTGGATCATGAACCCCCCGAAGGCTCCGATGGCACCGGCGATCCCGATGACTGCGGCCGCCCGCCGCTTGTACTCGATGGCGTTCGCCTTGAGGTCGAGGCTCTTCTCCTGGGCTTCGTGGCGACCGAGGGTGGCGAAGATCGACGGGATCATCTTGTACGTCGACCCGTTCCCCATGCCCGCCAGCAGGAAGATCACCATGTAGGAGGCGAAGAACGTGGCGAAGCTGCGGTTCTGGACGCCCATGATCGCCGTCGCCGTGAATGCGGCCATGCCGACGAACACGATCAGGGTGACCTTGGCCCCGCCGACCTTGTCGGACAGCCAGCCACCCAACGGGCGGGAGAGCGAGCCGATCAGCGCGCCCACGAAGCCGAGCCCGGCCAGGTAGGTGGCGATGAAGGTGTGGGCGGCCAGGAACTCGGGGAACGTCGTCTTGATGACCAGCGGCAGGGCGAACGAGAAGCCGATGAACGACCCGAAGGTACCGATGTAGAGGAAGGACATGATCCAGGTATGGCTGTTGCGCAAGGCCTTTTTGTACGACGACGTGTCGGCCTTGGCCTGCGTGAGGCTGTCCATGAACCGCCAGGCGCCGAAGGCGGCGATGGCGATGAGGGGCAGCCACATGAGCCCGGCGTAGGCCATGTGGACCTGGTGCTTCGGCAGCTTCACCGCGGCGGCCGAGACCCCGATGATGATCACGAGAGGTACGAAGAGCTGGGCCGAGGCCACGCCCAGGTTGCCTCCGGCGGCGTTGAGCCCGAGGGCGAAGCCCTTCTTGCCCTCGGGGTAGAAGAACGAGATGTTGGCCATCGAAGAGGAGAAGTTGCCGCCGCCGAAGCCGGCTGTGGCGGCACATGCCAGCAACACCCAGAACTGGGCGCTGTGGCTCAGGCCCGCCAACCAGCCGCTGGGAACGATGATGGCGAGGAGCAACGTGGGGATGAAGAGCAGCGACGCGCTGACGATGGTCCAGGCCCGACCGCCGAACTTGGGGACGGCGAAGGTGTATGGGATGCGCAGGATCGACCCGACCAGGTTGGGTACGGCGGTCAACCAGAACAGCTCGGGCACCGACATGGCGATGCCGATGTTGGCCAGGTTGATGACGACGATCGTCCACAACACCCAGATGCTGAAGCCGATGTTCTCGGCGAAGATCGACCAGCCCAGGTTCTTCCTGGCGATCCTCTTACCCTTGGCCTCCCAGAAGGCCGGGTCGTCAGGCTCCCAGTGGTCGATCCAGTGGCCCTTGCGAGTGCCCTCGGTCGATTCGAGGCTCGGTGTCGGGTCAGGATGGGTCGTACCGATCGTCGTGCTCATTGACGTCTCACCTTTCCTGGCGCCGCTGACATCGAGCGGCTCACAGGTGCAGTAGAGACGACCAGGGTGTTGGCGCTGTTGCCGCCCGATGAACCAACGGTGACGACCCACGCACGCTGCGGCCGAGGCCGATGTGAGGTCCCTGAACGGTACCTGGCATCGGTTCCCCAACGAAGAAAGCAACCTGCGAACAGCCGTTCACGGGCCGGAAATCTTCGGCGTTCAGCAGTAACGCGTCAGGGTCGGGTAGGGGTTGATGTTGCCGTTGCCTCCCGGGTGAATCTCGAAATGGAGGTGGGTGGGCCCACCTTGGGCATCGCCCGAGTCGCCGACGGTGCCGATCACCGTTCCGGCACTGACCTGCCCGCTCGCCCCGTAGGAGTCGAGGTGGGCGCCGTAGTAGCTATTCCCGTCGTTGCCGTTCAGAAAGTACGCGTGTCCCCCCAGGCCATTGTCATGCTGTTCGACGACACCGGACACGTTGGCCACGACCGGGGTGCCCCGTGGCGCAAGGATGTCGTTGCCGCTCGGCGCGTTGCGACGGAGAGCCCTCGGCACCTCGACTTCCACCAGGGCGGACGAGGCCAATGCTGTATCGCCGCGCTCGCCGAGCCAAGCCACCAGTTCAACGGTGGCGGCCTCTCAGTGGACGAGCTTTACGACGGCCGAGGAATCGAGGTAGATCACCAGCGCGCGGCGTCGCGGTCGGCCACAAGCTCCGCAGAGACGTCGATACCCTCTGTCCCGTCGGCGGGCGGAAGCATGACCGGGCCCCCCACGCTCGGAGCGGTGGCCTGCCCGGTTGCCGCCAGTCGGTCGAGGGCCGAGGAGCCACCTGTGAGGGGCACAAGGCGCGCTATGGCGTGCCCGTCGCTGGTGATGGTGACAGCGGTGCCGCCGGCCACCGCGCGCAACACTGCGCTGGTGTGCTGGTTCAGCTCCCGGACGGGGATCATTCGTTCCACCAGCCCAGTGTAGAACGCCCCGTTCTACTCGACAACCAAGGCTAGGCCGGGGCTGCCCTACATCGCCTCGATGTGGACGGCGGACTGCTTGTAGTTGGGTTCGCGCGACACGGGGTCGAACTCGTCGATGGTGAGGCGGTTGACACACAGCTCGTCGTAGTGGAAGGGCATGAACACCTCACCCTCACGCACCGTGGCCGTCACCCGGACGGCCACGCCCTCCACCAGGCCGCGTCTCGATCGCATGCGCACGCGGTCGCCGGGGTGGACGCCGAGGCGGCCGGCATCGGCCGGGTTGATCTCGACCCAACCCTCCGGGGCCAGTTGCTCGAGGATGTCGACCCGGCCCGTCTTGGTGCGGGTATGCCAGTGCTCGACCGTGCGACCGGTGTTGAGCATGAACGGGAACCGCTCGTTGGGCGCATCGGAGAACGGCTCGGGCGTCACGCACAACAGCCGGGCCCGGCCCGACGGCGTGGGGAACACCCCGTCGGTGTACAGCCGGGGCGACCCACCTGGCTCGACGGTGCCTGTCGGGCACGGCCATTGGACCCCACCGGCGACGTCGATGCGCTCCCAGGTGATGCCGCTGTAGTCGCACAACCGGCCGGCTGACACCCGGGTCCATTCGGCGAAGGCGTCCTCAGGTTCCTTCCATCCCGGGTAGATCTCGTCGCGGACGCCAAGGGCCTCGGCCACGGCCAGGAAGATGTCGAAGTCGGCCAGGGCCTCGCCCGGCGGATCGACGGCTCGCCGGACGCGCGAGACCCGCCGTTCGGCGTTGGTGTAGGTGCCGTCCTTCTCGCCCCAGATGGCGGCCGGTAGCACCACGTCGGCCAATGCCGTGGTCGGGGTCTCGAAGCCGTCCTGCACCACGAGCAGGTCGAGGTTGGCCAGGGCCCGCTCCAGACGACCCCGGTTGGGAAACGACACCGGCGGGTTCGTGGCGATGATCCACAGACCCTTGATGGTGCCGTCGAGGACCCCGTCGATGATGTCGGGGTAGGCCCGGCCCCGCGCCGCTGGGAGGCGCTCCGGGTCCACGCCCCACAGCCCGCCCAGCTCGGCCCTATCGGCGGGACTGTCCCAGGCCCGGTAGCCCGGAAGCGAGGCCGTGCCGCCCGCCTCACGGGTGCCCATGGCGTTGCACTGGCCGGTGATCGAGAACGGCGCCGAGCCGGCCCGTCCGATGTTGCCGGTGACGAGGCACAGGGTGTTCAGCAGGGTGACCGTCTGGGTGCCCTGTACGGAGTGGTTCACACCCATGGTCCACCCGATGAAGGCCCGCTCGGCCCGGCCGAAGGCGAGGGTGGCCCGGCGGATGGCCTCACCGTCGACCCCGCATTCGGCTGCCACCCGGTCGAGGTCGTAGGACGCAACGTGGGCGGCGAGCTCGGCGTAGCCCTCGGTGTGGGCCGTCACGTAGTCGTGATCGACCAGATCCTCGTCGATCAGTATCTTCAGCATGCCGTTGAGCAGGGTGATGTCGGTGCGGGGCCGTACGGCCAGGTGGATGTCGGCCACCGTCGCCGTCTTGGTCACCCTCGGGTCGACCACGATGAGGGTGGCCTCCTCGTTGGCCATCACCCGGGGAGCCAGCAGGGGGTGGTTGTCGGCGATGTTGGCTCCCACCAACATGATGCAGTCGGCCTGCTCGAGATCCGCGTAGGAGCCCGGGGGCCCGTCGCTGCCGAAGCTGGCCTTGTAACCCGAGACCGCGCTCGACATGCACAGGGTGGTGTTGCCGTCGTAGTGGCGCAGACCGAAGCCCAGACGAGCCAACTTGCCCAGGGCGTAGAACTCCTCGGTGACCAGCTGGCCGGTGGACAAGACGGCTACCGAGTCCGGGCCGTGCTCGCGCAGAAGGCGACCGAAGCCATCGACGACCGAGCCCACCGCCTCGTCCCACGTAGCCGGCTGCTGCTCGCCGCCGGGGCCGCGGATCGCCGGGTTCGTGAGTCGACCTTCGACGGCCAGGGTGTGATGCTCCGAAAGCCCCTTCGGACAGAGTCGGCCACGGTTGACGGGATGGTCGGGATCGCCCATCACGCTCACGGCCTTGTTGGCGCGGACACCGACCAACATCCCGCAGCCGACGGCGCAATACCCGCAGGTGGTGCGCACCCATTCGTCGGGGCGGCGTGAGGCGTTCATCACCCCGCCGCGCTCGTCGTGCTCGTACCCCGGGTCGTCGGCTCGGGTGCCCAGGCCCAGGAACCCGGCCACGCCGTTCCCCTTGGAACGGGGCATCTAATGCCCCATCAGGTGATGGGCCACTAGCCCGGTGTTCCGCACATGAGTGGGCGTGAAGCGTTGTCCATGGTTGGCCTCCGGTGTTCAGCGGGTGGTAATCGGGTCGACGTCGAGGAGCTCGAGGATGCGGGCGGCCAGCGCCGGTGGCGCGGGGATGAC
>JBBSHU010000057.1:0-18907 GCA_038232455.1 Acidimicrobiales bacterium
GCGTCCTTCGCGTGAGAACCACGTCGACTCCACTCTAAGCCGCCTATCCGTTGGCCTGACCGCGCCCGATCGAGTCGACGGCTAGTCTTCACCCTGACGTGGCGGCTACATTCGAGTTCCCGAACGCTTCGACCCGGATCATGTGCGTTGTGGGCGCTGGGCTGTTGGCGGGTCGGCTCATCGTCACGTCGAGCCCAGGCGTCGGACTCCTGGTGATGTCGGCGTTCGGCCTGATGGTCCTGCCGGTCGTGTCTTCCGGACTGACCCGTTCGTGGGGGGACTCGAGCGCGGCCACACGGATTCTCCGATGGACCATGGCGTCGTTCGCGCTGCACCTGATTCTCGGGATGCTCATCATCAACAGCAGTGCTGTCAATTTCTTCGGCCCTGACGCACTTTCGTACGATGGCATCGCCAAGCTGATCCTCTCCCACTGGACCCATGGCGGACCGCTGCCGACGCTGCCCGGGGGCAAGGAGGGCTATTACTACCTCCTCGCCTCGATCTACTGGCTGTTCGGACCGTCGAAATGGGCCGGGGTCGCCTGCAACGCAATGTTGGCCGCGGCCCTCATCCCGATCGTCAGCGACACTTCGCATCGCCTCTTCGGCCTGGCGACCGTGAAGTACGTGCCGTACCTGTTCGTGCTCGTACCCGGAATGCTCCTCTGGCCTGCCCAGCTCCTGAAGGAGGCACCGTATCTTTTTCTACTCGCCTTGGCGGCCAACTGTGCATCGCGCCTGATTGACCACTACTCACCCATGCCGCTTCTGATGCTTGCCTTCCTTTTGCCTTGCCTTTTGTTGTTCCGGGCCCAGACCAGTCTCGCCATCCTGACCGGGATGATGGCCGGCGTTGCCCTGGGCCGTCGAAAGCTCGCGGGAGGACTTATCGGCGGACTGGTCGCGACGGCCCTGGTCGCGATAGTGGTGGCGTCGGGCATCGGCGCCGGTGGCTACCAGGCGGCGCGATCGACCGACCTGACGCAGGCCAACGACGTCCGCCGTGGGCTTTCCGTCGGAGTCAGTAGCGGGTTCGGCAGCGATGTCGACGTCTCCAACACCAACCAGGCGCTGAGCTTTCTTCCGCTCGGAGTTGTTTCGGCGGTGCTTGGCCCCTTTCCCTGGCAACTACGTGGTGGGCGCCAGGTCGTCGTCCTGCCCGACGTGGCCGCTTGGTGGTGTCTCTGCGTCGGCTTGTGGTGGGGCTTGCGGGCGGCCAGGCTCGGTGATCGTCGGTGGCTCGTGCTTGTGATGCCCGCGCTCGCCACGGTCATGGTGATCGCCCTGAGCGTTGGGAACTACGGCACGCTCGTGCGCGAGCGGATGCAGGTCCTGGTCCTCGTCGCGCCAATCATCGCTCTGGGCTTCGCCGCTCGTTCGGCCAGCCGTTCCGGGCGCCCGCTGGACGCGTCTGGTCTCCTGACCAACGTACCCGCCTAAAGGTGCCCCGCCTGATCACGTGGAGCCGGGTCCTCTGGGCCACCGTCGGCGCCATCCTCCTGGCGGGCGGAGGCCTGTTCGCCATCGTGCTGCCTGTCGTTCGTCCCTCCGCAGACGCCGTCAAACGGGCCGATGCCGTAATCATGCTCTCGGGCGACCAGGGCAACCGGCTCGCCGTGGCCCTCCGTCTCATCCACGACGGATTGGCTCCGACGCTCGTGATCGACGGTCTTCCCGACTTTCCCCAGGCCAAGGAGTTGTGCCAGACCAAACCGTCTTTCGAAGTCGTGTGCCTCGACCCCCAGCCCGACAAGACCCAGACGGAGGCACAGGTCGCCGGGCGGCTGGCCCGGTCGCGGGGGTGGAATCACGTGCTGGTTGTAACCGATCCCGTCCACTTCGCTCGTGCCCGGCTGCTCTTTCGACGGTGTCTCCCTGGCACCGTTTCGGTGGTCGGTGAACCGCCCCCCACCGAGAACCACCACCGAGCCCTGGTGCATGAGGTCAATGGCCTGGCGTACTCGATGGTTGCTGGCCTGGCGTCCTCAATGGTTGCAGCCCGGGGTTGCTGAGACGTCCGGCTCTGCTCGTTGGCTGAGGGCGTTCCGGGGGGCCTCAGGTCCCCGGCCCTCAGACCACCTCCGCCCACGACGGCGGAAGGTTTTTCTCGACCTCGATCCCTTTGAAGCGCACCGGCTCACGCCCGCCCACCTGCCGGGCCCAGGCCGCCATGCACGCCACGCCATTGTCGAGCGACGTGGCCGGACCCTGCCCGAACACTTCTCGTACCCGCTCGTGGGAGGCGTAGGCATGGACGACCTCGTTGCGGGCCGGGAGGTGGACGATGTCCGGCTTGGCATCGAATGCTTCGGCCACGATGACCGCCAGTCGATTCACGGTTTGGGGTGTATCCGCGCCGATGTTGAACGTCTGCCCGCAGGCGGCGGGGACCTCCACCGCCCGGGCAATCACCGGGGCGACGTCACCGACGTAAGTGAAGGCCCGGGTCTGCTCGCCGTCGCCGAAGATCGACATCGGCTCACCCCGCATCACCTGGTTCATGAAAATGCCGATCACGTTGCGGTAGCGGTCAGCGATGTTCTGCCCCTCCCCGTACACGTTGTGGGGCCGGAAGACCACGTACTCGAGGCCGAACATCCGATGTGCCGCCGCCAGGTCGAGCTCCACGGCGTACTTGGCGATGCCGTACGGGTCCTCGGGCCGGGGCTGGACCGACTCGTCCATCGGCACCTGTCCGGCGCCATACACCGCGATCGAGGATGTGAAAACGAAGCACCGGATGCCCTGGCGGATCGAGGCGTTCACCAGGTTCATCGTGCCGACGACGTTGTTGGTGTAATTGAAACCCCGGATGAAATGCGAGAGGCCCTCGGCCGCGTAGGCGGCTAGGTGGTAGACGAAGTCGAACGCGTGCTCGTCGAAAAGCGCTTCGATGTCGGAACGGGACGTGATGTCGGCTGCGACGAAGCGGACGCCGACAGGCAGGTTCTCGCGATAGCCACCAGACAGGTCGTCGACGACCACGACCTCGTCGCCCCGGTCGAGACAAGCCTGAGCAACGTGCGAGCCGATGAAGCCCGCCCCTCCCGTGACGAGGCTCACAGACACGCCGAGGTCCCGCCGTCGGGCGACTTCGATGGACCGTGTGGTGCGTGTGACGCCATGGTTGAAACCGTCCCTCTCGTTCGCCGTTCTGCATCGACCCGTAGCAGTACGCGCCAAACCCAGAAGCCTAGCCGGGGTGGTAGAGACCGAAGGCGGTGGGCAAGCGACGGTATCTTCGTGCTGGTAGAGCTGGGTGTCGCGGAGCGCGGCCGAGGCATGCGGTTCCGAGCAGGTTCGTGCACTATCATCTTGCGGTGGTGCCCAGCGACAGACACGGAATGGATCTGCGCGACTACCTGTCGGTGCTCCGTCGGCGCAAGTGGATCATCGTAATCACGGTCATCGTCGTTGCTGCCACCGTTTCCGTCCTCACCTTTTTCGAGACGCCCGTCTACCGGGCGAGTGCCCGTTTGCTCTTCCAGCCCTCAGACGCGATCTTCTCCAGCAGGGTTGGTGTTTCGGACGCCATAGTGTCCACCGAGATCGAAGTGATGCATAGCACCCCGGTGAGCGACCTTGTTCGACAAAAGCTTGGTAGGGCTCCTTCGGTGTCTGCCTCCCCGGTCAGCGGGACGACCGTCGTCGAGTTGAGCGCCGAAAGTACTGTGCCGAAAGACGCAGCCGCCATCACCAATGCCTATGTCGACGCCTACATCAGTTACCGGCGGAAGCAGGCTGTCGACTCAGTGGCTGGATTCGGCCAGGAACTGCAGCATCAAGTCGATGATCTCCAAAAGGGAATTGACGACCTGAAGAACCGGTTGGGGAGCATTGGTGGTTGTACCGGACTCGCTCCACCCCCGGAGTGCCTGCAGCGGGACGCTCTTCAGGCCGATCGGGATCAGCTCTTAGCCCGACAAGCCCCCCTGAAGCAGAAGTTAGACCAACTCCAGGTCGATTCAGCGGGGAGTGCGACGGTCGGCGCACAGGTCGTCGCTCCTGCCGCTGTTCCCACTGTTCCGATCCGGCCGCGACCGCTGCACAATGCGGTTCTCGCTATTGGCGTCGGTCTGGTTCTCGGTACCGCTCTCGCCTTTGCCTTTGATCATCTCGACGACACGATCAAGACGAAGGAAGATCTCGAGCATCTCGCCGCCGGCCTCTCGGTGCTGGGGGTGATCCCTGCCATAGCCGGGTGGAAGAACCGTCAAGAGACGAGGGTGGTCTCCCTTGCGGAGCCAAGTGCTCCGGCAGCAGAGGCGTACCGCGCTCTGCGCACCTCGATCCAGTTCCTTGGCGTCGACCGATCGCTGCGGGTCATTCAGATCACCAGTCCGAGAGCCGCCGAAGGCAAATCGACCACCATCGCCAACTTCGCCGTGACGCTGGTGCGGGCAGGCCTGTCCGTAGTGGTGGTTGACTGTGATCTGCGGCGCTCTCGCATCCATGAGTTCTTCCACTTGCCGAATGCAGCAGCGGGTTTCACGTCCCTCATGCTCGGGGACGCACCCTTGTCTGCCGCTCTCCAGAATGTTCCCGGGGAGTTGCGGCTCAAGCTATTGAGTGCTGGCCCGCTTCCCCCGAACCCGTCCGAGCTCCTGTCTTCCCGCCGGACGTCAGAGATCCTCGAATCGCTCAAGAGAGCGTTCGACGTGGTGTTGATCGATTGCCCGCCGGTACTTCCCGTCACCGACGCTGCCGTCTTGTCCTCGAAGGTCGAAGGAACGCTCGTCGTGGCGACGGCGGGGGTCACCACGAGGAAGCAGATGAGCCGGGCGTTAGAAATGTTGCGCCAAGTGGAGGCGCCGCTAATCGGGATGATGTTGAACGGTGCCAGCGGCGAGGAGGGGTATGGCTACAAATATGGCTACAAATATTACCGGTTGAATGAGCGGACAAACGGCCAGACGCCTGATCATGACAGCGAGGGTGCCTCAGATCAACGAGCCCACCCATTGATCTCGTTGCGCCTACTGAAGGGCTTCGGCTCGTCGTCCAGTGTTCGGCCCTCAGCTCGATGGCCTCGACGAGGGCCGTGATGCTGGGAACGTGCCGCGGCGCAGCCTTTCTTCGAGGCCAGCGCCGCCCACCGTGGCCAACACCTTCCGGATGGCGCCCCGCAGCTGGGTGACGGTGTCTTGGGTGGCCACCGCGTCGTAGAGGGCGGTGGAGTCGGGCACCCGGGCCCGGCCCTTGGGCACCCCCGCCTCGCGGGCGGGTACCAGGGTGTCTTCGTGCAGGCGGTAGCGGCGCTCCGACGCCCGCAGTCGATTGCGCATTCCACCAGCACCGTGGGATGGAACGACTCCGCTCTGGTGGTGAGCCGTGCCGCCGCTGCCAGCGCAGGTCGAAGGCAGTAGCCCTCCCAGGTCACCCGGCGTCGGGCCACGAAGCCCAGGTCCACGCCAGGCCGAAGGCGAGGATCATCACCGCCGAGGCACTGTGGAAGATCGTGCCATTCCACGGCACCTCGTGACGGGTAGCCTGGGCCACCAGCGGGACGTGGGTGGCCACCATCCACAAGCCGGCGAGGGAGATGACCAGGCCGGCGGCCAGCGGGACGACCCTCGACACCCGGCTCGATCGGCCCACCACCAGCGCCACCGCCGACACCACCGCCACGACGAGCCCCGGCACGAGGTGATCGGCGATCTCGGCGACGTCGGCCGTGGCCAGCTCCGGCCCCACCAAAGCGGGCAGGGTGGCACAGGCTCCCAAGACCAGGCCGAGCACCGGGAAGAGCGGCGCCCGACCGCGGCTGGCGCGGTCGGGCTGAACCGCCATCGGTGGGTTACGTCTCCGCGGGCGCCTGGGCGCGCATGGCGGCCACGGCCGTGGCCAGGCCCGGGCCGTCGAGGACGTCGGCCATGACGCCGATCTGTTCCTCCCACACATCGTCGGGCACATCGGCCCGGATGTCGTCTTCCAGTACGTGGTACACGTCGAGGCCCAACTGGGCCCCGGCCAAGGGTCCTGCATACGACGGGTCGCCCAGCACCACGGTCTCGGCGGCGATCTCTGCGCTCTCAGGATCGGGAGCGCCCAGGATCACCACCAGGTTCTGTGGGCCGTGCTCACCGGCCAGCCGGAGAATTGCCTCCTGGCTGTGCAGGTCCATGGCTCCTGCCGCGGTTCAGACGAAGCACTCGGTGGCCCCGAAGACCACCTTGCCTCCCGCAGCGCGGACGCAGGCCTCGATGGAAGGCCCGGAGATGCCGTCGCGTTCGCCCAGGGCGATGACCATACGGTCTTGCAGCATTGGTGTGCTCACCCCCCTTCGGGGTTCAGGGTCTCGAGCGTGGTGTCGAGCCAGTCGGTAAGGGCTTCGGGCGTGAGCTCGGGGTCCGACAACCGGGCCACCTCGGCACCGTCACGGAACAGGAGAAACGCGGGCATGCCCATGATCTTCATGTCGATGCACAGGCGCCGGTTCTTCGGCGCCTCCAACTTGGCCACCTGCAGGTCGGGGCGCTCTTCGGCCAGGCGCTCGACGTGAGGCGTGAGGGCCACGCAGGGCACGCACTGAGGGCCCCAGACGTCGATCAGGACGGTGCCCTGGGCGGTGAGGTCCCCGAAGTTCTCCTTGGTGACCTCGGCCACTTCGGTCATGTCACGCTCCTTCCTGGCTTGCTCCGGTATTGCGTTCCAGCAGCATGCTCATGCCGTCGGAGAGCTGGCACATCCGTCCGAGGAACAGGCTCCCTTTGGCCACGAGGCAGACCCTACCGGCGTCACCGGAGGTAAGCCGGCGAAGGGCATGGGGCAGGTAGCAGAGGGCCGATGCCAGGTGGCCCTGGGTGGGGGCGAAGCCGGGCATCCCCCGCTCGGTCACGAAGCCGTCGAGGCCATCGCGCTCGATATCGCCCCGGCGCAGGGCCAGAGCGGCCATGGTGCGGTAGTTGCGCGCGGCCACGTCGCCCGATCCCTGGGGTTCGGTGATCTCGGGGTTGTGCAACTCGGTGGCGAAATCGTCGACCTCGGTCATGGCCAGGCCCACCCGCTGGAGCGGCTCGACGGCGAGCGCCTCCATGATCTGGGGCGCCGACCCACCGGCCGCCACCCGGTGACGGCCCACGGCGTCGAGGCGGACGAGGGGCGAGTGGCCGTCGTCGGCCTCGATGATCGCCGCCGTGCCTCCCAGGACGTCTTCGAGCACGGGCAGGTCGTGGGAGAGGTGGCCCTGGAACTTCATCCCGAGCTTGGGCAGCGACCCACCGGCCACCACCGCCACCCGGCGGAACACACCCGAGGCCACCAGGGCCGACGCCATCACCAGGGCGGGGACCGGGGCGGCACAGAAGTTCTTGATGTCGGCCCCCGATGCCTCGGTGAGCCCGGCCGCCTGGGCCACGGCCTTGGCCAGGTTGCCGCCCCCACGCTGGTAGCGGTCGCCGATGGCCTCCTCGCCGCACGAGAGCACGTACTCGATCGACATGGGGTCGATGCCCCGGCCCGCCAGCAGGTTGAGCAGGGCCAGTGTGGCCGTCGCCTTGGAGGCCAGGTTCTCGAGCAGGACGTGGGCCGACAGCGAGTCGTCGTCGGCCTGGGCACCGCGGACGGCCCCCACCATCCGGTCGGCGCCGACGTGCAGGGTGAGGGAGCCGGCCTCGGCCGCCACGGCTTCGGCGTCGCCCCTGGCCCGATCGATGAGGTCGAGGTCGAGGGCCTTGGCCAGGGGATGGGCAGCCAGGGCGGCGGCGGCCCGGTCGGCCGCCGCCGGGTCGAGGGTGATCAGCCCGAACTCGTCGACCACGGCCAGCAGGCCGAAGAACTCCTCCTCGCCGACGATGCCGCCGTCGGGGCCCGTCGCCGACGCGTCGGCCGGTGGTTGGCCGACCCCGTCACTGCCTCCTGGGCTTGGCCCGGGCCGGCCGACCCAAGGCCGGGGCGGGAGGTCGCGCGGGTGGATGTTGCCCAACCAGGCTTGATGGGGTGCGTAGGCCACGGCCTCGTCGGTACTGCGGAGGGCGGCGAGGAACGCCTGCTCCACGGCCGGGTCCTTGGCCAACTCGCGCCGGGGCTTCGAGCCGTGGCGGGCCAGCCCGGGTACATGGGCCAGCACCTGGGTGGCGCCACTGATCACTGCGGGGGTCGTCATTGCTTCAAGAATGCCCAGCGCGCGGCGACTACGCCACTTCGAACACGGTGGGCTGCTTGACCGGCGTGCCCAGGGCCTCCAGCGCCGCCTCGACGAGGCGCAGTCGCCAGGCCGCCTCGTCGGCCGACCCGAGGGACGGATCGCCGGCCGGATAGGGGATGCCTCGGGTGGGAACGATGCGCGGCGCGCCCACCCGCATGGCGATGGAGACCAGGTTGCACAACAGGGCGGTCGGGATGCCCGCCCGCTCGAGCTCTTTGGCCAGCGTTGCCCCGCAACGCGTTCCCGTGCCTCACGTGGCCGTGAGGATGGCGGCCCGAACCTCGGAGTGGCGCAGGTCGGCGGCCCATTCGATACCGAAGCGTCGGGCGTTGCCCACCGATGTACCGTTGCCGGCCGTCACCAGGTAGGCCGGGTACAGGCTACCGATGGCCCCCTCGCCCTCCAGCTTGCGGGCCACGTCGAGGGGGAGGAGGCGATGGGGATCCTCGTTGGCCCACACCGTCGAGAAGCCGCCGTGCACCGAGCGCCACTCGCCGGGAACGAGCGTGTCGCGGTCGTCGAGGGCGTAGCGCAGCCACTTGGTGGCCCGGGCCGACTCGAGATGGTCGGGGTTGTCGTCGGGAACGAGTGCGGATTCGGTGACCAGGGCCAGCTTCACCGCTCCCAGGTCATCGACCGGCGCCGCCGGGGTGACCCGGTCGAAGCGCGGGAGGGGCACCTCGGTGGAGGTGGTGTCACCCCCGAGCCGACCCAGCACCAGGTCGACGGCACGCTCGGCGGCGTTGGCGTCGGCCACCCGCGACCGACGGGGCACGGCGCCGACGCGGCCGTCGTCGGCGGTGAGCTCCTCGCCGGCGAGGAGCCGGCGGACGGCGGCGGCCAGAGTGTCGAGCGAGGGGCCCATCCGGCGAGCGACCTCGCCGCTGGCCACCACCGGTGCGCCCCCGGCTTCGTCGAGGCCGGGGTTGTCCGGGTGCATGGCGGCGACCGCAGGGATTCCCGCGGCGGTGGCCGCGGCCACCACCCGTGCACACGCTAGGCCGTAGCGACCGCTGGTGAAGGCAGGCCCGGCAACGACCAGGTCGGGCTGGTTGGCCGCGATGAGCTCGATGATCTCGGCGATCACCGCCGGGTCGCCGGACGCGTGGTCGTCGCCGCAGAACACCGTGGCCACCACCTCGTGCTCGGGCGCGAGCAGCTGGGCCAGTCGCCGGCCCGGGCCCACCGGCTCGTCGAGCGAGGTGACGGGCGTATCGGCCGAGTCCTCGCCTCCGACACCGGCAAAGAACTGGTTGATGTAATGGACGACGCGGCTCACGACAGCGCTCCTTCGGCGAGTGGTGCTGCGCCGGCCGCAGCCTCGGGGGCGCAGGTGAGGTGGCCCCAGCCCAGCGGGCTCAACGCGCAGTACACGACGGCGATCGGCAGCTCGAGCTCGTCGGTGGCCGGGCGTTCGAGCAGAGCCACGACGTCGCCACCGAGGGCCCGCTCCACCGCCGGCAGGACGAGGCGCTCGTCGTAGTTGCCGGTGCTCACCATGGCCGTGGCTCGTTCGGGGGGTACGACGATGGGTGGGCCCGTGCCATCGGGACCGGCCATCTCCGCGAACAGGCCCACGGCGATCACTCCGGCGTCCTCCAGGGCGTCCATCTTCAGGGCCACGTCGGCATCGGCGTTGCCGCCGCCCTCCTTGGTGAGGATCGCTGCGTCCCACCCGGCGGCTGCGCACAGCCGGGCGGCGTGGGCCGACACCAGCTCCTTCTGGCCGGCGACGACCGGCTCGGGCGATATGACCACACCGGCGAAGTCGAGGTCGAGGCCGTCGCGGGCCCGCAGGGCGGCCACGACCGGATGGTTCTGGTGCATGAAGGTCGGGTTCTTGAGCGACGGATGCCCGAACTGGCCGCTCACCACCGCTCCGTCGTCGAGGTCGCCGGGATCGATCAGGGTGGGCAGGCCACCCGAGAAGCTGCGCCCGTAGACGAAGATGTCCTTGAAGGTTCCCTGCGTCTGCAGGTTGGTGACCACCCCCACCCGGCTGCGGTCGCTCGCCGCCTTCGGCGGCCTCGGTGCGGCGAAGTGCTGCTCGGCGTCGGCGGGGGAGTCGATGGCCGAGTCGGCCAGGTGGACGGCCAGGGCCAGGACGCCCCGCCGCAGCGCTCGGTCGACGTCCTCCCATGGTGCGCCTTCGGCCGGGGTGAACTCCACCACCAGGTTGTGGGTGGCGCCCAGGGGGGACAGGGCGGCCGCCGGCCCGGACATCTCCACCACCGCCTCCTGGGCCCGGGGCAGGTACCCGGCGGCCACCACCGCCGCTCCCTGTAGCACGTGGGTGCGTCCCCGGCCCTGGACCCGGTCGGGGCCGATGAAGCCGGCGAAGATGCCACCCCCGCCTGGACCTTTCGTGCGTGGCTCCACGGCATCGAGGACCTTCACGATGCGCACGGACTGGCCGGGCGAGGCCCAGCTCAGGCGGACGTCGGCCAGGGCCGGGTCGGTGAAGCAACCTCTCGCCGCATCCAGCGAGACGGTGAGGCGCCCCCCGTCGAAGGTGGTCTCGGGCCCGACGGCCACCTCGCGCACCTCGTGTATCAGGCGGGTGATGCCCCCGGCGCCGTCGGCGCTCATGACAAGCCCTCCGGCCCTAGGGCGTCGATATCCCGCTCCCGAGACGGGTGGCCCGTGGGGAGGGGCCCACCGCCCCGAGGGCGGTGGGAGGGACCGGCCACGGAACAGGACCCGACGAGGTTCATGACTGCGAAGTTAGCGGCAGTCCCCCGGCCGGGGACAGTCCTGGCTTGCGTCCGGGCGGAGGGCCCGACTCCCGGGGAGTAGAAAGGCCGGGTCGCCCGCCACGGTGGCGCCCCGCGGGGCAGTTCGGGAGGTCGAGTACCGATGTCGCAGCCAGCCGCAGGAGGGGCCACGGGGGGAGAGGTTCCCCTCGCCGTCGAGATCGCTCCTGAGCAGACGTACGCCTCCGCTCACGCCGCAGCCACCAGAGCCATTCTCTCCCACCCCATGCTCCGCCAGCACTTCCCCGCCGGCGACCTCTGGTTGGTGGGCTTCGACGTGGTCGACAAGGACGACGGCGATGGGCCCCGCTTCAGCACCCTGGTCCACGACACCACGACGGGTCGGTCGGCCCGAGTGCAGGGCTGGCTCGACGACCCCGAAAGCCCGGAGATCTTCCCGAGCCCCCACCAGTGGCCGCCGAGCGACGACGAGCATGCCTGGGCTTTGTCCATCCTGGCCGACGACCCCGAGATGGCGGCCCTCCTCGAGGCCGACCAGGCCTACACGTACCGACCCATGCCGCCCCTCGTCAACGTCCACCACCCCGACGGCAGTGTCGACCGGGTCATCGCCGTGGGCCTGCGTTCACCCGACGAGGGTCATCGCATCGTCGGCGTGCGCACCTCCGACGCCGAGATCTTCCGGGAGCCGCCCGGCGTGGCGACGCCGTCGTCGGCCGACTGCGGGCCTCCGCCGGGGCCGACCTGTGGGCCCACCGCCGGGGAAGGCCAGGTCCGCCTGCGGGTCCGGCGGGGCGACACCGTCCTCTGGGACCTGGTGGTGGTGCGTCCCTCGGCATCGTCGGGCACCAACGGCTCTGGCGTCGAGTTGCGTACCGTCGACTACAAGGGCCAGCGGGTCCTCTCCCGGGGCCACGTGCCCATCCTCAACGTCGCGTACGAGGACGCCGGCGTGGGGGCCGGTTGCGGTCCCACCTATCGTGACTGGCAGCACGAGGAGAGCTGTTTCACTGCCGAGGGGGCCGATCTCGTGCCGGGCTTTCGGCTGTGTTCGGCGCCGCCGCAGACCATCCTCGAGAGCGGGGCCGACGGGGGGAACTACCGGGGCGTGGCCTTCTGGCTCGACGGCGAGGAACTGGTGATCGTCAGCCAACTGCAGGCGGGCTGGTACCGCTATGTCAGCGAGTGGCGACTCGCCGCGGATGGCACCATCCGTCCCCGCTTCGGTTTCGCCGCCGCCCAGAACCCGTGCACCTGCCTGGTTCACCACCACCACGTGTACTGGCGTTTCGACTTCGACATCCTCGGCCCCGAGAGCAACGTCATCCAGGAGTACAACGACCCCCCGGTCGTGGAGATGGCCAACTGGCACACCGTACGTCTGGAGGTGCGCCGCGACCGGAGCGCCGAACACCAGCGGTACTGGCGTGTTCGCAATACCCAGGCGTCGCAGGGGTATGCCATCCGACCGGGTCCCAACGACGGGTCGGCCGACCAGTTCGGAGCCGGGGATGTGTGGGTCCTGCGCTACGACCCCAACGAGGTCGACGACGGCCAGGGCTTCACCACCGACCCGATGTTGGCGCGCGCCAATCTCGACCGCATGGTGTCCGGTGAGTCGGTGGAGCGTCAGGACCTGGTCGTCTGGTACGGCGCCCACTTCCGCCACGACGCCGAGCACGAGAACGCCGACGGGGCCGACCATCGCGTGGGCCCCGATCTCGTGCCCTACCAGTGGAAAGAGGCCCCCGTCGTGGCGTCGCCCTACGCCAATCTGGCCCCCCCGACCGACGCCGAGCTGCAGCCTCCACCGCCGCGGAAGGGTTGAAGTCCGGCACCTGAGGCGTACGGACCGCACGACCATCGTGCAGAGGTTCGTTACCTACGCGATACTGGAACTGAGGCGCCGGAACTGGTTCGGTCAGGCGGATGAGCAGGTTGGGGTCAGAAAGATAACTACCTGTGCATTTTTGTGCGCCACCCACCAGGGGTTCTGACCATCACAATGCACGGGTAGTTATCGCCATCTTCTGGACCCTTGGCTCCCGCTGCAGCAATGCGAGTCGTGTGCCCCTGCTTCCGCTTGGCGGTCGCCGCTGTCGTTGATGACACACCCCAAGCCTTCACCTTCCCCAGAAAGGGAGCCCTGCCATGCTGCGATCCCTGTTCGGCAAGATCCCGACGCGCGAGGAGATCGAACGCGACGTCACCCAGCAGATCGAGACCTTGGCCCGGTCCGGGAACAAGCCGCCGCCGGCCGGCTGGACCCTGGCCGCCGCCATGTCCGGCGTCGAGACGCCCTCGGTCCCTGCGCCCCAGCCGGCGGCGGCGGCGTCGGTCGAGGCAGACATCGCTGAGACCGACCTCGCCGACGCCGACATCGCCGAGCCCGTCTTCGCTCCGGCCGTTGACCCGTCACCGTCCCAGCCCGCCGCCACTCGATCTCGGGCTGTCGCCACCAAGCCCGCCGGCACCCGATCGCGGGCTGCAACCACCAAGCCCGCCGGCACCCGATCGCGGGCTGCAACCACCAAGCCCGCCGGCACCCGATCGCGGGCTGCAACCACCAAGCCCGCCGGCACCCGATCGCGTGCTCCCGCCACCAAGCCAGCGGCCACCCGTACCCGGGCCACCACCAAGCCCGCCACGAAAGCGGCGGCCACACGTACCCGGGCCACCACCAAGCCCGCCACGAAGCCTGCGGCCGGGCGTCGGGCCCCCGCCCGAACGACGGCTTCGCCGAATCGGGCCACCCCGAGAGCCGGCGCCCGCAAGGGATCCTGAGACACCCCCACCTGTCAGTCGGTCCGGGCTACAGCCGGCCGCGAATGGCGCCCTCGGGGTAGGCGGCGTTGTGCACCTTGACGTAGTAGTCGGCTGGGTCGTCGAGAATCTCGTGCGCCTCGAAGCTGTTGGTGACGCAGCCAGTCGGGCGGCCGGCTACCGGCGTTGTCTGGGTGATGTCGCCGAGCCCTTCAGCCGGGTGGCCTGCCTGCCGATGTTGGCAAAGGTTCGACTCCCCCGAGCGGCACTGGTTCCGGGGCCCCGCGACACTCCCGGGTTGCGGGGTTCCCGGCGCGTGGCGGGCCGGGTACCGGGCGCCATTAGGGTCGACCAGGTATGGACTCGGCGACGGCAGGCGCGAACCGACGGGTGGCCGTGGTCGTGGCCGGTGGATCGGCCCGGCGCATGGGAGGTGTCGACAAGCTCGCTCTCGAAGTTGGCGGTCGGACATTGCTCGACCGGGTGTTGGCTGCGGTGGTTCCCCTTTGCGACGAGGTGGTCGTGGTCGGGCCGCCTCGTCCCACCGTGGGGGGCGTGACCTTCACGATCGAGGAGGCGCCTGGTGGAGGACCGGTACCGGCAGTGGCTGCCGGGCTGGCAGCGGTCGACCAGGCCGCCACGGTTGTTCTCCTGGCCGCCGATCTGCCGCTGCTCACCACCGCCCACCTCGAGCGGTTGTTCGCCGCACTGTCGCAAACGTCGGAAGGTGAGACCGCCGCCGCGGTCGACGAACGAGGTCGACTCCATCCCCTGCTGGCGGTTCACCGGGGGCCGGCCCTGGGAGCCCGGCTCGAACGGATGGGCCCCGCACTGGCCGGTCTTCCTGCGGCCCGGCTGCTGCCGCCCGCCACCGTGTCCGTCGAGTTGGGCGGCGACGCCACCCTCAATGTCAACCGCCCGGCCGACCTCGAACGGGTCCGCGCCCTGATCGGAGCAGCCCTGCGATGAGCGAGGACCGAAGCGCAGCGGAGGACCGCAGCGACCAGGCTGGCCCGAGCGAGCGTTCCGAAGTCGTCGCGGCAGACTGGCCGCGTCGATATGCCGCGGCCCTGGACGCCGACCTCACCGATGCCGACGTCGAGGCACTGCTCGACCTGGCCCGGGACGTGGCCCATGGCAGCGAGCGGCGCTTCGCCCCGCTGTCGACGTTCGTCGCCGGGCGCTTCGTGGCCTCCCGGATGGCGGCCGGGGCCTCGGCCTCCGACGCCCTGGCCGAGGCCATAGCTGTCGCCCGGTCGTTGCTCCCCCCGCCGATCACACCTGACCACCCGGCCCGCTCCTAGAGGTCCGCCACGTCGCACCCAGGTCGCGGGTGCACACCACCGGGTCGGGAGGCAGGCCGTAGACCTCGGGGTCGTCGAGCAGGAGGAAGAACGCCCCGAGGCCACCGACGCCGTCGTTGGGGTCGGCCCCGTAGAGCCGGGCCTCGCCGCCGCCGCCGGCCCGCAGCGCGTCCACCCGTTCACCGGCGGCGACGTACAGAGCGTCGAGAGGGCCGAACTGGATCGACTGGGTGGGACAGGCCTGGGCACACGCCGGGTCGAGCCCGGCACCGATGCGGTCGTAGCAGAGGGTGCACTTCCACACCCGACCGTCGTCGCGCCGCTGGTCGATGACGCCGAACGGGCAGGCGGGAACGCAGTACCCGCACCCGTTGCACACGTCCTCCTGAACCACCACGGTGCCGTACTCGGTGCGGAACAGGGCACCGGTGGGGCACACATCGAGGCACGCGGCCCGGGTGCAGTGCTTGCACACGTCCGACGACATGAGCCAACGGATCTCGTCGCCGGCCGGCGCCGACACCCTCTTCTCCATGAAGGCGACATGGCGCCAGGTGTCGGATCCCAGGGCACCGGTGTTGTCGTACGACGTGGCCGCGAAGTCGAAGCCGTCGTCGGGCACCTGGTTCCACTCCTTGCACGCCACCTCGCAGGCCTTGCAGCCGATGCACAGCGACGTGTCGGTGAAGAAGCCCAGGCGGGGCTGAGGGTCGGTCCACCCGGCACCCGCGGCCGGATCGGCGGGTCGAACCGCCGTCATGGACCCTCGCCTTCGATGCCGGCGCGGGCCTGGTACTCGGTGACGAGGCGGGTGAGGTCGGCTCCTCGCGGCCGGCGGCCGGGACGGATGTCGCACGTCGCCGCCTTCGACTCCTGGATGTGGACATTGGGGTCGAGCACCACCCCGGCCAGGTCGTTGGCCGAGTCGCCCACCGACAGGCCGCGGCGCCCCCAGTGGTAGGGGAGCCCCACCTGGTGCACGGTGCGGCCCTGGATGGTGGCGAGGGCATGCGCTCGGTCACCAGGACCCGGGCCTCGATGGCCGATCGGACCGTCACCACGGTGGCCCACCCGCCGTTGACCAGCCCCCGCTCGGCGGCCAGCTCGGGGCCGACCTCGCAGAACATGGCCGGTTAGAGCTCGCACAGGTAGGCGAGGAAGCGGCTCATGCCGCCGGCGGTGTGGTGTTCGGTGAGCCGGTAGGTGCTCACCACGTAGGGAAAGACGTCGGAGCCGGGCCGGCCGCCACTGGGGTTGTAGCGGTTTCGCGGCCGGGCGAAGACCTGGCGCGCCGGGTTCGACTGCTGGCCGTAGAGGGAGTGTGAACGGCGACTCGTGAGGCTCGTAGTGGGCGGGAAGGGGCCCGTCGACCAGGCCACTCGGGGTCAGCAGCCAGCCCCGGCCATCGGTCTGCATCACGAAGGGCTCGTCACCCCGCAGCGCCTTCTCGGCCGTGGCACCATCGGCGGGCCGGTGGTCGGGACGCATGGTGGACACGAAGTCGGGGACGTCGCCGCCGGTCCATCTCCCCGCTTCGTCGTCCCACCACACGTAGCGCTTCCGTTCCGACCAGGGCCTGCCGTCGGGATCGGCCGACGCCCGGTTGTACAGGATGCGGCGGTTGGCCGGCCAGGCCCAGCCCCACTCGGGTGCCACCCACGACTGTTCGGAACCGGGCCGGCGCCGGGCGGCCTGGTTGATCTCACCGGCGTAGGAGCCCGAGTAGATCCAGCAGCCGCACGACGTGGTCCCGTCGGCCTTCAGATCGGTGTAGCCGTCGACGGCACCGCCCGGACCCCACCCGCTGATCTCCCGCAAAATCGCCTCGGCGTCGGGTTCGGCGACGGGCCCGTGCGTCGGGTAGTCCCAGGTGAGGTCGAGCACCGGTCGGTCGCGCCCCTCGGTCGAGCCGGCCAACTTGTCTTTGATGAGTCGCCCGAGGTGGAAGTAGAACCACAGATCGGAGCGGCAGTCACCGGGCGGCTCCACCGCGGCGTGGTGCCATTGCAGGAGGCGCTGGGTGTTGGTGAAGCTGCCGTCCTTCTCGGTGTGGGCGGCCGCCGGCAGGAAGAACACCTCGGTACCGATGTCGGCGGTTCGAACGTCGCCACTCTCGATCTCCGGGGAGTCGTACCAGAACGCCGCCGTCTCGATCTCGACCAGGTCGCGCACGACCAGCCAGTCGAGGTTGGCGAGGGCCCGACACTGGAGGCGTCCGTTGGCCGAGCCCACCACCGGGTTCTCGCCGACCACGAAGAAGCCCTTTACCTTGCCGTCGGCCATGTCGAGGGTGCTGCGGTAGTGCGAGTGGTCGTCGCCGATCCTCGGCAGGTAGTCGAATCAGAAGTCGTTGTCGGGTGTAGCGGCGTCGCCCCACCAGGCCTTCAGCAAGCTGACCAGGAAGGTGTCCATGTGGCCCCAGAACCCGGCCGGGGCGTTGTAGGCGTCGATGTAGGAGGCCAGGTCGCTCGGCCCGTGGGCCGGTATCGGCAGGTAGCCGGGGAGGATGTTGTAGAGGGTGGGGATGTCGGTTGAGCCCTGGATGCCGGCGTGGCCACGCAGGGCGAGAATGCCACCGCCGGGGCGGCCCACGTTGCCGAGCAGCAGCTGGATGATCGACGCGGTGCGGATGTACTGCACCCCTACCGTGTGCTGGGTCCAGCCCACCGAGTACACGAAGGCCGACGTGCGTTCCCGTCCCGAGTTGTCGCACAGGGCGTCGGCCACGCGGGTGAACAGTGCCGGGGCCACGCCGCACACCTCGGCCACCATCTCGGCGGTGTACCGGGCGAAGTGGCGCTTGAGGACCTGGAACACGCAACGGGGATCCTCGAGGGTCGGGTCGGTCTCGGGCCGTCCACGCTCCTGCGGTTTGGCTCCGTGGCCCTGAGCCTCACCTATGGGTGTCTGGTCACTGCGAGCCTCCGCTGTGCTTCGGTTCTCGCTCGCGGCCTTCTCGCGGTGACCGGCGGCTGGAGCGGTGCCCATCCCCTGGTACTGCCAGGTCGTCGGGTCGTAGGTGTTGGTTTCGGGATCGAAGCCCGAGAACAGGCCGTCGAGGTCTTCGGTGTCCTGGAAGTCGTCGCGCAGGAGGGTGGACGCGTCGGTGTAGGCAGCCACGTACTCGCGGAAGTCGCGCCCGTTGGCCAGGATGTGGTTGACGATGCCGCCGAGAAAGGCGATGTCGCTTCCCGCCCGGATGGGGACGTGGATGTCGGCGAGGGCGCTGGTGCGGGTGAAACGGGGGTCGACATGGATCACCGTCGCCCCCCGGGCCTTGGCTTCCATGACCCACTGGAAGCCGACGGGGTGGCACTCGGCCATGTTCAATCCCTGGATGAGGATGCAGTCGGCGTTGGCCAGGTCCTGCTGGAAGGTGGTGGCGCCGCCCCGCCCGAACGACGTCCCCAGACCGGGGACGGTGGAGGAGTGTCAGATGCGGGCCTGGTTCTCCACCTGGACGGCACCCAGAGCGGTGTAGAGCTTCTTCATGAGGTAGTTCTCCTCGTTGTCGAGGTCGCTCCTCCGAGACTGGCGAAGCCCAGCGTCCGTTTGAGAGTGAGGTCTTCGGTGTGGTCACGCTCCTGGCCAGGTGGCTGCCCGCGTGGCGATGACCCGATCGGCGATGCGGTCCATGGCCTCGGTAAGCGACAGTTCCTCCCACTCGGTGCCGTGAGGCCTCCGGTACTTGACCTTCTGCTCCCGGGCCGGGCTGGTGACCAGGCTGAGGCTGGCTGATCCCTTCGAGCGCGGTGACTGGACGGCAGGGCCGAGCCCGAGATGATCACCACGGAGTTGGCGCAGCACCGGCCAGGAGGCGATCCGCTCGCCGGCGCTCATGGCCAGACGCTCACGACACCCGTCGTACCCATCTGATGGCTCTCCAATCGCCGTGCTTCCGACGCAGATGCCCTTCCGGCGAGCCACGGTACTGCGTCGTCGTTGCGCGTGACGACCGTGTCAGGAGTGGCGCTGAAA
>JBBSHU010000058.1:0-18808 GCA_038232455.1 Acidimicrobiales bacterium
CGTCATCCCCGCGCCACCGGCGCTGGCCGCCCGCATCCTCGAGCTCCTCGACGTCGACCCGATTACCACCCGCTGAACACCGGAGGCCAACCATGGACAACGCTTCACGCCCACTCATGTGCGGAACACCGGGCTAGTGGTGGGTGCCGGGCGCTAACCGGATGACGTCGTGGGCGCCCAGGGGGCCGGGCTGCAGGCCCCGGTCGGCGAAGAGCTCGGCCAGGGCGGGGAGGCTGCCGAGGGCGGAGCGCCAGGCGCCCGGCGCCGAGGTGCAGTCGGAGTCGTGGAGCAACACGGTGCCCCCGGGAGCCAGATCGCTGCCGACGTCGGTGGCGACGCTGGCAGGGGTCGCCTCGGCCCGCCAGTCGCGGCCCCAGGTCGTCCAGAGAACGGTCTTGAGGCCCAGGCGACGAGCGGCAACGAGGCTTCCGGTGCTCAGGACGCCGTAGGGGGGCCGGAACCAAGTCGGTTGCCGGCCGGTCGCCTCCACGATGGTCGTGGTGGCCCGCTCCAGGTCGGTGGCCACGTCGCGCGGCGACCGCCACAGGTGGGACCGGTGCTGGTCGCCGTGGACGGCCACCTCGTGGCCGGCGGACGCCACCTGGGCGGCTATCTCCGGCGCCCGCCGCACCATGGACCCGAGCATGAAGAAAGTGGCTGTCCAGCCCAGGTCGTCGAGGGCGTCGAGGAACGCGGGTGTGGAGGCGGGATCAGGGCCGTCGTCGAAGGTGAGGGCCACGCTGGCCCTCGCTCCCGTGCCGGACAGGCCGGGCAGCCACCGTCGCCGTAGCCGGGCCACCGTGGCGACCGACGGCGCGGCGTGGGCGGCCAACACCGCCACGGCTCCCCGGCCGGCGAGAGTCGCGGAGCTCAACGGAGGTCGGCGAGGCGGCCGACGGTGAGGTGCTGGTCGGCCGAGGCGGGCCGGAGGGCTGCAACGGTCCGCTCAACCGTGGCGGCGTCGAGGTTGCGGGCGTCGAGCACGTAGGTGCGCCCGGCGTGGAGCCGAGGCGTCCGGTCCGGGGCCAGCAGCACCACATTGGCCACGACCTTCTGGTGGGCAAGACGGGCCGAAGCCAGGTCGAAGCCGTCGACGCGGCGCAGGGGGACGAAGTTGTGGCAGGGCTGCTCCCTGTTCGCCGACTGGATCGAGCGACAGGCGCGCACCACGTCGGCCTTGGCTCGGGCCCAGTGGGCACCGTTGCGGTGACCCCAGCCTCCGTTGGCCACGTCGACGCCCGCGTCGGCCAGCCGACGCACCCCGGCGGGATCGTGGTCGGCCAGGGTGCCGTCGACGATGGCGGAGATCCCGGCTCCGGCCATGCTCGCGGCCAGATCGGGATCGGCCAGGGCGGTCGGGCCGAGACGGATCCCGACGAAGACCTCGTGGGAATGACGCTGCGGACGGGCGACACCGATGCCCTGGGCGGCAGCCGCCGAGACGCCGACGGTGAGCGCCGACCAACCGGCCACGAGAGAGACGGCGGCGGCCACCACCCGTCGGCCCCCGACGGCCCTTCGCGAGGATGCTCGCCGAAATGCACCTACCGGCTCCAGCTCGGTGACGACGTCGTCGGCCGGATCACCCTGAAACATGGCCCGGGCCGCAGTGACCTGACGGCGACCGGCCAGGCTGGTCACCCGGTCGAGTGTGGGGACGAGGTCGTCGGGGGTTCGGATGTAGGCGGCGACGCCCGCCCGTTCCATCTCCTCACCATTTTGGCGACCGTGGCCGGGGATGGGCAGGTAGGTGACGACAGGGAGTCCGACGGCGAAGGCCTCCATGCAGGTGAGCCCGCCGGCGTTCTGCACGAGGACATCGCAGGCGGCCATCAGCGACGCCATCTCGTCGGTCCAGCCGATGGCCAGCCCGCCGGGCCGGGCGGCCAGTTCGGCCCGTAGCTCCTCGTTGTGGCCACACGCGGCAACCGGCTTGTAGCGACCGGACGCCACCAGACCGTCGAAGGTGCGGTCGATGTCGCCGACCCCCCAGGAGCCGGCCACCACCAGGACGCCCAGGTCGTCGGGGCCCAGGCCCAGTTCGGCTCGAACGCGCTGGCGATCGGCACGGGAGGCGCCATCCTGGAAGGTGCTGGCCACCAACGGTCCGGTGGCTCGGGCCGGCCGGCCCGTGCGGCGGCGCGCGGCCACAGCCGAGGTGGGGTGGACGCACAGAGCGAGATCGACGCCCTTGGCCAGCCAGAGGGGATGAACGTCGAAGTCGGTGACGTAGGTGACGACAGGAACGTCGATACGGCCCCGCCGGCGGAGCCGGGCCAGCACGATCGACGAAAGGTTGTACGTGGTGACAACCGCGTCGGGCTCGAACTCGGCGATCCACCGGAGCTGGCACCGGGCCGTGAGGAAGGACACCAGGGCGGTGAAGGGCCGGCACAGGAAGGGCAGGACCATCCAGAGGCGATAGGTGAACTGGTAGGTCCAGGGGGCCTTGCGGAGCTGGAGCTCGTAGCTGGTGCGAAACATGGCCCCGATGCCAAGAGGAGTAGCGTCGAGGAAGTCGACCATGCGGGTGGTGTGGCCGCGTGCCTCGAGGCGCCGCACGAGCTCCCGTGCCGCACCGTCATGGCCTTCACCCATGCTGGCCGACACGACCAGAACCCTCCCCATCGGGCGGCATGTTACCTGGGCCCACCTCCGGGGGCGGTTTCTTCGGCTCGGGGCCGTGCCCGGGGCGGGAATCGAACCCGCACGTCCTTTCGGACAAAGGATTTTGAGTCCTCCGCGTCTACCGTTCCGCCACCCGGGCCGGTCTGGGCCGCACTCTAGCCCTGGGGGGTTGGGCACCGAGGGGGCCGAACGTCGACGAGCCCCAAGGAAGCAACTTCGGGTGACCCTTTCGGGCCGTTCCCTCCGTCTCCCCCTCGGGGCTCACTTGCAAGATACGGCTACTCGGACCCGTCGTCAAGAGGTTTTTAGACGCCCCAGTGGGTGGCCTGGTTCAGGACGAACCGGCTCACGGCCAGGCAGCGGTCGAACACGTCGCAGAGTAGCTCCTCGCCGGCCAGGACCCGGGCCAGCGACACCTGCTGGCGGGCCACGACGGTGAGGCTGCGCTCGGGGGCGTCGGTGACCGAGCCGAACGAGTCGATGGCCGAAACTTCGAGCGGAAGCTCGGGGCCTCCGACACCGGCCAGGTCGGTAGCCAGGAGAAGTAGGTCGGGGCCTGTGGGCAGCGGCGGGAGGGCCCAGGTGAAGATCAAGGGGAACTGGAAGGTGTCGGCTGGCTCGTCCTCCTCGGGCAGGTCGGCGACGACGTCTTCGAAGGCGAGAAGTACACGCGGCTCCACCTCGAGAGCCAGATGCAGGTCGAGGGGACCGCCGCAGCCCTCCTCAGGGTGCAGATCGACCTCCCAGACCTGGCGCAGCGAGTACGTCTCCACGAAATGGCGCTCGTCGTGGACGTGGAACCCGTGGTCGACGGCGTGGTCCTTGAGCTCGGCCACGTATCCCGCCACGTCGATTGCGGCCAACCGCTACCTCCTGGAAAGGGGACAGGTGGAGCGTAGGCGAGAGGCGGAGCGCACTCCCGCGGACGGGGCCTGCATGAGGCAACGGTAGGGTCGATGGGTGGGCGGCGAGCAGATCCTCGAAGTACTGGATGCGGCGGCGCGCGCCGTGCGCCGGGCTCTAGACGGGCTCGACGACTGGGGCCCCGTGGGCGACCGCCCGGGCCAGTACCGATGTGACCTGGCGGCCGACGCTGCCGTCCTCGAGGTACTGCTGGGTGCCGGATTCGGGGTGCTCAGCGAAGAGAGCGGTCTCACCTCCGACGACCGTGAGGTACTCGTCGTGGGGGGCCCGGTGGACGGGGCGGACCACCCCGCCCGGGGCCTGCCCTGGTTCGCCACCAGCCTCTGTGCCCTCGACGCCGAGGGACCGTTGGCTGCGGTGGTCGTCAACCAGGCGACCGGTGAGCACTTCTGCGCCGAGCGCGGCGTCGGAGCCCGCCGCAACGGCGACCCCACCGGCCCGACCGCTTGTGTCGAGATGAGCCATGCCATGGTGGCGGTCACCAGCACCCCACCGGCGCCGCTCGGCTGGCGTCAGGTCCGTGCCCTGGGAGCGGTGGCCCTCGACCTCTGCGCAGTCGCCTGCGGCCATCTCGACGCCTACATCGACTGCAGCGTCGACACCCACGGACCATGGGACTACCTAGGGGCCATGTTGGTGTGCCAGGAGGCGGGAGCCTCGATCGTCGATCTGACCGGCCGCGACCTGGTCACGCGCCTGGTCGACGAGCGCCGGTCACCGGTGGCCGCGGCCACGCCCGAGCTGCTGGCCCAGGCGGTCGCCGCCAGATCGCAATTCTCGTGATCAAGCCCGCTCTAATGCGCACGTACGGAAGACTTCCCCTGTGGCTCCGGTTGGCTTCGGTCCGGCTGGTCACCCCGTCGTTCCGGGTGGGAGCCGTCTGTGTGGTGGAGCGCGCCGACGGTGCCCTGCTGCTCGTCCGTCACTCGTACCGACGGGGATGGGGTTTCCCCGGGGGACTGCTCAAGCGGGGTGAGGCGGCCATCGACGCAGCGGCCCGCGAAGCTCTCGAGGAGATCGGGTTGATGCTCGACCTGGACGACAACCCCAAGGTGGTCGTCGACCCCCGCTATCGGCGGGTCGACGTGATCTACAGCGCCCGGCTTCCCGAAGGAACCGACCCGGCCGAGCCGAGCCCGCGCTCAGTGGAGATCCTCGAGGTGCGCTGGTTCCAGCCCGGCGACCTTCCCCGCCTGGGCAACGAGGCCGCCGGTGCGCTCGTAGAGCTGGGTCGGGCCAACCGGCCCCCTGGAGCCTGAGGGCAGCGCCGGCGACCGGTAGCCTTACCGCGGTCCAGGGCGCTTAGCTCAGCTGGCAAGAGCACCGCCCTTACAAGGCGGCGGTCGGGGGTTCGAGTCCCTCAGCGCCCACCCCTGGTACCTGCGGTTCCACACCGACGGCCGGCAGGGATCATGGCGTTGCCGCTCTCATGGCAATGACCGCCCGCCCGAAGAAAGCGAGTGTGGCTGACCCCGCGCCGCCAGACCGATCCCGACGACGGAGATTCGAATCCGAGCGGTTCAGCTGCGGCTAACGCTCTTGATGACAGGTTCGAACGGCAGGGCCAGGATCGTGCCCGATACGGCGGCGAAAGAGCGGCGGTGACCCTCGCCTTCAAGACGTCCACGATCGAGGAGATCTGTGTATGGCGACACTCAGCGTATGGAGGTTCCCCACTGCCGATGGCGCGGAGAAAGCCGAGGAAACTCTCGGCCAGTTGCAAGGGGAAGGACTGATCAAGGTCCACGACGCCGCCCTCGCCCACACCACCACCCGGGCGGATCTCGAAGTGGAGGTGGGTCAGTCCGCCATTGCGTGGCCGCTGTTGGCGACCCAGCCGATCACCGTCCCGGTACGACGCGACGTGTAGCCGTTGGTCTCACCTACCACTTCTACAACACGGAGACTTTCGGTTGACCTGGCCCTTAGGGCCGCCTTGTACAGTATTTTCAGTACCTCGGAGAGCCATCGACGCTCGCCGGACGACAAGGAGGTGACACACGATGAGCGACACCACGACAACCCGCTGTTCCTGTGGTTGCGGCGACGCATCGGAGGCTCCTGAGACGGCCGAGCGCAGCACCTGCAAGTGCGACTGCTGCGGCGACTCCACGAAGTAGCCTGATGGCTCTTCATCCCGAGCCTCTCGGGGTAACGGATAGGTTGATGGACCGAAGGTGCCGGGCGACCGTCTGGGACCGTGACAGGAGGAGCCGTGGCGTACAGGTTTGCTTGAAGGGACCAAGACCACGCCTGCCGTTGGCAGGGAAGCGGTGCTACCGAGGATGAGTTGATGGCCAAGGTGGCAGAGCACGTGCGGAAAAAGCACAAGGTGGCGGTCACCACCGACACCATTGGCAATTTCGTGAGGTCGAAGGTCCGCAAGGACTGATCGTCGGGGACCGACACATCGAAGCCACCGCCCCATCCGGGCGGTGGCTTCGCGCGCGAGCGTCAGTCGGCCTTGCTGGCGCAGTCGCAGTTGTCGGTCGCCATGTTGCAACCGTCGCAGGCAACCCGTCCCTCGTGATCGTCGATGTGGACGCCCTTTCCGCACAGGGCGCAGACGCCATTCTTAAGAAGTTCGCTGAGTACGGTCATGTTCTCCTCGTCTAGTCACGCATGACAGTGGTGTGATCCCCAGTATCGCCGAGTCAGGGTGCCGTCGGGACCGAATCGGCGACGCAGTAGCCTGCCCGCTATTCAACCCAGTCCGTCGAGACACCGCCAGACCGCGGTCGCGATCCTTGCCGCAGTCGGCCTACTGCTCGGCGCCTGCAGCGGCGGCAACGACTCCGCGGCGAATGCCGCCGTCAAAAGGGCCACCGTCGAGCGAACGGACCTACCACCGGAATGGACCCAGGCCGCCGCCCCCGACCGTTTGGGTTCCGAGGGCGACGACAGCCGCTTTGCCGCGTGCGTGGGCCGTCCCGATCCCAAGACCGTCCGCAAGGCCGAGTCCGGATCCGACGAGTTCCGGCTCGGCGACACCATGCAGATCACGTCGACGGCGCTAGCCATGCCTGATGAGGCGGCGGCAAGAGCCGACCTTGCCGCCCAGAGAAGCGGCCGGGCCGGGCCGTGTCTTCGTCTGCGCCTGACCAACGCCGTCGACCGCGAAACCGTCGCCGGCAAAGCTCCGGACACTGTCACCGTCGACCCGCTGCCCGGCCTCGAGGTCGGGGACGAGGTGGTGGCGTTTCGCGCCAAGCTCACCTACCCGGTCGGCGACGGTGATCCGAAGACGACCTATGTCGACATCGTCCACGTCCGAAAGGGAAGAGTGGAGGTCGCGTTGAACCTGACGAGCGCCCAACAGCCCTTCCCCGCCGATCTCGAGCGGGATCTGCTAACCAGGATCGTGGGCCGAATCTAACTCCGAATATCGCCGCGCCCGGGGGTATTCTTGAGGCAGAACGACGATGCCCAGGACCACGATCCGCTGTCCCGAGTGCTACTCCCGTGTCGTCGTCGAGCGCCACGACGACACCAGGACCACCTTGTGGCTCCACGGCCTGTCGGGTCGTTGCCGGGCCAGGCAGATCCCCAAGGCCGAGCGTCCCCGGCGCAAGGAGCGGCTCGACGCCATCCTCGGCGAGGAGTGGGGCTAGGTCCCCACCTCTTCGGGCGGTGGACCGAGCGGGGCGGCGGTCGGGGATCGGGCCGGAGGCGGTAACCTCTTGGCCGGGATGCGCCTGATCGTTCGCTTCGTGGTCGTCGTCCTCCTGGCCGGAGCGGGCGTGGCTCTCGGTGCCGTGGCACTGGCCTCACAGCTGCACCGGGCGACCACGGCCGGGATCGACGGTACGGGAGGGGACCCGCTGGCCCTGGAACCCCTGGCCGCCCGATCG
Organism: Acidimicrobiales bacterium; assembly: GCA_038232455.1. GTDB lineage: Bacteria > Actinomycetota > Acidimicrobiia > Acidimicrobiales > AC-14 > DATAQC01. Next base: position 7,404 of record JBBSHU010000058.1, read on the forward strand.
GTGGTGTACGCCCGCGACGGCAGCGTGCTGGCCACCCTCCACGACGAGGAGAACCGGGTTCCGGTCTCGATCGACAAGGTGCCCGAGTACGTCCAGCGGGCGGTGCTCGACGCCGAGGACGATCGGTTCTACGACCACGGGGCGATCGACGTGCGGGCCCTGACCCGGGCGATGGTCGTCAACGTTCAGGCAGGAGGCGTCTACGAGGGCGGCTCCACCATCACCCAGCAGCTGATCAAGATCACGCTGTTGAACTCCAAGCAGAAGGCCGACCGCAAGATCAAGGAGGCGGCGCTGGCCCTACGCCTCGAAGAGAACATGTCGAAGCGCCAGATCCTCGAGCGGTATATCAACGCCGTGTACCTCGGGAATCACGCTTACGGTCTCGAGTCCGGGGCGGAGACCTATTTCCGCAAGCACGTCGACCAGCTGGACACGGGTGAAGGCATTCTGCTGGCCAGCCTGATCCGCGATCCCGTGGGTGCCGATCCCTTCACCGAGCCCGACGCCGCCCGCAAACGGCGCGACGCGGTCATCGACCGCATGCGCGACCTGGGTCACATCGACCCCGCCGACGCCGATCGGATGAAAGGTGGCCCGCTCCCCACCCCCGGGCCCGAGGAGCCCATCCGGGGTAGCGACTACTTCAGTGAGCAGGTGAAGAAGTTGCTCCTGGTCGACCCCCGGATCGGTGCAAGTCCGAAAGAGCGCTACACGGCGGTGTTCAGGGGCGGGCTGAGCATCCATACCACCCTCGACCCGGCGATGCAGCAGCAGGCCGAGCAGTCGGTGGCCGACATCGTCCCCGACACGGCCGGCCAGTTCCGGGCCGCTCTGGTGTCGGTCGACCCCGCTTCGGGTGCGGTGCGGGCCCTCGTGGGGGGTTCCGACTTTGCCAGCACCAAGTTCGACCTGGCCGTCCAGGGGAGCCGCCACGCGGGGTCGGCGTTCAAGGTCTTCACCCTGATGGCGGCGTTGGAGGCCGGCTATTCGCCTTATGACACCATCCTGGGCACCTCGCCGTGCGCCATTCCGAACGTAGGAGGCCAAGACAATGTCTGGTCAGTGAACAACGCCGAGCCAGGCGGGGGGTTACTGAGCCTAACGGACGCCACCGTGGAATCGGTCAACTGTGCCTACGCCCGGTTGGTGACCTTGGTGGGTCCTGGCAAGGTGGCCGAAGTGGCCACGCGCATGGGGATTTCCTCCAAGCTCGACGTGGTGCCGTCGATCACCCTTGGGACCTCCGGGGTCTCACCCCTGGACATGGCGAGCGCATACGCGACCCTGGCGGCCGACGGCCAACACCACAACCCCTACTTCATCGACGAAGTCGATGACGCCGCCGGCAATGCTGTCGTGAAGGCCGACACCCATGGCGAGCAGGTGGTCGCGCCGCAGAACGCCCGTACCGAGACGCAGGTGCTGACGCAGGTGGTCCAGCGGGGCACAGGCACGGCGGCGGGCGTGCAGGGGTGGACGGCTGCGGGCAAGACGGGGACGGACGACAGTTTCAAGAACGCCTGGTTCGTGGGCTACACGCCGACGCTGTCCACCGCCGTGTGGATGGGCTCACCGGTGGGCGACGTCCCCATGTACAACGTGGGCGGCATCCAGGTCTACGGCGGCACCTACCCGGCCCGGATCTGGCACGAGTTCATGGCCGCCGCCCTGGGAGACGGGCCGGCCGTCGGGTTCCCGGCGCCGGAACCTTCCTTCAGCTCGCGCTACCTCTCCATCGACAATGAGCTCCAGTCGCCCACCCGTCGCCGGACCCCGGTCACCATCGCCTCGGATGGACCCGCCGCCAACGTGCCCGACCCTGTCCCGACGCCGGCACCCGCGTCCGCCGACGCCCCGAGCTTTACGATCCCCGGCATCAACGTTCCTGACCTTCCGGTGATCACTGTTCCGGACCGCCGGAACCGACCGGGCCGCTAGGAGCGTGCTTATCTATCCGGGTGAACATCAAGCGAGCGAAGCGAGAATGCTGTTCAGGCGTTCGGCCGCGAAGCGGCCGATTCATGGATCAGGACGCTCCTAGGTCGGAGGACACGAGCTGACCGTCTTCTCCCAGCTCCTGGACGTCCAGGGCCACGACACCGCCATCGACCGGTTGCGGCACCGGCGCGAGACGCTGCCGGAGATGGCCGAACTGGCCCGCGTCGAGGAGGCCTCGGTGGCCACGGATGCGGCCCTGACCGAGACCGGCGCTCGTCGCGACGAGGCGGTACGCCGACAGAGCCGTCTCGAGGACGACCTGGCATCCGTCGAGGCCCGCATCGTCGAGGTCGACCGGCGGTTGTACTCAGGCGTCGTGACCATTCCGAGGGAGCTCCAGGCCATGCAGGTCGATCGTGACCTGCTCCAGCAGCGTCGAGGGACCCTGGAAGACGAGGTGCTGGAGGCGATGGGGGAGCGCGAGCCGCTCGACGAGGCGGTCTCGGCCCTCGAAGCCGAGCGTCGCCGTCTCGACGACGAGGGGTCCCGGCTACGGGCCGCGGTGACCGAGGCTCAGGTCACCATCGACGCCGAGCTGGCCGGTGAGGAGGCCAAACGGGCCGGCTCGTCCGTGGGCCTGCCCACCGATATCGTCACCCTCTACGAAGGGTTGCGCACGAGGCACGGCGGCGTCGGGGCCGCTCCCCTCGTGGGCGGGCGCTGCAACGGCTGCTACCTGGCCCTGCCGGCCACCGAGGTCGATCGCATCAAGCGGGAGGCACCCGACGCCCTGGTGACCTGCGACCAGTGCGGCCGCATCCTCGTCCGGCCCTGAACCATGCTCCTGTGGCCGTGCGGTATGGCCCTGGTCGTGGTTTGGGTCGTGTTCCACGATCCGGCAATCGACTACCGAGTGGTGGTCTTGGGCGCCCTCCTACCCGACCTGGTCGACACCGCCTTCGGAGGCGCCCGGCTGGCCCTGGGCGGCCCGGGCGGGATACCCGGCCACACCCTGGCCTTCAGTGTCGTCCTCCTGGGCGTGGTCATGTTTGCCACCCGAGGCCACCGGGGTGCCCGCCGGAGGTGGCTCTTCCTGCCTGTGGGGTCCCTCCTGCACCTCGTCGTCGACGGTATGTGGACCCGCACCGACATCTTCTGGTGGCCGGCGTTCGGGTGGTGGCTCCACGGTCGCCTTCCCTTCCTCGATCACGGGCTCGCCGTCCTGGGTGCCGAGGAGGTGGCGGGCGCCCTCGCCCTGGCCTGGTTCTGGCAGCGGTTCCGCCTCGGTGACGAGGAGAACCGGACCCGGTTCCGGCGCACCGGACGCCTCCCGCGCGACGTGGCCGTCTGAACATGCTGGTCCTGGTCCGCCACGGCGAGACGCCGGCCAATGCCGGCCATCTGCTCCAGGGTCGCGCCGACCTGTCGCTCAACGAGCGGGGCCGCGGCCAGGCGCAGGCCCTTGCCGGCGTCGCCTCGGGTGCCACCCTGGTCGTCTGCAGCCCCCTGCGCCGGGCCCGCGAGACTGTTGCGGCGATCTGGAATACCGGCGATGTGGTGATCGACGAGCGTTGGGCGGAGATCGACTACGGGGAGCTCGACGGGCATCCGGTGGCCGAGGCATGGACGCCCCTGTGGGAGCGCTGGCGCGCCGATCCCGAGTTCGTCCCTCCCGGCGGTGAGTCCCTGGCTGCCGTCGGGCGCCGGGTGCGGGCCGCCTGCGAAGAGCTTGTCGAACCGGCGTCCACCGGCGACGTGGTTGTCGTCACCCACGTGTCACCCATCAAGGCGGCGGTGATCTGGGCTCTCGGCGTCGGTGACGAGGTGGCGTGGCAGATGTTCTGCGACGTGGCCTCGGTGACCAGGCTGGTCATGGGGGAGCGGGGCCCCGTTCTGCGCTCGTTCAACGAGGTGCACCATCTGGAGTCGCGCTGAGGCCCGACGCCTACGACGTGGACGTGCTGCGCTACTGACTGCCGGCTGACTATTTGGACAGGACATTGATCGCAGTGGCCGCCCGACCGGCCTGAACTCACCGCTGACAACTACCCGAGGCGGGCCTGGAAGAGGTGATAGAGCAGGATCAGCTGGGCTTGGGCAAGGGGTTCGCTACGAACGCCCTTGTCGATGGTGCCCAGCGCCTGGGGCACGTCCTCGTCGACGCCCAGCTCCTTCCAGATCTCTTCCTCGACCTCCCTCGTGACTTCCCGGTCGGCGTAGGAGTGGATGTGCAGCGAGTCGACAGGCTTGCCGTCCTCGTCGCGCGAGAGCTTGAGGTGCATTGCCTCGCGGTGGGCGTCGGTGAGGATCTTTGACAGCTCGGGGTGCGAGATCGTGGGTCGCAGCAGGATGGTAGCGCTGAGGGGCTCGCTCTCGGATTCCTTGCGGCCCTCGATGGGGGCGAAGCGGATGACGATGTCGGCGCTGGCCCGCTGCGGACGGATGAACTCCGCCGACTCGGGCTCACGCTTCTCCATCTCCTTGCGGACCTGGTCCTCCTGGTACCCCCGCTTGCCGGTGTCGCGGTTGAGCTTCCACTGGAAGCGGATCTCCTCGGGGGGGTCGAGGTAGACGGTGGCATCGAAGCAGGCCCGGGCCAACCTGGTGTGGAGCGGATGAAGGCCCTCGATGATCACGAACTCCCGGGGCTCGACCAACTGGGGCCGCCCGAGAGTGCCGTCCTTGTGGTTGTAGACGGGCTTGAGGATCGGGTGGCCCATGGCCAGCAACTGCAGGTGCTGCTCCATGATCTCGATGTAATTACAGTCGGGGTGCAGTGGCGTGAACGGCTTGTCCTTGCGCTCTTCGCGATCGAACTTGTGGTAGTCGTCGACGCAGATCGACGTGATCCGCTCGGGCCCCAGGGCCTCGACGATGCCCTTGGTGATGGTGGTCTTTCCCGAGGCGCTGTCACCGGCGATGGCCAGCATGATCGGACGGGTAGTTTGATTGCCGTTGCTGTTGCGCCAGGCGCGCTGGATGGCGATGGGCTTGTCGGTCACGGTTACCTCGGGTCCTGCGGATTCGGGAAGGTCCATGGTGGCGGTCGACCCTCGGGAGGGGATTGCGGCGGCGAAGCTCGGAAGATGCCGGCCGACCATCATGGCGTGTCGCTCCTTGTCCGTAGAAAAAGCAGTCCCGCCCGTGATTACGGGAAGGACAAACGTAACGAAGCGACCGGCCCGGCTGCCTCCCCCCCGCGGTGGGTCGTGGGGGGGAGGGTTATCGTGGGCCGTGACCCAGACCGAGGCCTCCGCAACTACGCACCCGGTCAGGCTGCTCTTGGTCGACGACCATCAGGTGGTGCTCGAAGGGCTGGCCTCCATGCTGGCTTCCCAGGCCGATCGGGTGATCATCGTGGGGGCGACGACCGAGCCGGCCAAGGCCGTCGACCTGGCCGGCGAGGTCGGACCCGACATCGTGCTGCTCGACGTTCGCCTCCGGGGAGCCAGCGGCCTCGACCTGTGCAAGGACCTGATCCGCCAGCTTCCGGGCCTCAAGGTGGTGTTCTTCACCGTCTACGACGACGAGCAGTACCTCTTCCAGGCGTTGCGCGTAGGGGCTGCCGGGTTCCTCCTCAAGACCACCACCGCCCCCGAACTGGCGTCGCATCTGGAGCGGGTCATGGACGGCGACGTTGCCATCGACCCGTCGCTGGCCGGACGGGTCGCCATCACCGCCGCCCATCTTCAGAGTGGCGAGTTCTGGCCCGGAGCGCGACTCGGGCTTACCCAACGCGAGAGTGAGGTGCTCGAGCTCATGGTCCGCGGCCTGTCGAACCGGGCCATCGGTCAGCGGCTCTACATCGGCGAGGAGACGGTGAAGACCCACGCCCGGGGCGTTTACCGCAAGCTGGAGGCCACCGACCGTTCCCAGGCCGTGGCCACGGCCCTGCGAGAAGGAATCTTCCATTGAGCGAACAGGACGTTCCTTCGCTGGCCGACAGGAGCCTTGAAGCGGAGAATCGGCTCCTGCGGCTGGTCATCGACCTCACGTCCAGCGAGCTCGACCTGGGGGAGGTCCTGCGCCGGGTGCCGGCCCTGGTCACCGAGGCCACGGGCTCCGATGTGTGTTTCGTGCACCTGGTCGACGAGGAACGCCAACGGGTGGTGCTGGCCGGGGCCACCCCGCCGTTCGACGAACAGGTAGGCGCGGTCGAGTTGGCCATCGGCGAGGGCGTGGCCGGATGGGTGGCGCGCAACGCCGAGCCTGCGGTCATTCCCGACAAGTGGAACGATCAGCGTTATCGCTATATCCCGGCGCTGCGGGGGGAGGATTACGCCTCGCTTGTGTCGGTGCCCATGGTGGTCGAGGGCCGGGTGATGGGGGTTCTCAACGTCCACTCCACCGAGGCGCGCACCTACGGGCCGACCGACCTGGAACTGCTCACCGGCGTCGCCCACCTCGTGGCCCGTTCCGTGGAAAAAGCGCAACTGCACCGCCGCCTGGCGGCTCGGGAGGAGGCCTTGGAAGGCTTCGCCGCCCGGACCGTCGAGGCCCAGGAGAAGGAGCGACGGCACCTGGCCGGGGAGATTCACGACGGCATCAGCCAGCGTCTGGTGAGCCTCTGGTACCACCTCCTGGCCGCCACGGACGCCACGGACGACCCCGACCTGCTCGCCCGGGAGCTGGATCTGGCCAAGGACCTCACCACCGCGGCTTTGGACGAGACGCGCAGCGCCATCGCCGGGCTCCGCCCGTCGGTGCTCGACGACCTGGGCCTCGGTCCCGGACTCGAGAGCCTGGCCCGCTCGCTCAGCGGGCTCACCGTGCAGCTCGACGTTCCGGCCCAGCTCGATGAGGCCGCCGAACGGCTGCCGCCCCACGTCGAGGTGGCCCTGTACCGCATTGCCCAGGAAGCGCTGCAGAACATGGTGAAGCACTCCGGGGCGTCACGCGTCCGCCTGGTCCTGGAGCGGGTGCCCGAGGGCGTCCGCCTGGTCGTCGAGGACGATGGCTGCGGGTTCGACCCCGACACGCTGGCGAAGGCCGACTCCGGGCCTTCCTACGGAATGGCCGGGATGAACGAGCGGGCGGAACTCATCGGCGCCCGCCTGAGCGTGTCGTCGTGGCCCCAGCGGGGCACGAGCATCGAAGTCGTCGTGCCCCTCAGCTGACTGGTGTCGTCACTCAGGCGGCGTCGGACTCCATGTCGGGCTTGTAGCCGGCCGAGGTGGCCAGGCCGTTGGCCTTGGCCCGTAGGGAGAGTGCCTTCTGGCCGGCGTCGACGTTCTCGGCCTTGCCCGACCATGCCTTCAGGGCGGGGTCCTGGAGGGCCCGGCCGTAGGAGAAGGTGAGCTTCCAGGGGACGTCGCCGATAGCGTTCATGGCGTTGAGGTGCTCGGTGGCCGCCACCGCGCTCTGGCCGCCGGAGAGGAAGGCGATGCCGGGCACGGCGGCGGGCACGGTGCGCTTCAGGCAGGCCAGGGTCTTCTCGGCCACCTCCTCGACGCTCGCCTGCGTGGAGTTCTTCTTGCCCGAGATCACCATGTTGGGCTTGAGGATCATTCCCTCGAGCATCACCCGCTGCTCGGCCAGCTGGGCGAAGACGGCCCGCTGGGTGGCCTCGGTGATCTCGAAGCACGTGTCGATGTCGTTGTCGGCGTCCATCAGGACCTCGGGCTCGACGATGGGTACCAACCCGCCCTCCTGGCACAACGCCGCGTAGCGGGCCAGGGCGTGGGCGTTGGCATTGATGCAGTAGGTGCTGGGGATGCCGTCGCCGATGGTGATGACCGCCCGCCACTTGGCGAACTTGGCCCCCTTGTCGACGTAGGTGGCGATGCGCTCACGCAGGCCGTCGAGGCCCTCGGTGATCTTCTCGCCGGCAGTATTGGCCAGCTCCTTGGCTCCGGTGTCGACCTTGATGCCGGGCAGGATGCCGAGCTTGGCCACCATTTCGGGGAAGAGGGCGCCGTCGGCCGACTTCTGGCCGAACGTCTCGTCGAAGAGGATGACGCCGCTGATGTGGTCGGCCAGCCCGGGAGTGGTGAGAAGCATGTCGCGGTAGTCCCGGCGGACCTCGGCCGACGGCTCGACGTTCACCGATTCGAGTCGTTTGCTGGCGGTGGCCACCGATTCGTCGGCAGCCAGAATGCCCTTGCCCGGGGCCACCATGGCCTGGGCGATTTCCCTGAGATCGTTGGCGCTCACTGTCGCGGACCCTCCTCGTCGAGTACGTCTTCTGGCCCGACGTTAGCCCGCCCGGCTCATCCGCCGATAGTGGCACCTGCGCCTTCGGTCAGGCGGAAGCGGTCTTCGTCGGTCGAGCCGGGGGGACGGACGAGGTGGGAGAGGAAGAGCCGGGCCGTGGGCGCGAGCTCGTCGCCCGCCCTGGCCACCACGTGCCAGGCCCGTTGGCGGGGCAGAGTGGCGCAGGTCCATTCCTCCAGGGTGCCGTCGTCGAGCTCGCGGGCCACGGCGTCACGGGAGATGAGGGTGATGCCCAGTCCCACCTGGACCGACTCCCGGATGGCCCCGTTGGAACCCAGGTTCAAGGTGATGGGGGAGATGCCCAGCTCGTCGAGGAGCTCCTCGGCCGTGCTGCGGGTGCCCGAACCCGCTTCCCTCAGCAGGAGTACCTCCGATCCCACGCGTTCGACCGATACCGTCCGGCGTCCGCCGGGCACCGGGTCGGAGCGGTCGGCGGCCGCCACCAACACGAGCACGTTGGGTCGGGTGGCCAGGCTGGTGAACCGGCCACTGCCGGGTGGCCGGCCGCCGATGGCCAGGTCGACCTCCCGGTGCTCGAGCAGGTCCCACACCCGAGCCCGGTTGCCGACGTCGAGGGAGACGCCGGCGTCGGGGTACTCGGCCCGGAACGATGCGAGGAACCGGGGCAGCACGTGCTCGCCGGCGGTCGTGACCGCGGCCATGCGCACGCGGCCCCGCTCGGGGTGCAACTGGCCCAGCGTGGCGTCCTTGGCCTCGTCGAGCAGGCCCAGCAGGCGGCGGGCGTAACCGGCGAAGACCTTGCCCGACGGGGTGAGTTGCAGGCCCCGACCGTGGCGGGTCACCAGAGGCACGGCCAGCTCACGCTGGAGGGCGGCCACGGCGGCGGAGACCGCGGGTTGGCTCACGACCAGGCGTTCGGCCGCGCCCCGGACCGAGCCCGTGGTGGCCACGGCGACGAACGCCCGGAGCTGGGTGATAGTCATAACCTTTCCTTTATGGCTACCTGGGAATGCGTCATGGACAATCTAACTGCAGTAGGCAAGAATCGGGGACCGAGAGCACACGACCATGCCAAGGCGACAGCAAGGAGGCCTCATGGCAGAGTCCAACGGTAAGAACGGCGAAGGCAAGAAGAAGAAGGGCGGCGCCGGCGTCATCCCCTACGCGGACGCCGGGTACTGGGCCCCCGACTACGAGCCCAAGGACACCGACATCCTGGCCGCCTTCCGGGTGACGCCCCAGAAGGGTGTCGACCCCATCGAGGCGTCGGCCGCGGTGGCGGGGGAGTCTTCGACCGCGACCTGGACGGTGGTGTGGACCGACCGCCTCACCGACCTCGAGAACTACCAGGGCAAGTGCTACAAGGTCGACAAGGTTCCCGGCAGCGAGAACCAGCACATCGCCTACATCGCATACGACATGGACCTCTTCGAGGAGGGGTCGATCGCCAACCTCACGTCGTCGATCATCGGCAACGTGTTCGGGTTCAAGGCTCTCAAGGCTCTCCGCCTCGAGGACATGCGCATCTCCAAGCACTACCTGAAGACGTTCCAGGGCCCGGCCCACGGCATCGTCATGGAGCGCGAGTACCTGAACAAGTACGGCCGCCCGCTCCTCGGCGCCACGGTCAAGCCCAAGCTCGGCCTGTCGTCGCGCAACTACGGCCGGGTGATCTACGAGGCCTGCCGCGGCGGCCTCGACTTCACCAAGGACGACGAGAACATCAACAGCCAGCCCTTCATGCGCTGGCGTGACCGGTTCCTCTTCTCCATCGACGCCGTGCAGCGCGCTATGGAGCAGACCGGTGAGCACAAGGGTCACTACATGAACGTGACCGCCGCCACCATGGAGGACATGTACGAGCGGGCCGAGTTCGCCAAGGAGATCGGCAGCCCGATCATCATGATCGACCTCACCATCGGCTACACGGCCATCCAGTCGATGGCCAAGTGGGCCCGTGCCAACGGCATGCTCCTGCACCTCCACCGGGCCGGCCACGGCACCTACACCCGTCAGAAGAATCACGGAGTCAGCTTCCGGGTCATTGCCAAGTGGGTGCGGATGATGGGCGTCGACCACGTCCACGCCGGCACCGTCGTGGGCAAGCTCGAGGGCGACCCCAGCATGATCATGGGCTACTACGACACCCTCACCAAGAACTTCATCGAGGAGAACCCCGAGCGGGGCATCTACTTCGACCAGGACTGGGTGTCGCTGCCGGGTGTCATGCCCGTCGCCTCCGGTGGTATCCACGCCGGCCAAATGCACCAGCTGCTCCACTACCTCGGTGAGGACGTCGTGCTCCAGTTCGGTGGTGGCACCATCGGCCACCCCATGGGTATCGCCGCCGGAGCCGAGGCCAACCGGGTCGCACTCGAGGGGATGATCAAAGCCCGCAACGAGGGTGTCGACTACCTCAAGGAGGGCCCCGAGATCCTCAAGAAGCTGGCCAAGACGTGCCCGGCCCTGCAGTCCGCCCTCGACACCTGGGGCGAGATCACGTTTGATTACGAGTCGACCGACACGGCCGACACCACGCCCACCCCAACCAACGCCTGAGAGGAGCGCCCGATATGAGAGTCACCCAGGGGACCTTCTCCTACCTGCCCGACTTCACCGACGACGAGATCAAAGCACAGGTCCAGTACGCGCTTGACAACAAGTGGTCAGTGTCGATCGAGTTCACCGACGACGTGCATCCCCGCAACTCGCTGTGGGACATGTGGGGCCTGCCGATGTTCGACCTCGAGGACGCGTCCGCCGTCGTCATGGAGGTCAACAACTGCCGCAAGGCGTACCCGAACCACTACGCCAGGGTCAACGCATACGACCCCCGTCATGGTCGGCGCACCATCGCCCTGCAGTTCATGGTGCACCGTCCCAAGGAGGAACCCGGCTTCCGCCTCGACCGAACCGAGACGAACGACCGGCACATCGCCTACACGCTGCACTCCTACGCCGCCGAGAAACCTCACGGCGAGCGGTACTCCGACTGAGCAATTCATACCGCATCATTCGCTGAACCGACCGCCGACGGCTTCTGCTGTCGGCGGTCGCGCGTCCAGCCGCCTCGGCGCTCAACCACCGATCAGCCGCCTGCCACCAACCTGACGGCTGGGTACCTCTAGGAGGCCGCTGAAGTAGTCGTTGGAAATCCACCACTTCTGGCCCGTCGCAGCAGAGACTCAGACATGGCTCTTGGTGCGACGGTGATGCAGGAACGGTTCGAGAACCCGAGGGAGATCCTCGGCGACCGGCTCCGGGAGGGATCGCTCTACCGACTGCTGGCC
>JBBSHU010000059.1:0-18457 GCA_038232455.1 Acidimicrobiales bacterium
CCTTGCGGGTCCGGCGCAGGTTGACAACCGCTCGAGGTAGAACCTCCTGCGATTCGGGGCCGTCCGTGTCGGCCGACGATTCCGGCAGTTCGGGAACCTCGGGGGGGTCAGGGGCGACCGGCTCTTCCGCCTCGGCAAGGTCCGTTGGGTCGGTCGAGTCGGGGCTCATCGCCACACCAGCGTAGGTGTCGCTGTCGCCGTACTCCGGTCGGGCCCCGAGTATTGGCCCCGGATGCCACGCCGGAAGCCAGCGCTGCTGCGCGACACCACGACGCTCCGGCCCGGGACCCAGGACCAATCCGGGTCGGACCGAAGCCCTACTGGCCAGCCCGCGCTGGCCCCTGCCCTGGCCCGCAATCGCGCGACCGCTGTCTGAGGCGCGTTGTCACGTCGAAGCCGACGGGCTCGCTACGTTCCAACAGGCTTTTCGATCGGAATGTCTCCTGACGTGCCCCAGGAGGTGACGGTGGTGCCGCCGCCGCTGAGGCTGATGTACCAGGTACCGGTGGAGGGACGGAACACGGCGATATCGGTCTGTCGCCCGTTGTAGTCGCCGGGCACGGGAATATCCCCGGAGGTGCCCCATGGGGTGACGGTGCTACCGCCGCCGCTCAAGCTGATGTACCAGGTACCGGTGGAGGGACGGAACACGGCGATGTCGGTTTTGCCGTCAACGTTGTAGTCACCGGGCACGGCGATGTCGCCGGAGGTGCCCCAGGGGGTGACGGTGGTGCCGCCGCCGCTGAGGCTGATGAACCAGGTGCCGGTGGTGGGACGGACACGGCGATGTAGGTCTTGGCGTCGCCGTTGTAGTCGCCGGGCACGGGAATGTCGCCGGAGGTGCCCCAGGGGGTAGCGGTGCTACCGCCGCCGCTGAGGCTGATGAACCAGGTGCCGGTGGAGGGACGGAACACGGCGAGGTCGGTTTTGCCGTCACCGTCAAAATCGGCCGGGGACCGGTGGACCGACGTTCGCTGGTAGAGGAACACGTCGGAGGCGCCGTTGGCGTCGCTCTGACCGGCCACCAGGTTGGTGGCGTTCGACGTAAAGGCCACGAAGGCCCCGTCGGCGCTGATAGAAGGGCTAAAGCTGAAACCGGTGCCGGTCGTGGTGGCGCTGGCCGGGGTGTGCGACACCAGCGTCACCGCTCCCGTGGCCCGCTCGTAGAGGAACACGTCGGTGGCGCCGTTGGCGTCGCTCTGGCCGGCCACCAGGTAGGTGGCAGTCGACAGGAAGGCCACGAAGGCCCCGTCGGCGCTGATAGAAGGGCTACCGCTGGAAAGGTTGGGGTCGTGGTGGCGGTCGTGGTGGCGCTGGCCGGGGTGTGCGACACCAGCGTCACCGCTCCCGTGGCCCGCTGGTAGACGAACACGTCATCGTTGCCGTTGGTGTCGCTCTGGAACAACACCAGCCAAGTCGGCGAACGACTGGAAGGCCACGAAGGCCCCGTCGGCGCTGATAGAAGGGCTAAAGCTGGCACCGTTGGCGGTCGTGGTGGCGCTGGCCGGGGTGTGCGACACCAGCGTCACCGCTCCCGTGGCCCGCTCGTAGAGGAACACGTCGGTGGCGCCGTTGGTGTCGCTCTGGCCGGCCACCAGGTTGGTGGCGGGCTCCGCGGGCCGGGCGCGCTGCACGGCAACGCTGATGGCCACCCCGCTCAGCGCCAGCACCAGCGCGACGACCGCCCCCGTGAGGCGCAACCGACCAGGCCATCGGCTGGCCGCCGAAACCCCCGCCTCGGCTGGGGTAGAGCCCGCCGGCGCGCCGCGTAGCCTGAGCCCCAGAGCGACTTGAGCGACGCCGAACAACGCGGTGCGCCCACCGAAGATCACCGCCATTACCAGGACCGTGACCACCGGCCACGTCAACGCCAGCCCCCCGACGACAACATTGGTTAACCCCGTCACGGCGTGCAGGTACCGCTCGTCGCCGTCACTGCGCACGGCCGAGATGATCTTGGCCACGCCTCCGGCGACCAGGGCGATTCCGACCGCAATCGCCAACGCGTGGATCGTGATGCCTGGCCAGGACAAGGCGACGACCCCGACGACCAGCCACCCTAAACCCACGGCCCGCGACAACCGCGGTCGCGTGGACCCTGCGCCCGAGGCGAACTCGCTCACCCCCGTCAGGATCATCGTTGCCGCGACCACTACAGCGAGCACCGACAAGGAGCGGAAAGGCTTCGCAATGAGCACCGCACCCAACACCACGCACGCCCCGCCGAGCAGGGACAGTACCCACCACGGCAAGCGGCGGGCGATCAAGCTGCTCGGTCTCGTAGAGATCACGCCTTCGTTCTGTCGCCTGGCGCGGGACCCTAACTCATGGCATGAGTGGAGCGGCCGCCACGCCCCCGAGGACACCCAGGCTCGGCCGGATGTGCTACAAGTAGCCTATGACGTCAGTAGGAGTACGTGCTCTCAGGCAGCGTGCGAGCGAGCTTCTGAGGCTCGTGGAGGGAGGTGAGACTGTCGAGATCACCGATCGAGGCCGCCCTGTGGCTCTTCTGACACCCCTGCCCGAGGGCAGCCCGCTCGAACGCCTGCGGGCGGCAGGGGAAATCGAGTCGGCGACCGAAGATCCTGACGATCTGCCGGCGCCTTTGGTCCTCGCTCCAGATGTCGCCGAGCCGGCGTCTTCGGTGCTCGGGCGGCTCCGGCGCGATGAGCGCTGATGGCAGCCGTCTATCTGGACTCTTCTGCGATTGTGAAGCTGGCCGTGAGCGAGCCGGAATCCGATGCCCTGCGGAGGCATCTGCGTCGCCGTCGTCCCTGGGTGTCGAGCGCGCTGGCTCGCACGGAGGTCTTGCGCTCGCTGCTTGCCAGCGGCGAGGACGCGGTGGCTGCCGGCCGCGCCGTGCTAGCCAGGTGCGACCTCGTCCGAGTCAATGATCGCGTGCTCAACCTTGCGGGCACCATGGGCCCGGCCGACCTTCGATCGCTAGACGCGATCCATCTCGCCACGGCGGAGCGCCTGCGTGACGAGATCAGCGAACTCGTCGTCTACGACCAGCGCATGGCCGACGCCGCACGCCAACTCGGCCACCGAGTCTCCTCGCCGAAGTAGTTGACGGAGTGACGGGGGCAACCCTCGTGAGGGCTCCCGCAGCGACCTTCGGTCCCGGTTGTCCTCCCCTGGTGCCATGATCCGGTCGTGCCTGTCCTCGGCCCCCGCATCGTGGTGGCCGGCACGGCGTCGGGAGTGGGCAAGACCACCGTGGCCACCGGCCTCATGGCCGCCCTCCGGAAACGAGGCCTGACCGTGGCCTCGGCCAAGGTGGGACCCGATTTCATCGATCCCGGCTACCACGCCCTGGCCACCGGCCGACCGGCCCGCAACCTCGATTCATGGATGTGTGGCACCGAGGCCATGGGCGCCCTGGCGGCCCGAGCGGGCCGGGGCGCCGACATCCTGGTCGTGGAAGGGGTGATGGGTCTGTTCGACGGGTCAGCCGGCGCATCTGCGGGCGGGAAACGCCCTGCCGGCCCCGAGGCGGCGACCGCCTCCACCGCCGAGCTGGCCACTCTCCTCGACGCTCCCGTGGTGCTGGTCGTCGACGCCGCCGGGCTGAGCGGATCGGCCGCCGCCGTGGTTCACGGATTTCGCTCGTGGGACCCGACGCTGGCCATGGCGGGTGTGGTCCTCAACCGGGTGGCGAGCGACAGCCACGAGGCCATGCTCCGCGCCGCGCTGGCACCCGTGGGCGTCCCCGTGCTCGGCGTCGTGCGCCGCGACGACCGCCTGCGCTGGCGGGACCGGCATCTCGGTCTGGTACCCGTGGTGGAGGACGAACCCGGGGTGCGGGGCCGTCTCGAGGCACTGGCTGACGTGGTGGACCACGACTGTGATATCGACGCCGTGCTGGCGCTGGCCCGTTCGAGCCCGCCGATCACCGTCGGCGACCCTCCCGCGGCGCGCCCGTCGGGGCGGGCCCGGGTGGCAGTGGTCGGGGGCCGGGGGTTCAGCTTCACCTACCCCGACAACCTGGAGTTGCTGGAGCAGGCCGGCGCCGAACTCGTCCCCGTGGACCCCGAGATCGACGCAGCCCTGCCCGAGGCGATCGACGCCATCTATGCCGGTGGGGGGTTTCCCGAGGTGTACGTCGCCACCCTGGCCGCCAACCGGGCCCTGCTCGACCAGGTGGCCGGCCGAGTGGCCGGGGGCATGGTGACGTGGGCCGAGTGCGGTGGCCTCCTGTGGCTGGCCCGCTCCATCGACGGCCATGCCATGGCCCGGGCGGTGGAGGCCGACGCCCGCATGACGGGCAACCTCACCCTCGGCTACCGCCGGGCCGTCACCGCCGTCGACACGCCCCTCGCTGCGGCGGGAACCCTGCTGCGGGGCCACGAGTTCCATTATTCGGAGCTGGACCCGCCCGGCGACGCCCTGGCGTGGGAGGGCCGCCATGGTCGTGGCCGGGGGGGCTTCGCCTCGCCCACCCTGCTGGCCTCCTACCTGCACCTCCACCTGGCGTCGGACCCCCGGCGAGCCGAGCGCTTCGTGGCCACCGCCACCCGATGAGGCCGCACACCGTGAACCGCGCCCTTCGAGGCGTCCACCCCGGGCGGCGAAGTACAGTCCTGGGCGCTGCGGTATCGGGAAGCCGGTGAAAGTCCGGTGCGGCGTTGCCACTGTGACCGGGAGCTTCCCGGGAGCCAGGCCCCGGCTGCGACAATGCGCGACGTCGTGTCTCGGGAGACGAGCTTGAGCAGGCTGATCGGCGTCGGAGTGGGGCCAGGTGACCCGGAGCTGGTCACGGCTCGGGCTGTGCGCGTGCTGGCCGAAGCCGATCGCGTGTTCGCCCCGGCCACAGCCATCGACGCCGTGGGCCGGGCCGAGTCGATCGTGCGCCAGGCCTGTCCCGAGGCAGCGGTCGAGCGGCTGGCGTTCGAGATGAGCGTGGGCGAGGCTCGCGATGCCGCCCTGGCGGCGGCCGCCGACCGGGTCCTTGCCTGCCTCGACGCCGGCGAGGAGGTGGCCTTCGTCACCCTCGGCGACCCCAACATCTACAGCACGTTCCCGACCCTCGCCGAGGCGGTGCGGCAACGTCGGGACACGGTCGCCATCGAGACCGTTCCCGGCATCACCGCGTTCCAGGACCTGGCCTCCCGGTCCGGCACCGTCCTGGTGACGGGAACCGAGCGACTGTCGCTGGTCACCGCCCTCGACGGCCCCGAGGCGGTCGAGGCCGCCCTCGACGATGACGGCACGGCTGTGATCGTCTACAAGGGAGGCCGCCACCTGCCGGCGGTGGCCAAACGCCTCGCTGACGCCGGTCGTCTCGACGGGGCAGTGGCCGGCGAGCTGCTGGGCCTGCCCGGTCAGCGCATCGGCCGCGCCTCCCACCTGGCCGGCGGCCCGGCGTCGTACCTGGTGACCCTCATCGTCCCGCCACCGCGTTCCGGCAAGGTGGGCGAGGCCGGAGACGGCCCGTGATCTCGTTCGTGGGGGCGGGGCCGGGTGCGGCCGACCTGCTCACCCTCCGGGGCTGTAACCGGCTCGGAGCCGCCGACATCGTGGTCTGGGCCTCGTCACTGGTTCCCGCCGAGGTGCTGGTCCACGCGGGGCCCGACGCGGTGGTCCACGACTCGGCGGCGATGACCCTCGAGGACGTGCTGGCGGTCTACGCCGCCAGCCCCGATGCCGCCATCGTCCGCCTCCACTCTGGGGACCCCTCGGTGTACGGGGCCATCCAGGAGCAGATCGACTGGTGCGTGACCGCCGGACGGGAGTTCGAGATCGTCGCCGGAGTGTCGGCGTTGGGGGCGGCAGCCGCGGCCATGGGATGCGAGCTCACCCAGCCCGGCGTGGCCCAGAGCGTGGTCATCACCCGCCTGGCCGGTCGAACGGCCGCCTCCATGCCGCCTCGCCAGTCGGTGGCCGACTATGCCCCCCACGGTGCGACCCTGGCCGTGTTCCTGTCGGCGGCGCGGCCCACCGAGCTCCAGGACCAGCTCCTCGCCGCGGACAGCGGCTACGACGAGCACACCCCGGCGGCGGTGGTCGTGCGGGCGTCCTGGCCCGACCAGATGGTGGTCTCCACCACGGTGGGTCGCCTGGCCGCGGACCTGGTCGCCACCGGGGCCACCACCACGGTGCTCGTGCTGGTGGGGCCGGCCCTCGGCGACACACCCGCGGCCCGGAGCCACCTGTACTCGCCCGCCTTCGCCCACCGGTTCCGGCGTCGTTCGATGCCCGGCACGACAGCGGGCCGGCCGGCATTCCGTTCGGGCACGGAGCCGGCATGAGCAAGAACCGCCTGCCCGTGCCGTTCAGCCGTCCCGAGGAAGACCCCGCCGACGAGCCCTTCGGTGAACGGCGGGACGCGCGCGGCCTGCGCCTGGGATGGACCACCGGCACCTGTGCCAGCGCTGCGGCCAAGGCGGCGGCCACCGGACTGTTCACCGGCGCACCGCCGCCGGCCATCGACGTGGCGCTGCCCGACGGCTCTCGGGAGTGGTTCGAGGTCGAACCCCAGGGCGCGACGCGCGCCATTGTCGTCAAGGACGCGGGCGACGACCCCGATTGCACCAACGGCGCGCGCATCACGGCCAAGGTGGGCATGGCCCGTGCCGATCGACCCACCCAGCTGTTCGCCGGCCCCGGGGTGGGCACGGTCACCAAGCCAGGCCTGGGCCTCCCGGTGGGGGCGCCGTCGATCACCTCGGTCCCCGAACGGATGATCCTCAATGCTCTTCTGGAAGTCACCCAGGAGCCGCTCGTGGTGACCCTGTCGGTGCCCGACGGCCAGGAGATGGCGAACCACACGACCAACGCCCGTCTGGGCATCGTCGGCGGCATCTCCATCCTGGGAACCACCGGGGTGGTCAAGCCCTACTCCACGGCGGCCTGGCGGGCGTCGATCGTGCAGCAGATCGAGGTGGCCGCGGCCCAGGGCGAGGACACGGTGATCCTGGCCACCGGAAGCCGGACCGAGAGACTGGCGATGGCCCTGCACCCCGCCCTCGACGACGTCTGCTTCGTCGAGGTGGGCGACTACGCCGGGACGGCGTTGCGCAAGGTCGCGGCCATGGGCTTCCACCACACTGTCTTCGTGGGCATGGCCGGAAAGATCACCAAACTGGCGGCGGGCACGATGATGACGCACTTCCGGAGATCGAAGGTCGACGGCAAGCTGCTCGCCGCGGTGGCCCGGTCGGTCAAGGCGCCGGCCGAAGTCGTGGCCTCGGCCACCGCCACGGAAACGGCCCGGCACTTCTTCGAGACCTGTCTCGCCAACGACGCGATCGGGCCGCTGACCAAGGTATGCGAACTGGCGAGGCAGGCCTGCGAGGAGCACACCGCTGGGAAGCTCACCGTCGATGTCCTCATGGCCGACTTCGAGGGGCGCAGGGTCGTGGCTCGTGCCTGAGATGCCCGTGATCGTCGTGGGAGTGATCGGTCCCGAGCTGGCCAAGGACGCGGCCCGGGCTGTGCAGGACGCCGACCTGATCGTCGGCGGCGACCGCCATCTCGACGCCTTTACCCCACCCGGCACCCGGCGC
Source organism: Acidimicrobiales bacterium (assembly GCA_038232455.1). Lineage (GTDB taxonomy): Bacteria > Actinomycetota > Acidimicrobiia > Acidimicrobiales > AC-14 > DATAQC01. The sequence goes on from JBBSHU010000059.1 coordinate 7,509, forward strand.
CTCACGGTCAAGGGCGATGTCGCGTCCGTGCTCGATGCCATCGACGACGAGCCCGGCCGGGTGTGCGTGCTGGGATCGGGTGATCCCGGCTTCTTCGGCATCTTGCGGGCCCTGGCCGAGCGCTTCGGCCCGGGGTCGCTCGAGGTCCATCCCGCCCCGTCCTCGGTGGCTCTCGCCTTCGCCCGCCTGGGCCTGCCCTGGGACGACGCCGTGGTGGTGTCGGCCCACGGCCGCCCGATCGACGACGCCGCCCGCCGGGCCGCGGGCTCGCCCAAGGTGGCCGTGCTCACGTCACCCGACAATCCGCCCCAGGCTCTGGGCCGGGAGTTGGTGCGCCTCGGCGGCCGCCATCGCCGGGTAGCCGTCTGCAGTCGTCTGGGAGGCCACGACGAGGCCGTGGTGGAGGTCGACATGGCCGGCTTGGTCGCAGGCGAGTGGGACCCCGTCTCGGTCGTGATCCTGCTCGACGGAGAGGCGGATGCAGCTGTCGGGTCGGCGCCGACGTTGGCCTGGGGACGGGTCGACGCCGAGTTCGCCCATCGCCAGGGCATGGTCACCAAGGCCGAGGTGCGGGCGGTGGTCCTGGGCAAGCTGGCCCTGCCCCCCACCGGGGTCCTCTGGGACGTGGGGGCCGGAAGTGCCAGCGTGGCGACCGAATGCGCCCTCCTGGCGCCGGGCCTGCGGGTCGTGGCCATCGAACGCGATCCCGACGACGTCGATCGGGCCCGCGCCAACGTGGCCGCCCACGGAGCGGCCGTCGAGGTCGTGCACGGCTCGGCACCGGACTGCCTGGATGCCCTCGACGGACCCGACCGGGCCTTCGTGGGCGGCGGAGGGCTGGGCGTGCTCGACGCCGTGCTCGACCGCCTGAATCCCGACGGTCGAGTGGTGGCCACCTACGCCGCCGTCGATCGGGCGGCGGCCGCAGCGGAGCGCCTGGGCCACCTCGTCCAGATACAGGTCAGCCGGGGCCGACCCCTCCCCGATGGCAGCTTCCGCCTGGCCGCCGAGAACCCCGTCTTCGTGGCCTGGGGCCCCGACGAATGAGCCTACCCCGGGTGACCAACGTGTTGTCGGTCTCGGTCACCGAACGGGGGCGGGCGCTGGCGGCCCGGCTGCCCTTTCCGGCTGTCCATGGCGATGCCGGCAACACCGTGGCCGACCGCTGGGCCGACGTCGACGGCCTCGTCCTGTTCCTGGCCACGGGTGCCGTCGTTCGCATCATCGCCCCCCTGCTCGCCGACAAGGCCACCGATCCCGCCGTGGTGTGCGTCGACGAGACAGGACGCTTCGCCGTTGCCCTGTGCGGCGGCCACGCCCGGGGCGCCAACCAACTGGCCCGCCAGGTGGCCGACCTGCTCGGCGCCGTCCCCGTGATCACCACCGCCACCGACGTCACCGCCACGGTCGCCCTTGACCAACTCCCCACCATGGTGGCCACCGGCGACATCGCCGGTGTCACCGCCGGCATGCTCGACGGACACCCCCCCGCTGTGGTCAACGAGATGGATTGGCCCGTGCCCCCCGCTCTGGTCGGAACAATAGCCGCTCGTGATTCGGGGTCGATCGTGGTCACCGATCTGGCCGTCGCCGCCGCTCCTGGCGTGGTGGCCCTGCACCCGGCGTCGCTGGTGATCGGGGTGGGAGCCTCCACCGGGGCTCCCACCGACGAGGTCCGCGATCTCGTCGCCGCCGCCCTGACCGGAGCCGGGCTCGCCCGCTCGTCGGTGGCCGAGGTGGCCACGATCGACCGCCGGGCCGCCGATCCGGCCATCGTCGCCCTCGGGCTGCCCATTCGGGCCTTCACCGCCGCCGCCCTGAATACCGTGTCCGTCCCGTCGCCCAGCCCCGTGGTCGCCGCCGCCGTGGGCACACCCAGCGTGGCCGAGGCGGCCGCCCTCCTGGCCGCCGGCGCCGGAGCCGAGCTCGTCGTGGCCAAGACAGCCACTGCCCACGCCACCGTGGCCGTGGCCCGGCGGCGCCATCCCCGGGGGCGGCTGGCCATCGTGGGGCTGGGCCCGGGCCACGCCGGCTACCGCACGCCGGCCGCCGACGTCGCGGTGCGCCACGCCGAGGTCGTGATCGGCTACGGCCCCTACGTCGACCAGTGCGCCGACCTCCTCAGCCCCGGCCAGGAAGTGATCCGCAGCCCCATCGGCGACGAGGTGGTGCGGGCCAAACAGGCGCTCGCCGAAGCCGGCGCCGGTCGTCGTGTCGCTCTCGTCTCCTCGGGAGATTCCGGCGTGTACGCCATGGCCGGCATCGCTCTCGAATGGGCGGGCGAAACCGGCGCCGCCGCCGATGTCGACATCGATGTCGTGGCGGGAGTACCGGCCGCCCTGGCCGCCGCCGCCCTGCTCGGCGCTCCCCTTGCTCATGACCACGTGGTCATCAGCCTGTCCGATCTCCTAACCCCGTGGTCGGCGATCGAGGCCCGCCTCATCGCGGCGGCCGCCGCCGACCTGGTCGTGGTGCTCTACAACCCGCGCTCCCGGGGACGGTCGTGGCAACTCGACGCCGCCCGCACGCTCCTCGAAGCCCACCGGACACCGGAGACGCCGGTCGGCGTGGTCACCGATGCAGCCAGGCCGCGCCAGCGCGTCGTGCTCACCACATTGGCCGGCCTCGACGTCGAGACCGTGGGCATGACGACCTGCGTGATCGTCGGCTCGTCGACCACCACAGTGGTGGCCGGCCGCATGGTCACCCCCCGGGGCTACCGACAGTGAGCGTCGTCGGGACGAAGAGCTTCACCGTTGTCGTCGACGAGGGCTGTACCGCCTGCGGTGCCTGTCTCGTCACCTGTCCGGAGCGGGCGCTGCTGGCCGCGCCGAAGCGACCGGCTACCATCGACAGCCGCTGCACCGGCTGCCTGGCCTGCATCGAGATCTGCCCGCGCGACGCCCTGACAGTCGACCCCGTCCCCCAACGTGTCGCGATGATCAGCTCATGACGTCGTCGAGCGCGCCAAGTTGTGCAGGGGACGAGATCGAAGCCGAGAGCTTCCGCATCCTGGCCGAGCGGGTCGACCTGTCGGGCTTCGGGCCACTCTCACGGGCCGTGGTCGCCCGCATCGTGCACGCCAGTGCCGACCTCGACTACGCCACCACCGTGGTCGCCGGCGAGGCCGCCGTCGCCGCCGGCGTGGCCGCGATGCGCTCGGGGGCCCCGGTGATCACCGACGTGGAGATGGTGGCCCGGGGTATCCGCGGGCCCGAGGTGTCATGCCACCTCGGCGATGTGGTCGGCGACGGCCCCGACGCGCAGACGCTGACCCGGAGTGCCGCGGGAATGCGGGAAGCAGCGGCGCTCCACCCCGAGGGTGCCATCGTGGTGGTCGGCTGTGCCCCCACCGCCCTGACCGAGGTGTTGCGCCTGGTCGCCGGAGACGGGTTCGCGCCGGCGCTCGTGGTGGGCCTGCCCGTCGGGTTCGTCGGGGCCGCCGAGTCGAAGGCGGCGTTGCGGGCGAGTGGCCTGCCGGCGGTGAGCAACGTCGGCGAAAAGGGCGGTAGCGCAGTGGCCGCAGCCGCCGTCAACGCCATGTGGCGACTGGCCCAGGCATGACGGCTCACCCCGCCCTCCTCGTCGTCGGCCATGGCAGCCGGTCGGCCGCCGGGGTGGCCGAGTACTGGAAACTGGCCGACGTGGTGCGGTCCCAGGCGCCCGACCTGGAGGTGGGCTGCGGCTACATCGAGCTCGCCCCCCCCGACCTGGACACGGCCATCGACCGCCTGGTGGCCGGCGGAGCCACGTCGGTGGTGGCCAGTCCCCTCATCCTCCTGGGCGCCGGTCACCTCAAGAACGACGGCCCCGCCGCCTTGCACCGGGGCCGTCACCGTCACCCTGGGGTCCGGTTCCACTACGCGCGCGACCTGGGCATCCATCCCCTGGTTCTCGCCGTCGCCCAGGACCGGATCAGCGAGGCGATCGGCGCCGACGATCCCGCCACCACGGCTGTGGTCGTGGTGGGTCGCGGTTCATCGGACCCCGATGCCAACGCCGATCTCTACAAGGTGGGCCGCCTGCTGTGGGATGCGGGGGGGCTGAGCCAGGTGGAGCCGGCGTTCGTCTCTCTCGCCCCGCCCGACGTCGCCGCGGCCCTCGACCGCTGCCTGCGCCTGGGCGCGACCCGCATCGCCGTGGTGCCGTACTTCTTGTTCACCGGAGTCCTCGTCGCCCGCATCCGGGACCAGACGGCGGCGTGGGCCGACGCTCACCCCGGAGTCGACGTCCGCCACGGTCCCTACCTCGGTGCCGACCCCCGTATCGCCACCCTCCTCCTCGACCGCTACCGGGAGGCCCTCGCCGGCGATGCCCACATGAACTGCGACCTGTGCGTCTACCGCACGGCCATGCCCGGCCATGAACACCGGGTGGGCGCTCCGATCGGCGCAGGTCACGAGCATGCCGGCGGCGCACGCGTCAATATCTCACCAGCCATTTCGTACCAAGGCACTTCGCCCGATCGGGAGAGGGGGTGATGCAACTGGAAAGCACTGCTGATCTCGTTCGGCGACGGGTACCTCTGTGGTCCTGGCTTGTCGTGACCCTGGCCCTCGTCGCCGTCTACGCCGTGACCCTGGAGAACGGAGCCACCCTCCACGCCGGAGCCTCGGTGATCCACGAAGTGTTCCATGACGGCCGCCATTTTCTCGGCGTCCCGTGCCACTAGCTGACTGACGGATCGGGCCGTCCGGCGCACGCGGCGGGGCGGCCCAACCGTCGAAAGGAGTTGAACCGTGCGTCGCCACGTGCGCGACGGCGCCCTGGCCGGTCTGGCGGGGGGGGCGGCGCTGGCCCTCGTCCTGCTGTTCGCCGGGGAGTCGACCATCGGCGAGGCCGTCACCCTCGAGCAGCGCGCCCACCCCGGTGCGGCCGGCGGCGACATGTTCTCGCGTGGCGCCCAGCAGGCCGGCGGTGTCGCGGCCGCCATCGTCTGGGGCCTCTGCCTGGGCGCGGTGTTCGCCGTGGCCTACTTCATCCTGCGCCGACACCTGGCCACCCCCTCCGACTGGCGGGCTGCGGTGACTCTGGCCGGTGTCGGGTTCCTCACCGTCAACCTGGTGCCGTTCCTGAAGTACCCGGGCAACCCTCCGAGCGTCGGCGACCCCGCCACCATCAGCCGGCGCACGATCCTCTACCTGCTGATGCTGGCCTGGTCGGTGGTGTCCACCGCGGGTGCCTGGCGACTGGGCCGGTGGCTCGATGGTCGGCACTGGCCCGACCACCTGAGACTTCCCGCCGTCGCCGGCGTCTACGCCGCCCTCGTCGTGGTGGGCTGGATCGCCCTCCCCGGATCGCCCGACGTGGTCGGGGCCCCGGCCACGCTGGTCTGGCGATTCCGTCTGGCCAGCCTGGGCGGGACGACCGCCTTCTGGGCTGTCACCGGCACCGTCCTCGGCTGGTTGCGCCTGTCGGCCGCGGGCGTCAAGCCCTTCGAGGCGCTCCGGTCCCGAGCCAAGCTGGCACGATCCGAACCCTGACTTCGTTTGCCGCACACCGAGCTACGAGCCGTCCGTACCACGTGGCGTGCAGCATCGTCAGTCGTCGGCCACCGCCACGTCGAAGCAGGGAGGGCACAGCTGGCGGCCGTCGAGCAGGTGTATCCGCGTCTCCATCGTGGCCTCACCACACGTCGCGCAGGCGATGGAGGCAAAAACCCGGGCCGACGGCGGTACGACGGCCTCGACCTCGCGGACCTCGTACATGTCGTCGAGCGGGGCAGCCAGGATGGCCGCCGACCGTTCCTGCATGACCGCCGAGAACCGCTCCCGGTCTTCGTCGGAGGCCGCCCCGGAGCCCATCGCCGCGAACACCGCTTCTCGCGCGGGGTCGGGGTCGGGCGGGTGCGACTCGCCACCGCGGCCGCTGACACGGATGGCCCGGCCGTCCGAGCGTCGGATGAACGTGTACGCGTTCTTGCCATAGTCGCGATGGATGAGGTTGCCCTTGCCCAAGGTGCATCCGGTGAGGAACTGGATGGCGTCGACACCACACATGTCCGTCTCAACGATCGCCACCACCTCCTCGTCTGTCGAGTGGGGGCCGATCTCGGCCAACGCCACCTCGGCGGCCCGGATACCCATAGCCAGTCCCGGACACATATGGCCGTGAAACTCGACGATTCTTCTTGTCGTCTCCGTATCGATCATCGTCAGACTCTGCCAGCTTCAGGTGACGCCCGCGATGGGAGACGGTCTCCCGGGGCCGTAGAGTCCGGCCGTGGCTCGCGCCGTTGTCTTCGACTTCTACGGCACTCTGGCCCGAGCCGTGTCGTGGGGCTCGCCCGTCGACCAGGTCCTGGCCCAGCGCGGCCATCGCCTGGAGCAGGAGGCCTACGAAGCCTGGCAGGCCGAGGTGTTCGACGGCATGGACCATCTCGAGCATTCCGCCACCCGCGACCACTATTTGGCGTGGGAGCGCGACCGCCTCCGTCGCCTGGCAAGGGGAAGCAGCGTGGACGCCGACGACATCGAAGAGCTGGCCGCCGAGCTGCACGTCGCGCTCGGCGACTTCCGCCTGGCGGCCTACGACGAGGCCCCCGCGGTACTCGCCGAACTACGGCAACGGGGACTCACCGTGGCCGTGTGCTCGAACTGGGGCTGGGACCTCGACCGGGCCATCGCCATGTCCGGCCTCGACACCGCCTTCGACGTCGTGGTCACCTCGGCCCAGGTCGGCGTGCGCAAGCCCCACCCCCGCATCTTCGAGCTCACCATGCAACAGTGCGGGTTGCCCCCCGAGGAAGCCTTGTTCGTGGGTGACACCTGGTACCCCGACGTCGAGGGCTCGCTGGCCGCCGGCCTGCGTCCCGTGCACGTGTGGCGGCCCGACGACGAACACGTGTCGGGGCTGCCGCCGCAGGTGACCCCGGGCGTGCACCGCGTCGACGATTTGTGGGGCGTCCTCGACCTGGTCTGACTCATTCCGACGGGCGACGGGTTCTACGGAGAGTTCGGGACTAGGCAGTCGTAACCGGCGGCACGGGCCGCCTCGGGCGAGAAGTGGCCGAGATCGAACAGGCCCGATAGCGGCGGGTGAGCCCGGGCAAAGGCCTCGGGCTACGGCTTAAGGACAACCTTGATGGCTCCATCCTGCTTTTTCTGGAAGATCTCGTAACCGTGGGGCGCCTGGTCGAGGGGAAGTCGATGGGTGGCCAGCGATTCAGTGCCGAGTGGGTCGTCGTCGGCGGTGACGAGGGGCAGGATGTCATCGATCCATCGGCGCACGTTGGCCTGGCCCATGCGAATGGCGATCTGCTTGTCGAAGAGATCGCCCAGCGGGAACAATGGATAGTGGCCGGCGTAGACCCCGCTGACGGAAAGGGTGCCGCCCCGGCGGATCGAGCCGACGCAGTTCCGTAACCCCACCAGCTTGTCGGGCTGGACCTTGATCGCGGCCAAGACCGAGTCGGCCGTGGAGCCCGCCGCCTCCATCCCCACGGCGTCGATCCCGGAGTCGACGCCGCGGGCGTCGGTGAGCTCCCAGATGGCGTCGGTCACGTCGTCGACGGCGCCGAAATCAATCGTCTCCGCTCCCCATTTCTCGGCCAGGCGGAGGCGCTCTGCGACCTGATCGACGGCGATCACCCGGGCGGCGCCCAGGTGGCGGGCGATGCGGACGCAGAGCTGGCCGATAGGCCCCAACCCCCAGACGCCCACCGTGTCGCCCGGCTGCACACCGGCGTAGACCACGGCCTGCCAGGCCGTGGGGATCACGTCGGAGAGGTAGAGAAATCGTTCGTCGGGCGGACCCTCGGGCACCTTCACCGGCCCGAAATGGGCCTGCGGAACCCGCAGGTATTCGGCCTGGCCGCCCGGGACGGCACCGTAGAGGTGGGTGTAGCCGAACAGGCTGGCCCCCTTGCGAAGCGTCTTGTTCTGGGTCGTGTCGCACTGGGAGTACATCTGCTTGTCGCACAGCCAGCAACGACCACAGGCGATGTTGAACGGCACCACCACGCGGTCACCCGGTCGGATGTGCGACACCTCGGCGCCGACCTCCTCCACCACGCCCATGGGCTCGTGGCCGAGGATGTCGCCCTCCTTCATGGCCGGCCACAGCTTCGAATAGAGGTGCAGGTCGGACCCGCAGATTGCCGTCGACGTCACCCGGATGACGGCGTCGGTGGGCTCCTCCACTTTGGGGTCATCCACCTCGTCGACCCGCACATCATGGCGACCGTGCCACACCACTGCCTTCATGTCCCTTCCTCCTCGGTGATCGTGTCATGTGCTCGTTGCCGGGTCAGCAGGTCGGGCATGCTCCGCCTCGGAACCGTCGTCTCCCGCGCCAGCGGCGGTGTGGGCCCGCCGGCCCCGTCGGCCAGGCCCTCCAGCAGCTCGCGCAGTGCCTCCCCGGCCCCAACCGTCGGCCGCCACCCGAGCTCGGTGCGGGCCCTCGTCGTGTCGAGCACGGGACGGTCCTTGGGGCCGGCCGAGTAGGCGCCGACCGACGAGGCGTACACCAGCGCGGGAACGGTGGTACGCGCCACGGCCGCCAGCACGCGGGCGGTGCCTTCCACGTTGGTCGCCTCGAGAACCGCCGGCTGGTGCGACGGTTGGATCAGCCAGGCCAGGTGGACGACGACGTCGGCACCCCGGAAGTGAGGTTCCAGATCTGACGACGAGACGTCGGCGGATGCCCAGGTGACCTTGGGTAGGTCGAGGGTCGGCAACCGCCGGGCCAGGCCCAGGATCGAGTCGACCGCCGGTTCGGCCGACAACGCTTCGCACACGCTCGCCCCTACGTTGCCGGTTGCCCCGGTGACGACGACTCGCATGACGCCTCCCTACCCCGCCGGCTGCGATCCACTCACTCGGAGTGTCGATGGGCGGCTCAGCTCCGCCGGCGGGCGGTGAGCGCCGACAGCGGGCTGGAGGCAGCTTCGAAGGCAGACCGGCGCCCCATGCTCAGCCGGCTCTGCAGGCTGCGAGCCTTGGCTCGGTCGTCGAAGATGCCGTGGGCACCCTGGGACCCGGAGACGGGTTCGTGGAGATTGTCCGGACGCTCGGCCCCAATGGGCATATCCGTCTGCTGGGCCTCGAAATTGGTCCGGGCCAGATACCGGTCGAGCAGGCCGGGCACGAAGTGGTTGGCCAGGATGGCGCCTACGGTCGGATAGCCGATCCAGTACTCCCGACGGGGGTGCTCGGCGGCCCACACGATGGCCCGAGCGGCCACTTCCGGCTGGTAGATCGGCGGGACGGGTTGGGGGTGGAACGGCAGCCGGGCGCGGACCCAACCGAACTGGGGTGTGTTCAGGGCCGGCATGTGGACGGAGGTGATCCGTACCCCGCTCTTGTCGTGCAGCAGCTCGCAGCGAACGGAGTCGACGAACCCTCGAATGGCGAACTTCGATCCGCAATAGCTGGCCTGGAGCGGGATGGCCCGGTAGGCCAGGGCGGACCCGACCTGGACGATCGTTCCCGCGTTGCGAGGCCGCATGCGCCTCAGCGCGGCCAGGATGCCGTTGACACTTCCCAGGTAGGTGACCTCGGCGACCCGGCGCACCTCGTCGGCGGAGACTTGATGCACCGGAGCGAAGACCGACGTCATGGCGCTGTTCACCCAGACGCCGATCGGCCCCAGGGCGGCCTCGATCCGGGCGGCGGCGTCCTCCACCGCCCCGGCGTCGGCCACGTCGGTCGGAACGGCCAGGCAGCGCACCCCAAGGTCCTCCAGCTCAGAACGAGCCGCGTCCAGCCGCTCGACGCCCCGGGCCAAGAGGCCGACGTCGTAGCTCTTCCGGGCAAAGGCTCGCGCTGCGGCGCGGCCGGCGCCGGCGGACCCGCCCGTGATCACCACGACGGGTGGGCTGTCGGACATCTGTGGTCTGTTCCCGCCGATCGATGCCGCAAACGTCGCATGCCCACGGAACGGCCGGTTCGGGCGGCACGACGAGTACCTTGCTCGCATGGAACAGCGCGTCAGCCTGATCACGTTGGGCGTCGCCGATCTGAGCCGCGCTCGTGAGTTCTACGAGCAGTTGGGCTGGCGGGGCCAGGAGGTCGAGGAGACGGTGTTCTTCCGGGCCGGTGGGATCGTGCTGGTTCTGTGGGGCCGGGACAAGCTGGCTGACGACTCGGGTGTCGAGGCCACCGGGGACGGAGGCTTCGGCGGTGTCGTGTTTGCCCACAACGTGCGCGCGCCCGAAGAGGTCGACCAGGTTGTTGCGGCCGCCGAGGGCGCCGGGGCCACGGTCACGCGACGGCCCTCCGACACGTTCTACGGGGGCTACGCCGGGTGCTTCCGTGACCCCGACGGCCACCTCTGGGAGATCGCCCACAACCCGGGGTTCAGCCTCGACGCCGATGGTGTTCTCGACATTCCCGACTTCACGTGACGCGGGCATGTATCAGACCGCGAGCTGACGTCTCTGGTAGGTATCGACGCCCAAGGCGCCCCGACACCGAGGAGAACCGGCATGAGCACCGAGACGCCAGGATCGAGCGCTGCTCACCGGAGCGCCACCCGCGTCGCCAAGGCAGTTGTCTCGGTGGCAGTGCTGCTTGCCGGCGTCGTCGTGCCGGCGATCGCGAGGTCGGGAGTCGCCGCGGCGAGCGCGGCGCCCGGCAACCGTCCCGTCTCCGACTTCGACGGTGACGGCAGGACGGATGTGGCCGTCTTCCGTCCCTCCACCGGTGTCTGGTACGTCAACCTCAGCGGGGGCGGCAGCATCGTCACGGCCTGGGGCGCCTCCAGCGACGTGCCCGTTCCCGGCGACTACAACGGCGACGGAAAGACCGATATCGCCGTCTTCCGTCCGTCCACCGGTGCCTGGTACGCCAACCTGAGCGGCGGCGGCTCGACTGTCACGGCCTGGGGTGCCTCCAGCGACGTGCCCGTTCCCGGCGACTACAACGGCGACGGAAAGACCGATATCGCCGTCTTCCGTCCGTCCACCGGTGCCTGGTACGCCAACCTGAGCGGCGGCGGCTCGACTGTCA
>JBBSHU010000060.1:0-18224 GCA_038232455.1 Acidimicrobiales bacterium
CAGCGGGAGCCCAATCTCTTCGCCCACTGGACCTTCGCCTCACCCACCTCCAGCCGGCCTGTTGGAGCCGTATGACGGGAGACTGTCACGTACGGTTCTCCGAGAGCCGGGGGGTGCGATTCCCCCCGGCCACTCACCAGACCCAGTTCATTGCGGATGTCGCGGAGGCAGCGGGGCCCAACGTCTGATTAGTACCGGTGCCCGCCGCCAGTTACTCAGCGGCTTCGGCCAGGGCCTCCGCGAGGGTGGGGTGGGACAACAGGCTGTCGAAGATGTCGCCCACCTTGAGGTTGGCGTTGACGGCCAGGGCGATGACCGAGATCAGCTCTGCCGCGTGGCGACCCACGATCGAGCCCCCGAGCACCACGCCGGTGGCGGGGTCGGACAGAATCTTCACGAAGCCGCGTGTCTCGTCGTTGATGAGGGCTTTGGCGTTGGCCGAGAACGGCACCTTGGTGACGCGTATCTTGCGCCCGGTGGCGAAGCCCTCGGCCTCGGCGATGCCCACCTCGGCGATCTCCGGTTCGGTGAAAATGGCTTGGGCCGCCTTGTCGTAGTCGAGGTGACGATGCTGGCGGGTGTGCAGGCCCATCACGTGTTCGGCCAACTTGCGGCCCTGCATGGCCGCCACCGACGACAACGGCAACTTCCCCGACAGGTCGCCGGCAGCGTAGATGTGGCTCAGGTTGGTCTGGCAGTGGTGGTTGATTGGGACGAACCCGGCACCGTCGGCGTCCACCCCGGCCGCCTCCAACCCGAGGTCTTCAGAGTTGGGCTCCGCTCCGATGGCCAGCAGGGCGTGGGTGCCGGCAACCGACCGTCCGTCGTGGCAGCGCACCACCACCTCGCCTTCGGGGCGATCGATGGCCACGGCGCGCGCCCCCTTCAACAGCACGATGTCGCGGCGGGCGAAGTCTTCCTCCAGGGCGGCCGCCACTTCGGCGTCCTTGCCCGGCAGAACCTGCTGGCGGCTGACGATCAGGGTCACCGCGCAACCGAAGGACCGGAACATGTGCACGAACTCCACGCCCGTAACGCCCGATCCGACCACCACCAGGTGTCCGGGCAGTGTCGGGGGCGGATAGGCGTGACGGGTGGTGAGCACCCGGTCGCCGTCGGGCGTGCACCACTCGGGTACGCGGGGCCGGGTGCCGGTACACAGCAGGATTGCGTCGGCGTGCAACTCCTCGGTGCCCAGGCCCGTGTCTGCCACCACCTCGTGGGGGCCGGCGAGACGACCATGACCCCGCACCAGACGGACGCCCTGACTGGTCAGCAGGTCGACGACCGACCGGTTCAGGTGGTCCTCGATGGCGGTGATGCGGTGCTTGAGGGCACTGAAGTCGATAGCCGCCTCACCTCGGGCCAGGCCCATTCCGGCCGACCGTCGGGCGAAGGAGATGGCGCCGCCGGTGGCGATCATGGCCTTCGACGGGATGCAGTCCCACAGGTGGGCCGCGCCGCCGACGATGTCGCGCTCGATGAGCGTCACCTCGGCACCCAGGCGGGCGGCCGTGGTGGCCGCCTGGTTCCCCGCCGGGCCCCCACCAATGATCACGAACCGGACCGGCGACCCCATCGATCGAGGCTACCGCCAGCGTTGCCGGCTGCGGCGCAGGATCCTGGGAGTCATTCCTCACCAGCCTTCTGGCGGAGACGCTGCCGGCATCACCGCGCTTGTCGACCGTGTGCGACGCCCTCCGCGAGTCCCCGAGCTAGAAGCTTCAGCCGGCGGCGCGCAGGTAATGGGCCCAGTAGCCCCGCCACCGCCCGTATCGTGCGGCCAATTCGAGGTACTCGACCTCGGTCAGGGTGCGCCCGTACACGCCCGAAGCGGCGAGGTTGCTCTCCCGGTCGGCACTGATCTCCTCCGACCGCCCCAGACCGCGCACCATGAGGAAGGTCGCCGACCACGGCCCGATACCCGGAATGGCGAGAAGACGCTCCCGGACCAGGTTGACGTCGCCGTTGCGGAGGAATGTCTCGTCGATCTGCTCCCACTGGCGGAAGGCACCGTGGAGGTAACCGGCCTTGCGGCGATTGCCGATCAGGTCGACGAGATCGTCGGGGGTGAGGGTGAGCAGTTGTCCGAGATCGGGAAACGCCCACAGCTCGGTGCCGTCCACGACAATGCTGTTTCCGGCGGCGGTGACGATGGCCTGCTTCATCTTGCGGGCGCCTGCCATCGGTACCCGCTGAGCCAGGATCGCCCGGCACATGAGCTCGAGAGGCGAAGGGAACTTCACCTGGTGGTAGCCGTACAACCCGTCGACCACGCGCTGGAACGGCGGGTCGGCGGCGGCGAGGGCGTAGAGCTCGGCGATGGCGTCGTCGAGCCCGAGAAAGAACGACAGCCGGTCCGTGGCCGCGGCAACGGCCTCGTCGCTCAGCGACGGCGCCGCTTCCAACTCGTAGCGCAACCCGTCGCCCTCGGCGGTGATCCGCGCCCCGACAGGCGCGCCGCCCGCTCGCAGCGCGCACCTCAGCACACCGTCGTCGATGCTCTGCTCGCCGGCCGTCGCCGGGAAGCTCCCGATGAAGCGCAGCGACGCCCCGAAGTCGAAGGGCTGCCGGGCCGGCGCGTGGACCGTGGTCGTGGTCCGCTCCGGCGTTGGCGTGGGTGGCTCCTACCTCAGGCCGAGGGAAGGGTCAGTACGAACTGCAGGTCGACCTCGTCCTTCACCTTGAGGGCCCCCATCTTCGAGTACGGCTTCACTCCGAAGTCGCTGTGCTGGAGCTTGGTCGTGCCGGTGACCTTGGTCCCGCCGGCACCGTCGTCGACAGTGACATCGAGGGTGACGGGCTTGGTGTTCCCCGTGATGGTGAGGTTGCCCTGCACCGACAGCTTGGGCGCGTTGCCCGTGACCGCCGTCGACTGGAACGTGATCTGCGGGTGCTTGCTCGTCTGCAAGGTCTTTGACTGGTTCTGGGCGATGTCGCCCTTGTCCTTGTCGCTGAGGGGCTTGAGGCCTCCGCTGGCTTGTGCCACCTCGAGGGAGTCGGCGTCGACGGTGACCTGCACGCTCGATGCTGCCGGGTTGTCGGCGTCGAGGTTGACGGTGCCGTTCCACCGCGTCGCTTGGAGCACGAGGTCGTGGCCCATCTTCGCCCCCATACCTCCGACGTAGGTGCTGACTGTTAGCTGCCCGTTCTCAGGGCCGATGGAATGACTGCCGCTCTTAACCGTCATGGCGCGCTTCGAACCACCTTTCAGTTTTGTGAAGGTCAGGCACAACGCGTGCCTCGCCAGCTCAAATCCTAGGCTGACACCCTTCTGGCGTGCGAAACGTGCTGGAAACGAACGCGGTTCGCACGCCAGAACGCAAGGTCACCCACCCGGCTCCCAGGTGCCGAATACGTGGCGGAGGGCGTCGCTCACTTCGCCGACCGTGGCCCCCCGGCGTAGGGCGGCGCCCAGGGGACCCATCAGGTTCCCGTCGCCCCGGGCCACGGCCTCCACTTCGGCCAGGGCCGCGTCGACCGCGGCCTGATCACGCCGACGCCTCCAGGCGGCGAGTTGCTCACCCCGTTCGGCGGCCGGGCCGGGGTCGGGCCGGTTGCCGGGACGGGCAGGCGGGTCGTCGTCGTCGGTGAAGCGGTTGACACCGACGACGATCCTCTCCCCGGCCTCCACTGCACGGGCGTGGGCGTAGGCCGCAGCCTCGATGGCTGCCTGCTCGTGGCCCGCCTCGATGGCCGCCACCGCCCCGCCGAGGTCGTCGATGACGGCCAACTGCCGCCAGGCCTCGGCCTCGGTCTCGTCGGTGAGTGCCTCGACGAACCACGAACCGCCCAGTGGGTCTGCGGTCGCGGCCACACCCGATTCGTGAGCGAGCACCTGCTGGGTACGAAGGGCGATGCGTGCCGAGTGCTCGGTGGGTAGGCCCAGGGCTTCGTCGTAGGCGTTGGTATGCAGGCTCTGGGTGCCGCCGAGCACGGCGCCCAGCCCTTGGAGGGCCACGCGCACCATGTTCAGCTCGGGTTGTTGGGCGGTGAGCGTGGAGCCGTCGGTCTGGGTGTGGAAGCGCAACTGGGAAGCCCGGGGGTCGGTCGCGCCGAAGCGGTCGACCATGATGTGGTGCCACATGCGGCGGGCCGCCCGGAACTTGGCCACCTCGGCGAACAGCTCGTTGTGGGCTCCGAAGAAGAAGGACATGCGCGTTCCGACCTCGTCGACACCGACGCCGGCGTCGGCGGCCGCCTGCACGTAGGCAATGGCGTGGGCCAGGGTGAACGCCAGCTCCTGGGTGGCCGTGGCCCCGGCCTCCCGCAGGTGGTACCCCGACACCGAGATGGGGTTCCACCGGGGGAGATGGCGCCGGCAGTGGTCGATCACGTCTGTCACCAGCCGGAGCGCCGGGCCCGGCGGATAGATGAACGTTCCCCGGGCGACGTACTCCTTCAGGGGGTCGTTCTGGACGGTGCCTCCGAGGCGCTCGGGGGCCACGCCGCGTTCGGTGGCCACCTCCTGGTAGAGGGCCAGGAGCACCGGGGCGGTGGCGTTGATGGTCATCGACATGGTGATGCGCTCGAGGGGAAGGCCGGCGAGCAGATGGCGCATGTCGTCGATCGTGTCGATGGCGACGCCGGCGCGGCCCACTTCGCCTTCGGCCCGTAGATGGTCGGAGTCGTAGCCCATCTGCGTGGGCAGGTCGAACGCGCAGGACAGCCCGGTCTGGCCGGCGTCGAGCAGGAGGCGGAAGCGGGCGTTGGTGGCCTCGGGCGTGGCGAACCCGGCGTACTGGCGCATCGTCCACAGTCGCTCGGCGTACATCCGCGGGTGGATGCCCCGCGTGTAGGGGGGATCACCCGGCCTGCCGATCCGCGGATCAGGTCGGTCGGGACCGGCCATCCCGATCACAGGGCCGCTCGGGCCCTGCGTGTTCCCGCTCACAGGGCCGCTCGGGCCCTCGGGGCTGCCGTCACGGAGGGGCCGAGGTGGACCTAGGACCCGAGGGGGAGTTGGTTGCCGTTGAAGGGTTGGGTACCCACGGCCAGTTGGGCGGTCATGGATGTCTTCGAGTGCAGGTAGTCGAGCTCGAAGCGGAGGTCGCCCACGTCGTTGGTGCCGGGCATGGGCAGGATCTCGAGCGTGCTCAGCTGGCCCAGAGCCCGGCCCTGAGCGTCGAGGAAGCCACTGCCGGAGTCGCCGGGAATACCCGGGGTGAGCGTCAGGACGTGGTGCGACCGGCCCCCGGCGTCGTCGCCCAGGCTGACGCCGAGCTTGGGCTGCAGCAGGGCCAGGCCCAGGCGGAGCTTGGAGTTGCCCGAGCTGTAGACCAGCGACGTGACCGGGCTCGAGCTCGGCGCCAGGCCGACGGGGCCGCCCCAGTGGGGCATCGACGGGTTGACCTTGCCCGCGTCGGCGGGATCGAGGCGCACCAGGGCCAGATCGTTGAAGTCGCAGATGTCAGGGTCGGACTCGCCCGTGTTGTGCATGGTGATCCACGAGCTGTAGGCCAGCACACCCGGGCGCGACGCTCCCCCCACGGTGACGGGTGTGCCCAGGGGTAGTGAGTCCGAGCGGCATCCGTTGGTGGCCGTGGCGCCGCCGGTTCCCGAGCAATGGGCGGCCTGGCCGATGTAGACGGCGCCGGCGTCGGTGAACACGAAGTTGGCCGTGCACTGGCCACCCTCGGTGAAGGTCTGCACCCCGGGGTGGATGGCCGCGGTGGCCGCCGGTGCCCAGGTCGGCGCCGCCGGCGCCGGGCCCGCCCCAACGAGAAGAATGCTGACCGTCATGGTCGTGGCCATAGCGGCGGCCGGCATGGTCGTTCGGAAGGTGCGCATGGTCCGACGCTAGCTCCCGCCGGTTTGGGCCGAAACCCTCAGGTGGCCGGGCGGGGGTGGGGCATGCACAGCTCGTCGTATTCGGCGATGACGATCTCACCGGCGTCGGGACCGCACGCCGGGCACTGCGGATCGCGGGGGACCTTGAAGGTGCGGAACGACTCTTCGAGGGCGTCATAGGCCAGGAGGCGACCTACGAGAGGGTCACCCAGTCCGAGGATGATCTTGATGGCCTCCATGGCCTGGATGGAACCGACGATGCCGGGCAGCACGCCGAGCACCCCGGCCTCGGCGCACGACGGGGCCAACTCGGCCGGAGGGGGCTCAGGAATCAGGCAGCGGTAGCACGGCCCCACGTAGGGGTGAAACACCGTGGCCTGGCCCTCGAAGCGGAAGATCGAGCCATGGATGACGGGGATGCGCTTGACGAGCGAGGCGTCGTTCACCAGGTAGCGGGTGGGGAAGTTGTCGGTGCCGTCGACGATGACGTCGTAGCCGTCGATGATGTCGAGGACGTTGTCGGCGCCCAGGCGCACGTCGTAGGTGACCACGTTCACGTCGGGGTTGAGGGCGGTGAGGGTCTTCTTGGCCGAGTCGACCTTGCGGTCGCCGATGCGGTCGAGGTTGTGCAGGATCTGTCGCTGGAGATTGGACTCGTCGACCACGTCCATGTCGATGATGCCGATGGTGCCCACACCGGCGGCGGCCAGGTAGAGGGCGGCCGGGGAGCCCAGGCCTCCGGCCCCGAGCAGGAGGACCTTGGCGTCGAGAAGCTTCTGCTGGCCCTCGTCGCCCACCTCGGGCAGGAGAAGGTGGCGCTGGTAGCGGTTGCGCTGCTCGGGCGACAGGGTGCGAGGCGTGGCCCAGCTGCGACCCTCGTTCTTCCACTTGTTGAACCCGCCGACCACCGAGACAACATCGGTGTAGCCCAGCTCGCCGAGGGTGCGGGCGGCGAAGGCGGAACGGGTGCCGCCGGCGCAGTAGACGACGACGGGCGCGTCGTGGTTGGCGATGCGGTTCTCGACCTGGCTCTCGAGGAAGCCCCGAGGGATGTGCACGGCGTCGGGCAGCGCACCCTGCTCGTACTCGTCGGCTTCCCGGACATCGAGCACGACCGTGGCCGGGCGCTCGGCTACGAGGCGCTCGGCCTCGGCCGTGTCGACCTCGTGAATCTTGGTCTTGGCCTCGGCCAGCAGGTCTCGGAAGGTGGCCATGCGATCACGTCCTCAAAAGGGGGCTTTCGACGTAAAACCCTACTCCCCGGGTCGACATTCCGCTCACCAGCGCCCGAGGTTGGCGTTGACGATTGTGGAGACATGAGACATACTGAAACATCAGGAAAGCCTAGTTAGGTTCCTCTGGTGCTGGCTTCCCCTCACTCACGCTGTCGTCGCCTTGGAGGCGTCATGAGCACCGGCCTTGCCCTCCCCGTTGGCTCCACTCCCGCCAACCCACCAGACACCCTGGCCATCCAGCCCTGGCCCGACGGTGTCATCGATGCCCTGGGCCACGATCCGCGGTCCCACTACGTCGAGCAGTACTGGCTGATTATGTCGTGACTGAGGCGGTGTAACAGAGCCCTGGCCTGACAAGCTGCAGCCGGGCTGCCCTGCCTCCGCAGCAACGCGGACCGGTTGTCAGGCGACGGGTGTGCTTGTGCGGTGACTCTCAGGCCAAGTCTCGACCGATAGACGCGGCCGGAGCGTCTTGACCCTTCGCTACTGTCGGACCATGAGTGGGGCAGCATCGGCCTGGTCGGCCCCGGAGCGGGACCGACTGGAGCTCCTGGTCGGGCGGGAGTTGGAACTCCGGGTGTTGGAAACGGTTGCCGCGACGACTGCCTCCGGGCACCCTCGGGTCGTGCTGATCGAAGGGGCCGCCGGTATCGGCAAGACCGCGCTCCTGCGATCCTTCGTGGCGGCTCTTTCGCTCCCTCTGGTGCTGTGGGCCAGCGGCGACGAGTTGGAGACGACCCTGACCAACGGCGTGGTCCGCCAGCTGACCGACGGCCTCGATGCCGGCGCGTACCCAGCAATGGCGGACACCAACACCACCTCGACCACCAGTGCTGATCCACTGGTGGTCGGCGCGGCGCTGCTTGAGGTGTTCAGCGGGCGAGCGCGAGACGCTCCTCTGGTTGTGGTCATCGACGACGCGCACTGGGCCGACACGTTGTCGTTGCAGGCCATCACTTTCGCCCTCCGACGTCTCCGCACCGACCCGGTCCTCGTGTTGTTGGGGGCCCGCGACGAGGACCTCGGCCGCCTTCCGCCCTCGCTGCGGCGGGTGCTGGCCGGGGAAACCGGCGCCACTCTGCACCTCCACGGCCTCGATGAGTCGGCCATCGCTGCTCTATGTGAACAACAGGGCCTCGGGCCAATACCACCTCGGGCCAGTCATCGCTTACGTGAGCACACCGGAGGCCATCCCCTCCACATCCGGGCCCTGTTGACCGAGATCGGCCCGGAGCTGCTGGCCGACACAGGTGACCATCCCCTCCCCGCCCCCCGTGCCTTGAGCCCCCTGATCCTCGCCCGACTGGCATCGAGCACAGCGGCTTCCCAGCGCCTGGTCGTTGCCGCATCGATACTCGGACAGCACTCTGCGCTCGGGCTCGCGGCGCGCCTCGGCGAGGTTGACGAGCCTCTGGCGGCCCTCGACGAGGCGGTGGGTGCGGGGTTGGTGACGCCTCTGGTTCCAGGCGGACGCGAAGTGATCTTCTCTCATCCGCTGGTGCGAGCGGCGGTCTATCACGACCTGGCTGCGGCGAGGCGGGCGGCCCTACATGCCCGAGCGGCGAAGCTGGTCGAGCCGGGCGTCGACCGGCTCCGACATCGCATCGCCGCTGCCGGCACCGAGGACGACGCGGTGGCAGCCGAGGCGGTGGCCACGGCCGAGGCACAGGCGGAACGGGGTTCGTGGGCTTCAGCGGCTGGCTATTTCGCGGAGGCGTCCAAGCTGTCCACCTCGCGTGGCCATCGGGAGCAATGGGCCTTGGCCAGGTTGGAGAGCCTGTTCCTCGGCGGCGAGGTGGGCGAGGTTGCCCCCCTCATCGCGCAAGCGGAGGCCTTCCCGCCCAGTCCCTACCGCAGCCTCGTGCTCGGCGAGTTCGCGCTGGCCACTGGTCGCGCCGGCGACGCAGAGCTGCTGCTCGTTACGGGCTGGAGCCTGTGCCAGCTGCCAAACGACGCGCCGGTCGCCGCCCGTTTGGCCGCGCAACTCGCCATCGTCATCATCAACCAGGGCCGGGCCAAGGAGACAGTGGAATGGGCCCGGAGGGCCCTTGAGCTGGCTCCCGACGGGCGGGCGGCGACGGTGAACCCGCAGTTGATGCTGGTGCTCGCCCTGGGCATGTCGGGACGAGCGGCAGAGGGTATGGCCGAGGTCGGCTGGCTGGCGGAACGGGTGGTCGAACCCGGTCCCCGTGTCGTCGACGCTGTGCTGGCACGGGGGGTGCTGCAGCTGTGGTGCGGTGAGCTCCAGGCCGCCGGCGAGGACCTGGCCGTCGCCGCCGAGGCGGCACGCACGCGGAGCTCGTCGCACGGGTGGATCATGTCTCTGTACTACCGGGCCGAGTGCGAGTACCGAATGGGCCGGTGGGACGAAGCCATCACCCACGCCGAACTGGCCGTGTCGGTGGCCCACGACGCCGACCTCGTATGGACCTACGCGCTGGCCCACGCCGTGGCCGCTTTCCCTCTTGCTGGTCGAGGAGCATGGGAGGGCGCCGACGCCCACGTCCGCGCCGCATCCGATGCCGCCGCTCTCCTCGGCGACGGCGCCAGCCAGCTGTGGGCGGCCGTCGCCGCAGCACGGGTGGCGCAGGCCCGCGGTGACCACGATGCCGGGCTGTCGGCCCTGGCCCCCCTCGCCGACATCCACTGGGTCGACGGCCTCCATGAGCCCGGTATCCAGCCCTGGGAACTGCTCTATGCCGAAGCCCTGATCGGCGCCAGACGGCTCGACGATGCTGACCAGCGGCTGTCAGCCGTCGAGGCCCACGTCGGCCTCCCACCCGGGCCGCTGGGTCGACAGGCGCTGTCCCGGGTCCGAGGACGCCTGTTCGTCGAAAAGGGCATGCCAGCGGAGGCCGAGGCCGCCTTCATGGCGGGCCTGGAAGGAAGCGACGGCGGGTCGCCGTTCGAAGAAGCACTGCTGCGACTGGCACTCGGCGGCCTCCTGCGCCGCCAAGGCAAGCGTCGGGCGGCGCTGGGCGAACTGCAGGCGGCCTACGGGGCCTTCGAGCGGTTGGAAGCGCTCCCTTTCCTCGACCGGTGCGAACGGGAGCTGAAGGCGTGTGGTCTTGTTCCCGGGCCCCGTGGCCATGCGCATCGGGCCCGGCTCAGTCCTCAGGAGCTGGCGGTGGCCACCCTGGTTGTCTCCGGAATGAGCAACCCCGAGGTGGCCGCCGAGCTGGTCGTCAGCGTGAAGACCATCGAGTTCCACCTCGGAAACGTCTACGCCAAGCTTGGCGTGTCCTCCCGGAACCGGCTGGCGGCCGTTCTGCCGTCGTCGGGTCCGGATGCCTCCGGCGTGGCCGGAGCGGCGGCAAAAGACTAGGGAACTCCCTGGGGCGAAGGAGCCGGCGCGCCCCTACGGTGCATGCCACTCGCCGAAGGAAACCCCATGCGCTTCATCCTTGACATCGATCCACAGCCCGAGGGAAGAGTCACCGGGCGCGTCCAAGCGGAAAGCGCGCCGGAGGCCAAGACCTTCACCGGCTGGCTCGAGCTGCTGGCATTCATCGAACCAGGACAGGCTTCCGGGACCGATGCCGACCGCGCCCCGCCGCCTCTGGCGAGCCAGGAGCGGTCACCGTGACCTTGTACCGTTCCCGCTCACGAAGGCGGGTTGGGCGACGGGAGGGCCGAGCGATGTATCACCACCACCCGCAAGCGCGTCGAGTAACGAAACGAGATGGAGGTCCGATGTCGTCGAGATCAGTGTTGAGCGTCGCGATGGCGGCGACGGTGGCGAGTTTCGGGCTCACCGCCTGTGGAGGCTCGCCGTCGAACGCGACCCTGTCGATGAAGACCACCGAGCCGAGCGCCGGGAAGGTGGCCATCAGCGCGCCCGACAGTGTGAAGGCGGGCCTGGTGCAGGTGTCGTTGAAGAACGCCGGCAAACAGCTCCACGATGCGCTGCTCGTGCGGGTCGACGGCAACCATTCGCAGCAGGAGCTGGTCGATGCCGTGTCGAGCCAGGATGCGCCGCCGCCCGAGTGGGCCCACTTGAGTGGTGGTGCGTTCACCGCCGCCCCCGGCCAGTCGTCGACGGCCACGCTGAACTTGGCGCCGGGCTCGTACTACGTCGTCGACACCCAGAGCGATGACAATGACAACTCCTTCGCCAAGGCGGGCGCGATCCGCCCGCTGCGGGTGACGGGCTCAGCTTCGACGTCGGCCCTGCCCGAGGCCAGCGCCACCATCACCGCCCAGGAATACTCCTTCGACATCCCCACCAACCTGAAGGTGGGCGCTAACACCATCAGGTTCCAGAACAACGGCAAGCAGCCGCACCTCCTCGTCGCCGCCCCCATCGCCGAGGGCAAGACCCTCGCCGACGTGAAGGCGTCGTTCGCCTCCAACGGGCCCCCGACCGGTCCGCCGCCGGTGGACTTCGAGAAGGCCACAGGTGGACAGGGGCTCGACGGCGGGGGATCGCTGGTGACCACCATGAACTTCCAGAAGGGCACCTACGCCTTCATCTGCTTCCTGAGCGACCGCGGCGCAGCCGGGCCGCCCCACTTCAAGCTCGGCATGCTGCAGGAGGTGAAGGTGGGCTGACGCTATGTGAAACACTCACCTTCCCGCAACACCCTTGTTCACCCAAATGAAAGGCAGAACCAATGATCTTGCGAAGGCTGGGACGCTCATGGGCGGCCCGCATCGGCTTCAGCGCCGCCATGGTGGCCTCGGTGATGGGCGTCTCCTCGCCGCCCGCTTCGGCCGCACCCCTCAAGCTCCCCCTGGCCGTCGTCGCCCGGGACTTCCAGTTCCTCGGGGTGCCCGGGCGGCTGCCCGCGGCCACTTACGACCTGCAGTTCATCAACATCAGCAGGACCGAGGAGCACGAGTTCGTGGCCGTTAACCTTGGCCCCATATGCAGCAAAACGATCACTACCGTCGCAGCGGCCAAGGCGTTGCTCGACGGAGGCCAGGATCCCGACGTCGTTTGCCCCGGCAACACCTTCGAGGGCGGCGTCGACGCAGGGCCCGGAGGTCGTGCCCGCCAGACACTCACGCTGACACCAGGGCGCACGCTCTACTTCTGCGGCGTCCCCGACGAGAACGGCACTCCTCACTTCGATCTGGGGATGATCGGCTTCATCAACGTGTTCAGCGTGCCGGGTCGGTTCTAGCGCCAAGAGCGGGCGACGCTTCCCTCGCAGGATATCTCAGCGGGAACGAGGTCATCTCGTTCCCGCTGAGGTCCGGTGTCATGTCATCAGATCCGAGTTCAAGGTGCTCCGACGCAATCACCGGAGCTGCATGTCAATGACCATCGTTGGCGTCCACGGCTCTCCGCCCCGTGTCCCCAAGTCCAAGATCCTTGAAGCCCGAGAGGAATACCCCTACGGTTTCGCAACGGCCTGACCGAGGGGAGCCATGCGGCTCTACCACTTCAATCCCGCTGCCTGTGCCAAGATCGCTCCGCACCCGCCCGTCGGGATTCATCCGGGCATGCCGTTCGTCCTCGACGACGAGGGGCGCCCTGCCGGCGAGCTGAACCGCTGGCTCTGGTCGCTGCCCACGTCCGGCGTCCCCGCCCCCAACTCCTGGGACGCCTATGCCTCCGACCTGGTGGCGTGGCTACGCTTTCTGGTCCAGCGAAACGTCGGTCTGATCGACGACATGGCCATGCTCCGCGACGTCGTCGCCGCCTACCACGCTGACCGGCGGATGGGCGACCTCGACCGCCGCCTGGCGCCGTCGAGCTGGAACCGGGCGGTCGCCGCCATCTCCCGCTTCTACGACTGGGCTTATGCCGAGAACCTGATCGACGCCGTCCCCTTCGACTACCGAACCTATTTGGTCCGCACCGACGGGTCGCCTCGGGTCCGGCGGCGCAACCTGGCCAAGGAGCGCGACGGCCGGCCCTACGCCACCATCCGCTGGCTGGAAACCGACTACCTGGAGCTGTTCCTATCCGCCGGGCTCGGAGGCCGGTTGCCCGACGGCGAAGCCGATCCCAGCTTCCGGGGCAGAGAAGCTGCTCGCAACGCAGCGATCGGCCGTCTGGCGGCCGGCTCAGGGATGCGGTCCCAGGAGTTCTCGCACCTGCTGGTGTGGGAGCTGCCGTCGCTGCCACTCGACAGCGCGACGGGCATCGTGGCCCTGCCCCTTCCCGCCGCCATCACCAAGGGCATTAAGGCCCGCACGACATGGGTGCGGATAGAGGCCCTAGCCGACGTGCATTCCTACGTGGCGCTGGAGCGGGCTGCTGCCGTCCGGGGGTCGGCGTGGAGGCCAGCGACAGAGGAGTTGGTCGTCAGCGATCCTGACGCCACCGGCGGGCGGGTCAACGGCCGCCGGGTGCGGTGGTCGTTGCTGGGCCCGGCCGAGCGGCGGCGCCTCATCGCCCCCGGTGGAGGTGCTGCCGTGGTCGCGGTCCGCGCCGATGGCGGTCCGCTGACTGACTGGGAGCACACCTTCGCCGCTGCCAGCCGACGCTGCGGCCGCATCGACGCCCGCTTCCCCGCCGTCACCCCGCACATGCTCCGTCACAGCTTCGCTGTGCACACCTTGCGCTATCTGGTCCGCACCCACCTGGCCGACACGGCCAAGCTCATACGGGTGTCGGGTGGCGATCCGGGCTGGGCCCTCGCGCTGCGGGCCCAGGATCCCCTGCTGGTGCTGCGGGATCTGCTCGGTCACGCCTCCGTGTCGACCACCGAGGTCTACCTCCGGATGGTCGACACCACCCGGCTGTTCACCGACACCGAGCTCGATGAGGCGGAAGCCGTATAGTGGCTTCCGCGGTCATCGACGTCCCTCTGGGGGTGCACCTCGAGTTCCCTGATCAGCGCCCTCTGGACATGGATCTGAGCGCAGCAGGGTGCCACACACTCGTCCGGGAGCTGGCGACGGCGCTGCTTGAGAGAACCAACACCGGCGGCCGCACCAAGTCCCGGCACACCGCGAACTTCTACTGCTGCGCCATCCGCCACCTGGGCCGCCGGCTGGCGGAGCGCGGCTTCGACGGGTCGGTTGCCCAGTTGAGCGAAACCCTGGCCTTCGACTACTGGCGTCATGCCGGCACCGGCTACGAGTCGGCGACCAGGGTCCTGCTCGCCCACATCGAACGGCGCAACCCCGGGAGACTCCAGCCCGGGGTGGCCCGCCAGCTCAACGGCGTGGCCCTCAACCCGAGTCCCAAGCACCAGCCCCGTCGGTCCTGCAGCGCCGGGGAGACCCAGCGCCTCATCGACGCCTGCCGGGCGGCGGTCACCGCCGCCGAGGACAGGATGATCGCCGCCGAGGTCCTTGCGATGACCGGCGTGGATCCGACCCTGGGCGACTGGACGGCCGAGGCCAACGTCGCCTGGGCACTGTGCCACTGGGGACCACAGACCTCTCGGGAGCTCGGCCCCCGCCTCGGTGAAGAGCCCTGGCGCGTGGACAAGACGCTGCGGGGAACGCTGTCGCGGCTCCACGACTGCCTGTTCCCGACGATGGACGCGGCATTGGCCTTCCGGGTGCTGATCGGCCTCGAAACCGGCATCTGCCCGGAGGGCGTCGACGGCCTCAAGGCCGACTGCCTCGAATGGGCCGGCGCCGGCCGGGCTCGCATCAGCTGGTTCAAGGCCCGGGCTGCCGGCGCGGAAGCCCATGTCTTCGACAGCCGGGGCCCTTGGTCGCCGGGGCGGCTCATCGAGCGCTTGCTGGCCCTCAGCGCCCGGGCCCGGCGCTTCGCCCCCGATCCGGTGCCCCTGTTTCTGTTCTGCGACGGCGCCCATCACCGCCTCCGTCGTCCCGCCTTCTGGTGGGACGCCCGTGACGCCTTCGTGGCGCGACACGGCCTCCTCGACGATGACGGCGCGCCGATGCACTTGCGCTTCGGGGACCTGCGGTCCACCTACTTCGCCCGCCACGATCGTCACTGGAACGGGGCGCTTCGCATCGACCCCAACCACTCGGCTCGCGTCGAGGGCGACCACTACCTCGCTCAGACCTGGGCATCGGATCCACTGGAGGCGACCATCGAGGCCGCCCAGCGCGAGGCGCTGCGCAAGGCCGCCACTGCCCCCTTGACGCTGTTCGACCCTGACGAGCTCGCCGCCCTCGTCGACGACCCTGATGCCGCCGCCGTCAGGCTCGGGGTCACGGCTTCGGCGGCGACGGAGCTCCTTGCCGGCGAGCGCGATGTGTTCGCCGCTGCGTGCAAGGACTTCTACCACTCGCCCCACGGTGCCCCGGGGGTCGCCTGCCCGTCGCCGGTGTGGACCTGCCTGTTCTGTCCCCTGGCCGTGTTCACCCCGACCAAGGTGCCCAACCTCCTGCGGCTGCGGGATCACCTCGAAGCCCAGTGGAAATCCCTCGGTGCCGAGGAGTGGATGCTGCTCTACGGCGCGGCCCAGGTCCGTCTCGAACGGGACATCCTCGCCCGGTTCCCGGCCTCGGTCCTGGAGACGGCCCGAGCTGCCGTCACGGCCAGGGCAGAGCCAGGGCCCTACTTCGCCCCGGAGGAGTCGACATGGCGATCCTGAACGCCGTTCCCGCTCCGCTGACCTCGGCGACCTTCGCCTCCGATCTGAACCTCCTGGGCTTCCTCGACGTCCGGCTCATCGCCGATCCCGACCTTCCTCGACCTCGATTCGGTGACGACGTCTGGGACTTCTCCGCCCTCGCCGACGTGCCCGCCTATGCCCGTGTCCCCACGTCCATCCGAGCGGACTGGTCGGCCATCGCCAACCCCGCCTGGCGGCTGTGCGCCAAGGAGGTCGGCCTCGCCCTCCTCCAGCCTCGGGTCGGCCTCGAGCACCGGCTGGCCCACGCTCGCCGAACGGCGACGCCGCCCATCGCGCTGGTCCAGCACGTGGGTAGGTGGATGACGTGGTTCGCCTGGCTGGAGGCCCATGGCGTCCGGGGTCTCGGCGATGTCACCCAGGCACACTGTGACGCTTGGCTGGCCGAAAGGCTCGTCCAGACAGGCCGAGGAGCCGTGGGGGCGGAGGTCCGTGCGCTCCGTTGTTTCGCCGACTACACAGCGCTGCTTACCGCTGATGCCTATGCGGTCGGCTTCTATCCCTGGCCCGGCCGATCGGCAGCGGAGGTGGCCGGGTATCGGCAACTGGGCGAGAACACCACGCCGGTGATCCCCGACGAGGTCTTCGGCCCGCTCCTGGCCGCCTCGCTCTTTCTCGTGGGCGTCGCTGGCCCCGACGTGCTGGCCGCCCGCGCCGAGTGGCGGCGCTTGCAGGCGGCACCGCCGAAGGGATCGGGCGTCGAACGACGGCTCCAGCGCTACCTGGCCAGGCTGAGTGCCGCCGGACAGCCGTTGCCCGAGGTCCACCAGCGCCACATCGACCACCAGCGGGGCCGGGACGTCCTTGACGAGGCGGATCCGCTGCACCGCGTCAACCTCTGCCTCATCGAACGCCAGATCGGCGCCTCTAAGCGGGCCCTCAGCCGGCCGACTCGACGGGTGCTGATGGAGAAGGCTCTGGTCGAGCTGGGCTCCGCGCCAGGCGGCCTGCCCCCGCGCCCGGCGGAGGTGGCCGACCCGTCCGATCCCACTCGCACCCAGGCATGGCACGTCGGCTTCACGCCCTTCGAGCTTGACGACCTCGCCAGCCTGGTCCTCACCGGCTGCTACGTGGTCGTGGCCGCGCTCTCGGGCCTGCGCAGAAGCGAGTTGGCCGAGATGCGTCGTGGCTGCGTGCGGGCCGAGCAGCTGGCCAACGGCATGGTCCGCCACCGCATCCACACCAAGCTGGTCAAGGGCCGACCCTTTGGCGGCGAACCCCAGCGTTGGACGGTCATCGAGGAGGTGGCCCAGGCCTTTGCGCTCGTCGAGCGCCTGGTCCCTGCTGAGATGCCCTTCGCCCGCATGAACCCC
Organism: Acidimicrobiales bacterium; assembly: GCA_038232455.1. Lineage (GTDB taxonomy): Bacteria > Actinomycetota > Acidimicrobiia > Acidimicrobiales > AC-14 > DATAQC01. The sequence continues at coordinate 16,852 of JBBSHU010000060.1, forward strand.
TCCGCCCGCTATCCGAAGCTGCTGCGGTGGGTCAACGGCGAGGGCCAGAGGGCCTTCCTCACCCCCATACCCGACGACTGGCAGCTGAGCGACCGACAGTTCCGCCGAACCCTGGCCCGCCAGCTCGGGTTCCGACCCCACGGCGTGCTGGCCGGCAAGGTGCATCTCAAACACGTGTCGGTGGCAACCTCCGAGGGCTACTACGGCCGCGCCGGGTCATCTGCCGCCGCCTTCCTGGCCGATGTCGAGCGTGAGCGAACCATCGCTCGGATCGAGGCGACCAAGCGTCTCTACGCCGACTGGATCGCCGGCCGACCGATGACGGGCCCCGGCCGCAAGGATCTGGAGATCCTCTTCTCCGGCGTCCGCCAGGAGCTGGATCGGCTCGACGCCGGCGTCATCGTCACCGAGGATCGTCTGGAGGCCCTGCTGCGCCGGCGGGCGGACACGCTCCACGTCGGGCCACTCAACTACTGCTGGTTCGTCGATCCCAACCGTGCTCGATGCCTGCAGAAGGCCGGCCGGGCTGCCGACACCACCCCGCTCATCGGGATGTGCGAACCGACCCGCTGTGCCAATGCGACCATCCATCCCGTTCACCAGCCGGTCTGGATCGACACCGATCGCCACCTCGCGAAGCTTGAGACCAGCCCATCGGTGCCCGTCCACGAGAAGGAGCGCCTGGCGACGGAGCGAGCTCGGGTCCAGTTCGTAATCTCACGGACCGGAGCTCCAACCCCATGAGCACCAGCGGGCCTCGCCGGGACAGGGGGCCCGACATCAGGGAGGCGATGGAGCGGCTGCTCACCAGTCGGCCCATTCACACCGACGGAACGCTCGACGTCTCTTCCTTGGCCGTTGAGGCCGGCGTCTCCCGACAAGATCTCTACCGCACCCACCGGACGATCCTGGACGAGTTCCGCGCCCACCTGCGGCGCCTGGAGGCCGCCGGCGGCAACACGAAGCAGACCGAGCACGTTGCTCGCCTCGCACGACAGCTCGATGACGCGCTCAGCCGAGCCGCCGGCTATCGGGGCGAGCGAGATGCCGCCCGTCGCGAGCGCGACGTCAATGCCTGCCAGATAGTTCATCTTGTCGAGCAGAACCGACTCCTCCGCGAGGAACTGGACACCGTCGCGACCGTCATGCCAATGCGGCACGGCTGAGACACAGCCTCCTCCAGAGGCGACACGGAGGCCCACCCAGGCCGAATCCGACGTTGACATCCGACCTGTTGGACACGCCGGTCCTGGACATAATGGCCTGCATCCTGGGGCCGTCGACCACATGGCTTCTCCGCCGACTGGCCGCCGGCCTCGAAGCCAGCCCCGACGGCTTCGACCTACCCCTCGCCGACACCGCCCAGGCCCTGG
>JBBSHU010000061.1:0-18196 GCA_038232455.1 Acidimicrobiales bacterium
ACCGCTCGACGGGCTCACTGCTTAATAGCCCGCGACCCGGGTTCGGACCCGGTCACCGCCTTCCGGGTCTCGGGGCGCTGTTGAGCTCGGCATGCCGCGGACGACACCTATCGGGCCGCTGGCTGAAATATCAGGGTCAGATCTGGATCGGCGATCTGGTTCGGATTGGCGCGGACGATGAGCGGATACTCGTTCCCGTCCCCGTAGTTGGCCTCGGCGATGGCCCACAAGGTGTCCCCTGACTGGACGACATGCTCGCGATAGCCGATGTAGTTGGACACGATCCGGGGACCGAGGATCACGGGGACGATCACCTTGTTGATCTCCGAGCCGTCGGCCGCGCTGACCTCGAACACCTCAACGAAGACCCGGTCGAGCGCGAACGCCGCGCCGCCGACGTCGACTTGCAGCTGATACTGCCCGTGCTCGCCGGAGCCTCCACCGACCTTGAAGTAGCCGGCCACCTCGTCATGGCCTTCGTGGACCCGGTAGTTGAGCGTCGCCTCGAACCCGGTCCCCACGCCACCGACGAGGATGGGATTGCCGACCAGGTCGAAGGCCCGTGGCTGTCGATGCGGATGGTCATGTGTCCTCCAGCGGGGCAAGAGTCTTCGGCATCCTCCCACGTACCGTGTCGGGTGCCGGCCTGGATGGGAGAAGTGGTGGCGAGCACGTGGTCAGGACCCTCGTCGTGCCGCCAGATGGTGGAGGACGACGGCTGCGGCGGTGGCCACATTGAGGGAGTCGACGCCGGGAGCCATGGTGACCCGGATACGGCGATCGGCGGCGGCGAGGGCGGCCGCCGAGAGTCCGGGCCCCTCGGCTCCGACGAGCACGGCCTGGCGCGCGCGGACGGCGACGCTGCGGATGTCGTCGGCCTCGACCGACGGGGTCAGGGCCAGGACCTCGAAGCCGAGCGCTTGGAGCCGGGCGATGGCGCCCGGCCACTCCTGGGCCCGGCCGTAGGGAAGGGTGAGCACGTTGCCCACGGAGACCCGGGTCGATCGGCGGTAGAGGGGGTCGGTGGTGGTTGGGTCGAGTACCACCGCGCCGGCCCCGAACGCCGCGGCGTTGCGGAACAACGCCCCGAGATTCTCGTGGTCGTTGACCCCCTCGATCATCACGGCCAGATCGGCGTCGTGGGCCAACGTCGTGAGGTCGGGAAGCGGCCGACGGTCGGCAGACGCCAGAGCGCCCCGGTGGAAGTTGAAGCCGCCGATGGTGTCGACGACGGCCTGGGTTGTCAGGTAGACGGGAACGTCGACCAGCTCCAAGGCCCCGTCGAGGGACCGCAGTCCCCTGTCGGTGACCAGCAGGGCGCGCACCCGGTAGTCGGAGTCGAGCAGCCGGCGCACCACCAGCGGCCCCTCGACGACGAAGAAGCCCTCGTCGGTCGACGATGGCCGTTCGACCCGGCGCCGCCGCTCAGGGTCGCTCAGGCCCACGAAATCGCCGACCCGCTCGTCGGTCGGGTCCTGGATGGGAACGATGATGGCGACGCCGTCTATTCTGCCTCAGTCGGTTCCCGGCCGCCCGTGAGCTCTACCGCCTCCTCGATGTAGGCGCGCTTGCAGCGTGGGCCCCCCGAGGGGCCCCGGAACCGGGGGAAGGGTGGACGAGACAACCTGTTGTTTCATGTACTTCACGAGCGCTACGACGTGCTCGACCATTTGTCGGGAGCGGGCCTACGGTCACGGCGACGCCGCCTGGCAGGGTCGGCTCACCCTGCTCCTCGCCGTTTTGGGCCGCAGCGACGAAGCCAGGCGGGGGTTCGACACGACGATCCTGCACACGTCAATCCCCGACACGGGGAGGCTCGACCTGGCAACCGACCTGGCCGAGGCGGCGGCCACCCTGGGCGACGCCGAGCGTAGCGACCTGGCCCGTCGAGGACTGGAGCGAGCGGGGAAGGCGCCGATCGCCGTCGTCGGAAACGCCTGGGTCTGCAAGGGGTCGGTCGCCCGCTACCAGGCGCTCGTCACCGTCGCGTCCGGAGAGGCCGGAGCGACCGACGGGTACCTCCGTGCCGCTGCAGAGACCCACCGCCGAGTCGGTGCCGAGGTTCTCCTGGCCCGGACTCTCGGCGAGTGGGGGCATAGCCTCTCGGCGCGCGATCCCGGGCGTGGGGCCCGGCTCATGCGGGAGAGCAACGAACTGTCGCACCACCTCGGGCTTTCCGAGTGCGCTCCGGCCTTCGACGCCGTGGCCGCCCGCGCCTCCTGAGGCCTGCCGGGCAGTCTTCTACCCGTAGTGGCAACTGCACTGACAGGCGTAGCCCGAGGCCGACTCGCTCATCTCCGCCGGCCAGAACTCGGTGCAGTCCTCGTGGTTGTCGTTCAGGCAGTTCTGGCTCTCGTTCTTCGACGCCAGGGCGGCCACCCCGACCCCCATGGCCACGAACGAGGTGACGGCGGCCACGGCCAACCGGCTGCGGGCGGCGTTGTGGCAGTCGCGCGACGGCTTGATGAAGCCGAGGCCACGGTCGTTGTACTTACCCGGCTTGGCTCCCAACAGGGGCGGACCGCAGTTGACGGCGTCGGCGAAGCGGAACGGGATGAGGGTGTAGCCGACGGCGAGGACCAGGATGGCCAGTACCACGCCCGTGATGATCTTCTGCTCCTTGGTCGCGGTAATCACTCTCGCACCTGTTCCTCGAGGTTGGGCCGCTGGTCGGCGGCGACGGAGAGAGGGGAGGTCACTGACGGGCGAAGATCGCCTCGGCGATCTGGACGGCGTTGACCGCCGCCCCCTTCCGGAGATTGTCACCGGACACGAACAGGGCCAGCCCCGAGGCCACACCGGGGTCGCGCCGGATGCGTCCGACCAGGCAGGGGTCGGTACCGGCGGCCTTCAACGGTGTGGGTACGTCGATCAGGCCTACTCCCGGCGCTTCGGACAGGATGGCGGCGGCTCGTTCCGGGGTGAGGGGGCGGTCGAACTCGACGTTGAGCGAGAGCGAGTGCCCGGTGTACACCGGCACCCGCACGCAGGTGCACGACACGGCGAGGTCGGCCAGGCCGAGGATCTTGCGGCTCTCGTTGCGGAACTTGTGCTCCTCGTCGGTCTCGGAGTCGACGAGATTGCCGGCAAAGGGGACGATATTGAAGGCGATGGGCTCGGGGAACACGCGCTCAGGGGGGAACTGAACGCCGGCCGGGCCCGAGCCGGAGGTGGCCAGTTCGGTGGACTGGTCGCCCACCTTGGCGACCTGCTCGTCGAGCTCGGCGATGCCGTTGCGCCCGGCGCCCGACACCGCCTGGTAGGTGCTGACCACCACCCGGCGCAGGCCGGCCTCGTCGTGGAGGGGCTTGAGCACGGGCATGCCCACCATGGTGGTGCAGTTGGGATTGGCCACGATGCCCTTGGGCACTCGGTCGAGGGCGTGGGCATTGACCTCGGCGACGACGAGGGGGACGTCGGGGTCCATCCGCCAGGCTGAGGAGTTGTCGACCACGGTGGCTCCGGCCGCAGCCACACCAGGGGCGAGGGCGCGCGACGTGGTGGCCCCGGCCGAGAACAGAACCAGGTCGAGGCCGCCCCAGTCGGCCGTGGCCGCGTCCTCCACCGTGATCTGGGTGCCCCGCCAGTCGAGCCGGCGTCCGGCCGAGCGGGCGGAGGCGAAGAGGCGAAGGTCGGATACGGGGAAGTCGCGTTCGGCCAGCACCGAGCGCATCAGCTCACCGACGACTCCTGTGGCCCCCACGATCCCGACGTTCATCGGGCCCAGGGTACCGCTCGGACCAGAAAGACAACTACCTGTGCATTTCATGAGGTACCTACCAGGGATGCTGTCCACAATGCACAGGTAGTTGTCTTCTGGATCCGCTCACGGTCATTCGGGTTCGTCGGGGAGGTCGAGGCCGAACGCCGTGTGCAGGGCCTGCACGCCCGGTTCCACGTCGGGCGCCCGTACTACGCAGCTGATCCGGATCGACGAGGTGGAGATCATCTCGATGTTGATGCCGGCATCGGCGAGGGCTTCGAACATGGCCGCAGCCACGCCCGGATTGGTCTTCATGCCCGCTCCGACGAGGCTCACCCGGCCGATCTCGGCGTCGTGGGTGACCCCTGCCGCGCCGATGTCGGCCGCAAGGGCGTCGGTGATCTTGAGGCCGGCAGGCAGGTCGGCCAGGGGCACGGTGAAGGAGATGTCGGTGGCCCCGTGGGCGGAAACGTTCTGCACGATCATGTCCACGTTCACCGACTCGTTGGCCAGGGCCCGGAACAGGCTGGCGGCGATGCCCGGTTGGTCGGGGACCCGTTCGACGGTGACCTTGGCCTCCGACGCGTCGTGGGTGACGGCCGAGATGATGGCCTGTTCCATGCCTGCCTCCTTGACGACCAGGGTGCCCGGCTCCCACGTGAAGCTCGAACGCACGTGGAGGGCCACCCCGTGGTTGCGGGCGAACTCGACCGATCGGAGGCTGAGGACCCGCCCACCGGTTGCCGCCATCTCGAGCATTTCCTCGTAGGACACCTGGGACAACAACCGAGCCCGGGGGACGACCCGGGGGTCGGCCGAGTAGACCCCGGCCACGTCGGTGTAGATCTCGCAGGCGTCGGCCCCGAGGGCGGCGGCCAGGGCCACCGCCGTGGTGTCGGATCCGCCCCGTCCGAGGGTGGTGATGTCGCGTTGGCGCGACACGCCCTGGAACCCGGCCACCACGACCACGTCGCCCTCACCGAGCGCTTCCACGAGCCGTTCGGCCCTGACCTCGAGGATCTTCGCCCGTCCGTGCTCGGAGTCGGTGACGATGCCCGCCTGGCTGCCCGTGAACGACGTGGCGGCCACGCCCTTGTCCCAGATGGCGATGCAGAGCAGGGCCATGGAGATGCGCTCACCCGCCGTCTGGAGCATGTCGAGCTCGCGCCCGGGCGGCGACGAGGAGACCTCGTGGGCCAGGCGCAGCAGGTCGTCGGTGGTCTTGCCCATGGCACTGACCACGGCCACGACGTCGTGGCCCTGTTGCTTGGTGCGAACAACGTGGGCGGCGACGGCGCGCAGCCGCTCCGGGTCGGCAACCGACGAACCACCGAACTTCTGGACGACGAGGCTCACTGGCTTGGACCGGCCTGCACGACATGGTCAGGTTACCAGCGGGCCCCACCCGGGGCGGCGAAGCCGCCAAATATCAGTAGCGTGGGCGGCCGTGCCTACGCAGAACCAGAAGCGAGCAAGACAGAAGCAGGGGCGCCAGCGTCAGGCGGCCCTCCTGGCGGCGCGCCGCAAGCGCAGTCAGCGGAACCGCATAATCGTGTCGGCGTTCCTGGCTTTCCTGCTGGTGGGAGGGATCGTCGTGCTGGCCGGTGGTGGTGGGAGCGGCAAGGCGGCGCCGAAGAAGGCCGCGTGCCCCAAGGCCGACGGCTCGTCGCCCCGCCAGACCAAGTTCACCTCCGCCCCACCGATCTGCATCGACCCGACCCACACCTACACGGCGCAGATCACGACGGACAAGGGCGTCATCGATGTCGACCTCGATCAGAAGAGGGCGCCGAACACGGTGAACAGCTTCGTGTTCCTGGCTCGCGACCACTTCTTCGACGGCCTGACCTTCCATCGGGTGGTGTCCGGTTTCGTGCTCCAGGGTGGCGATCCCGAGGGCACGGGAGCCGGCGGACCCGGCTACAAGTTCGCCGACGAGCTGCCCAAGGCCGGCGAGTACAAGATCGGCTCTTTGGCCATGGCGAACTCCGGGGCGGACACCAACGGGAGCCAGTTCTTCATCATCAGCGGCGATCAGGGCGTCAAGCTCGAGCCCAAGTACTCCCTGTTCGGACAGGTCACCAACGGGCTCGACGTCGTCGCCAAGATCGACGCGTTGGGGAACCCCGACGACCAGTCGGGCAAGCCCAAGGAGCCCATCACTATGTCGTCAGTCACGATCAAGGAGACCTAGATGCCCACCGAGTGCCCGGCCGCCGATGGTTCCAGCGCCAAGCGTCAGCGCTTCGACGGTCCTCCGCCGATGTGTATCGACCCCGCTCGTACCTATGGCGCCAACGTGGTCACCTCACACGGCACCATCACCGTGTCACTCGATGCGGCCGGCGCGCCGAACACGGTGAACAACTTCGTGTTCCTGTCGCGCTACCACTACTACGACGGCGTTGGGTTCCACCGCATCATCCCCGGGTTCATGCTCCAGGGTGGCGACCCCGAGGGAACAGGGCGCGGCGGTCCGGGGTACAAGTTCGCCGACGAGCTGCCCAAGCCCGGCCGCTACGAGGTGGGATCGTTGGCCATGGCCAACGCCGGGCCCGATACCAACGGGAGCCAGTTCTTCATCGTGAGCGGACCGAGCGGCGTCGGCCTGCCCCCCAGCTACTCGTTGTTCGGCAAGGTGGTGGCCGGACTCGACGTGGTCTCGGCCATCGAGGCTGAGGGCTCTCCGTCGGGTGCACCCAAGGGCAAGGTCGTCATCGAGTCGGTGACCATCACCGAGAGCTGACCGCAGGCCCGGGGTCAGTACCGGGCCAGGGCCTCCAGGCCGTGTTCGACGCCGTCGACGAACACCACGACCTTGCCCGCTCCCTCGACCGACCATTTCCCGTCGGGACGCAGGATGACCGCAGTCTTCTCGTCGACGGCCACGAGGGGCAGGCCAGGCGGAGCCAGGGCGATGGTGCGCTTGGCCTTCTCGGGCGACCAGGTGTTGTGGTGGGGAATGATCGCCATGCGGGCCATGAGCCCCAGGCCGAGGGTGAAGGCGCCGCCCCGAGGGTCGACCATGGGGTCGCAGAGCACCATGGCTCCGGCCGAGGAGCCGGCCAGGACGGCGCCGTCTTGCCAGGCGGCGACCAGGGCGTCCCAGACGGGGGAGTCCTTCAGTACCGAGCGCAGGTGCATGGGCGAGCCGCCGGCCAGGTAGATGAAGCGGCTCTGGCGAACGACGGCGGCCATGTCGGGGTTCTCGGCCTCGCTGCGGTGCAGCACCATGAGCCCCCGGGCCTTGCCGCCGATGCTCGCGAACCAGCGCTCGGCGGTCGTGACCGCCCGCTCGGGGTGTTCGTAGGCGGCCGCGGTGGGCAACACGAGCACCTCGGGGTCACCGGCCTCGGCCAACATGGCGCGGTCGAACGTGCAGCCCTCGCTCCACTCGCCGCCGCCGACCAACATCAAGGCCCCGTTCATCCGGCCAACCTATCGGTCAGGACGCGGGGCGCGGCCAGATGGGGAAGCAGCGGTCCTCCAGGGCGCCGAACGAGTACGCCGGGTAGAGGCCGCCGAACATCGACCGGGTGCGTTCGGACCAGTCGAGCGCCTCGGGGGTGGAGGTTCGGTGGAACACCTGGACGATCCCACCCTCGAACACGCGGTACTCGGCCCAGCCGCCCGGGAAGTCCTTGGTGGACGACACCTCGGCCCAGGGCACCCCGCCGGTCTCGGCCATGTGGCGCACCCGGTTGCGGTGGGTGTGGCCGGCGAAATAGCCCACCAGGGCGGGCCGGCGGGCCACCACCTCGACCAGGCGCCGGGTGTCTTCAGGCGTGATGCCGAAGGCGTCGGTGTGGCCGTCGGCCAGCGGGTGGTGCCCGAACATCAGCACCGGCCGGTCGGCGCGACTCCCGAGTTCGTCGAGCCACTCGAGCTGAGTCGCTCCGAGGGCGCCCCCGGCCCGACCGGCGACAGGGGTCTCCAGCAACGCCAGGGTGACGCCGGCCAGCTCCACCTCGGCCGGCCCGTGGTCGGCCACCGCCCCCTCGACGAGCACGTCGTGGTTGCCCCGCACCCAATGCAGGCGGTCGCCGAACACGCTGCCGTAACAGTCCATGAAGGCGTCGAACTGGTCGGCCGTACCGGTGGAGGTGAGATCGCCTTTGGCCACCAGGGCGTCGGGCCGGCTTCCGGCGATCTCGGTGGCCGCGGCCCGGTTCATGGTCTCTGGATAGGGCGCTTCACCGGGGTCGGCCTTCATCGGCGGTCCCAGGTCGACGCCGGCGACCACCCCGCACGCGGTCTCGCCGAAGTGCACGTCGTTGACGCTGGCGACCGTGGCCAGGTGTCGGCCGGGAGGACGGGGCAAGGTGCGGAACTCGACACCGTCAAGGCTGTAGGCGGTGTCGGGATCCAGGTCGTGGTATCGCACCACCCGGGTCCCGTCATGGAGCACGGCGGCGTCGTCGGCCACGGTGGTGACCTCCATGGTCACGCTCGTGCTCCCCGACCGGCCGAGGGGGACCCCCAGGAACCCGACTGGCGCCACCGGCGACCCGACCAACGCCAGGCCGGCGGCGACGGCGGCTCAGCCGGTATGTCGTGGCCGAGCACGACCTCGAGGGCAGCCGTCACCGCCGCCACCTCCTCGGGAGTGGGGGTACCGCCGCCGACGATTTTGACCCTCTCTCGGCCGGCCGGCCGGGCAGCTTCAGAGGGGGACGTTGCCATGCTTGCGGGGAGGCGGGTCCTCCCGTTTCGAGCGCAGCATGGCCAGGCCCCGCACCAGGGCGGGCCGGGTCATGGCCGGGTCGATGACGTCGTCGACGTAGCCCCGTTCGGCGGCGATCCAGGGATTGGCGTAGTGCTCGGCGTAGTCGGCGACCAGGGTGGCCCGCAGGGCGGCGGGGTCGTCGGACTGTTCCAGCTCGCGTCGGTTGATGATCTCCACGGCCCCGTGCGGGCCCATCACCGCCAGCTCGGCCGAGGGCCAGGCGAAGGCCAGATCGGCACCGATGGATTTGGAGTTCATCACCACGTAGGCGCCCCCGTAGGCCTTGCGCACCACCACCTGGATACGGGGAACGGTGGCCTCGCAGAAGGCGTAGAGAAGCTTGGCGCCGTGACGGATGATGCCGCCGTGCTCCTGGTCGGTGCCGGGAAGGAACCCGGGCACGTCGACGAACGTGACGAGGGGGATGTTGAAGGCGTCGCAGGTGCGGACGAAGCGGGCGCCCTTCTCCGACGAGTCGATGTCGAGAACGCCGGCCAGCACCTGGGGCTGGTTGGCGACGACCCCCACCGTGTAGCCGTCGATGCGGGCGAAGCCGCAGACCAGGTTGCGGGCCCACAACGAGGAGTACTCGTAGAGCTCGCCGTCGTCGACGACGGCACCGATCACCGCGGTCATGTCGTAGGGCTTGTTGGGGCTGGCCGGCACGATCTGGATCAGTTCCGGCGACCTTCGCTCGGGGTCGTCGGTGACCGCCGCCCGGGGAGGCTCCTCCCGGTTGCTCTGGGGGAGGAACCCGACGAGGTTGCGAACCTCGTCGAGGCAGGCTTTGTCGTCGGGGGCGGTGAAATGGGCGACGCCCGAACGGGTGGCGTGGGTCATGGCCCCGCCCAGCTCCTCGAGGGTGACGTCCTCGCCGGTGACGGTGCGGACCACGTCGGGCCCGGTGATGAACATGTACGAGGTCTTCTCGACCATGAACACGAAGTCGGTCATGGCCGGGCTATAGACGGCACCGCCGGCGCACGGCCCCATGATCACGCTGATCTGGGGGACGATCCCGGAGGCTTCGACGTTGCGGCGGAAGATCTCGCCGTAGGCGACCAGGGAGACAACTCCCTCCTGGATGCGGGCCCCGGCCCCGTCGTTCAGGCCGATGAAGGGGGCGCCCACCCGTTGGGCCAGGTCCATGACCTTGTGGATCTTCTCGGCGAAGACCTCACCGAGCGAGCCGCCGAACACGGTAAAGTCCTGGGCGAACAGGAAGACCTGGCGACCACCGACGGTACCCCAGCCCGTGATCACGCCGTCGGTATAGGGCCGGTCGTCGAGGCCGACACCCTCGGCCCGGTGGCGGGCGAGCAGGTCGAGCTCGGTGAAGCTGTCATCGTCGAGCAGGTAGTCGACCCGCTCCCGGGCGGTCATCTTGCCCCGGGCGTGCTGGCGCTCCACGGACGCCTCGGACCCGGCGTTGCGGGCTTCCTCCCGCCGCCGCCGGAGGTCGTCGAGACGGTCGGTGGTCGTCGGTTCCATCCGGGTCGAGGCTACCCCGGCGTTCTCGTCGCGCTCATCGACGCCTGGAGGTGATGAGCGCGACAAGTTGGATCAGGGTCCGGCGGTGAGCGCGGCGACGCGTTCGGGCATCCGCCAGGCCCGTAGGCGGCGAGCCATGGCGTCGAGTGCCGGGGTCGGTCCTCGCCACCGGAGCGTGTCCACGTTGTCCAGGACCGGGGCATCGGCCCGCAGGGTGGCCAGGTCGCGGAACAGCAGCACCAGTTCGAGCTGGTCGACCAGCGTCGCCGCCAGCCGTACCCGGCCCCGAACGGCCACGTCCCATCGGGTGGCGTCGACGGGGATGTCCTCGAGGTGGGGGTAACGGCCGAGCACGGCGCTGGCCGCCGTCTTGCCCCACCCGGGCAGGCCCGGGAAGCCGTCGGCGGAGTCGCCCACCAGCGCCAGCCAGTCGGGAATCGACTCCGGGTGGATCCCGTAACGGGCGACCACGGCGTCTTCGTCGGTGATCGTGTTCTTGCGCCGGTCGAGCTGGACGACCCGGGTGCCGACGACCGACTGGGAGAGATCCTTGTCCGGCGTCATGATCACCACCTGGTCGACGTCCGGATCGGCGGCCGCCACTCGGGCCGCGGCAGCCAGGGCGTCGTCGGCCTCCAGCTCGACCATCGGCCACACCACCACGCCCAGAGCGGCCAGGGCCTCCTCGACGAGGGGGAACTGGGCCAGCAGGGCCTCGGGCATTCCGGCGCTCGACTTGTAGCCGCCCCATTTGTCGTTGCGGAAGGACTCGACCACGGTGTCGGTGGCCACCCCCAGGTGGGTGACGCCCTGCTCCAACAGGTTGACGACGCTCCACAGCACGCCCCGGGTGGCGGCCACGTCCTCCTTGTCGTCGTGGTCGGCGGGGGGTGCGCCGAAATGGTGGCGGAACAACTCGTAGGTGCCGTCGAGCACGTGGATCTTCACCGGGCCGAGCCTGTCAGATGCGGCAGCTCGGCGTTCTGGCACGTGAGGCGGAGGGGGTCGACGCCACCCAGGGCCGCCGTCCGGGCCGCCGCCTGATTGAGCCGGTCCTCGCTCAGTCGACCCTGTTCGACGGCGGTCACCAGGCCGTCGCGCATGGCCCGGGCCGACTCCCCCTCGGTGGTCAGCACGCCGTCGGCCCCGGCGGCCACGGCTCTCACCGCGGCCTCGCCGTAGTTCCAGCGGGCGTTGACGGCACCCATCCCCACCGCATCGGTGATGGCCACGCCGCGGAAGCCCATGTCGCGCAACAGCTTGTAGGAGGAGGGGGAGAGGCTGGCGGGCACGCCGGGGTCGAGAGCGGTGTACTCCACGTGGTTCACCATTACCACGGGCACGCCTGCCTTGATCAGGTTCCCGAACGGCACCAGGTCAGTGGCCGTCAGGTCGGCGAGCGGCGCGTCGACCTCAGACCGGGCCACTTCGGGGTCGCCGACGGAACGCCCGTGGCCGGGGAAGTGCTTCACCGCGGAACGCACGCCGGCGTCGGCCAGCCCCACCGCCCCGGCCAAGGCATACCGCGAGGCGATTGCCGGATCGGCCGAGAAGGACCGGTCGCCGATGGTCCCGTTATACGGCCCGGAATCCAGGTCGGCGACCGGCGCCAGGTCGAGGTCGACGCCCACGGCCGACAGTTTCGATCCCACCTCGTGGGCGAGCTGGCGAACCTCGTCGCTGGAGTGCTCGGCGGCCTGGCGCCGGGCTGAGGGGCTGGGCCCGAACAGGGTGGCAAACGACGAGACCCGTCCCGACTCCTCGTCGGTGGCCACGACCAGAGAGTGGGGCGACCGGGCTCGGATGTCGCCGATGAGGCGGGTCACCTGGGTGCTGGACTCCACGTCGCCCCGTGCGACGAAGATGCCGCCCACGCCGAGGTCGGCCAGCTCGTCGACCAGGGGATCGGCCGAGGTCGTGATCCCCGAGAGGCCGGCGATCAGCACCTGGGCCGCCCGTTCGGCGAGCGGGGCGGGCCGACAGGAAGTGGTTGTGGGAACCGCTGGTCGAGCCGTCGGGGCCGGCCGGGCGATCGTCCGGGACGGCGAGGAGCTGCAGGCGAATGCGGCGAGTACCGCGCCAACGGCGACCAAGGCGCCGACCCATCCGTTCCGGTCACGTGTCCGGGGGCCCTGGCGCGGCGAAGCATGACCAGAACGCTCCACGGGGGACGGCGGCGCCATCGGACACGGTAACCGCGCGCCTGGGTGAGTGGCGCACCCGATATGAACGGCGCCTCTGTCGAGAGTCTCAGTACCCTCGCGGGTATGTACCGGGTCGGCCGTGCCTGAGGGCGACACTCTCTACCGGACCGCGGCCACCCTGCACCGATGGCTGGCCGGTCGCGAAGTGACGTCTGCGACCACGACGGTCCCGGGCCTGCCCACCGAACGCCTGGTAGGCCAGCGGGTGGAGCGAGTGGCGGCCTGGGGCAAGCACCTGCTCGTACGTTTCGCCTCGGGTCAGACGCTGCACTCCCACCTGCGCATGAGCGGGTCGTGGCACGTGTACCCCGTCGGCGACTCCTGGCGTCGTCCGCATCGTCAGGCCCGCCTGGTGCTGACCTGCGGTGACCGCACGGCGGTGTGCTTCAACGCTCCGGTCGTCGAGTTGCTGGCGGCCAGGGCCGAGCTGGTCCATCCCGCCCTCGCCCGGCTCGGCCCCGACGTCCTGGCCGACGATGTGGACGTCGACGCCATCCGTCGCCGCATCCGGGCCCGCCCGCCCGAGTTGGCGCTCGGCGAGGTGCTTCTCGACCAGACCCTCGTGGCCGGGATCGGCAACATCTGGCGGTGCGAAGCCTTGTTCGCCGAGGGCCACAACCCCTGGAAGCCGCAGGGCCAGCTCGACGACGACGAGCTCGACGCGCTGGTGGCGAGGGCCAGCCGGCTCATGCGGGCCAGCGCCGGGATCATCCCCGAACCGCGGCCCGGGTCCGGCGATGCCATCCCGTCGGGCCGACCCTTCAGCCGGTGGGTCTACAAGCGCCAGGGGCAGCCCTGCCGGCGCTGCGGCACCGTCGTGGTCGCTCGTCGCCAGGGCGAACAGGCCCGCACCGCCTACTGGTGCCCGACGTGCCAACCCGCGGTCGCCGGTTCCATCCCCCCGCCTGACCCATGAGCGCCGGCCCGTCCGGCCCCCCGGACGATGCCGGCCCCCCCGCGCCGGTGACCCCCGGGCGGCGTCGACTCTTCGTCGACCTCTCTCCCTTGCGTGAATCCCGCGACTACCGGCTCCTCTTCGGCGGCGAGGCAGTGTCCTGGCTCGGCCGCCAGGCCGCCGTCGTGGCCATCTCCTACCAGGTGTACGTGCTCACCGGGTCGTCGCTGGCCGTCGGCCTCCTGGGCCTGGCCAACCTCGGTCCCCTCGGCGCGATGTCCCTGGCCGGCGGAGCCATCGCCGATGCCGTCGACCGGCGCAAGCTGTTACTGGTCACCCAGGTACTGCTCTGCCTCACCAGCGTGGGCCTGGCCCTCAATGCCTCGTCGGCTTCGCCCATGGTGTGGCCCATCTACGTGCTGAGCGCCCTCGCCGCCGGCCTCTCGGGGATCGACCTCCCGACCCGCAACGCCATGATCCCGAGAATGGTGGGCCGCGATGCCATACCGGCGGCGTCGGCGCTCGGCCAGATCCTGATGCAGGTCGGCTTCGTGGTTGGTCCGGCCCTCGCCGGATTGGTCATCGCCCGGGTCAGCCTGGCGTCGACCTACTGGCTCGACGTGGCCACCTTCATCGTGTCCATCGCCGCCGTCTCGGCCCTGCGTCCGCAGCCGCCGGAGGGGGGCGGGACCCGCGCCGGCTTTGCGTCGGTCCGCGAGGGCCTCCACTACCTGCGGGGTCGTCGGCTGCTCGTGAGCACCTTCGTCATCGACATCGACGCCATGGTCTTCGGGATGCCCCGGGCCCTGTTCCCCGCCCTCGGTACCGTCCTCTACGGCGGTGGGGCGGCCACCGTCGGCCTGCTCTACGCCGCGCCCGGCCTGGGGGCGCTCATTGGCGCCCTCCTCACCGGTTGGGTCACGCGGGTCCGTCGCCAGGGTCGGGCGGTGGTCGTGTCGGTGCTGGGTTGGGGCGCAACCATCGCCGCCTTCGGGCTCGTCCACTGGCTGCCGCTCGGCCTGGCCCTGCTGGCCGCGGCCGGAGCGGCCGACGTGATCTCGGCAGTGTTCCGCAACACCATCCTCCAGGTCAACGTGCCCGACGCCCTGCGGGGACGGCTCTCGGCCGTGCACATCGCCGTGGTCACCGGCGGGCCGTCGCTGGGCGACGCCGAGGCGGGCGCGATGGCGGCGCTCACCTCGGCGCCCATCTCGGTGGTGACGGGCGGGGTGGCGTGCATGCTGGGCGTCGGCCTGCTCCACCGGTGGGCCCCCCAGCTGTGGGCCTACGACGCCACCGACGTCGCGGTGGTGCCGCCGCCCCGGTGACCCAATGCACCCGGGTTCTGCTAGCACGGGGGAATGAGCGCCGGTCACATCATTCCCGGGGCGGACCCGGGCGACGACATCTCGACAGACGTCAATGACGCGGCCACGCCGCCGGCTCCTGAGCCCAGCCACGCCGAACGGGCCCGTACGTTGGTCGCTTCCCAATTTCGGGGCGCGCTGTCGACGATCGCCATCGAGCCGGCGGGGACACCATTCGGCTCGGTCGTCACCTACGGTCTCGACCCCGTCGGTGCTCCGGTGTTCTTCGTGAGCACCCTGGCCGAGCACACCCGGAACCTCGAGGTTGACCCCCGGGCCAGCCTGCTGGTTGTGGAGGACACGCCGGGAGGTGCCGATCCACTGGCGTCGGGGCGGGTGACGCTTGGGAACGGTGGCCGAGGTAGTTGATCCCGGCGACCGGGCCGCCGCCCGCCAGGCCTACCTGGCAGCCAATCCGGCAGCGTTCTACGTGGACTACGGCGACTTCCGGTGCATGCGGCTGACGGTCACCGATATCCGCTACGTGGGTGGATTCGGCCGCATGAGTTGGGTCGACGGCCAGGCCTTCGCTGCCGCCCAACCCGATCCGCTGGCCGCGGGGGCGTCGGCGATCATCGGCCACATGAACGCCGACCACTCCGACGCCCTGGTCACCCTGTGCCACCATTTCGCCGTCCGACCCGACGTAGTCAAGGCGTCGATGACGGCGGTCGACCGTTACGGTTTCGAGGTGATCGGCGAGCTGGATGGCGATCGACGGGAGGCCCTGCGCATCGGCTTTCCCAGCGAGCAGACGAGTGCGGACGGGGTGCGGGCCGAGCTCATCGCCATGCTGGAGACAGCGCGATCCTGACCGGGGGCTATTCGGCTGCGCACCGGACGAACAGACGACTACGGTCGAATTCCCGACGAGGGCAGGAGACGAGACATGGCCGATCGCAAGGCGAGCGCAACGTGGGAAGGCGACCTGTTCAAGGGGGGCGGCACGGTCACGGCGGAGAGCAGCGGTCTCTTCTCGGGCGCCGCGGTCACCTGGGTCTCGAGAACAGAGGCGCCTGGGGGCAAGACCAGTCCCGAAGAGCTGATCGCCGCCGCCCACGCGGCATGTTTTTCCATGGCGTTCTCCAATGAGCTGAGCTCTCGCGGCCATGTCCCGAGCCGCGTGGCCGTGGCTGCCACCGCCACGTTCGACAGCGGAGTCATCACGACGATGCACCTCGTCGTCGACGCCGAGGTGCCCGATGCCGACGAGGCGGCGTTCGACGAGGCACTTGCCGCCGCCGAGCAGTCCTGTCCGGTGTCCAACGCCCTCCGCAACAATGTCGTGATCCACGTGACCGGGCGTCTCGGCTGAGGGACGCGGGCCGGCCCCGGCGACACGCGTTCAGCGGCTCGTATACTCGCCACCGGGTCTGGAAGGGCCCCGGCCAGGCCCGGGTGGCTCGTGGCTGTGACCCGGTACACGGGAAGGTTGTGACGCGTGGCTGAAGCAGCGAAGGTTCGCACGGTTGCCGATCTGATGAGCACCGAGGTCCTCATGGCCGCTCCCCCCGACACGGTGGCCGCCGTGTGCGCGCGCATGCTCGACAAGGGTGTCGGATCGGCGGTGGTGATCGAGGGCGAGCGGCCCGTCGGGATCCTCACCGAGCGCGACCTGGTGAGGATCTCGGCCCAGGGCACCGATCTGGCCACCGCCCTTGTCTCCGACTGGATGACCCGCGACCCCGATTCGGTCTCGTCGGCGACCGGGGTCAACGACGCCTTCCTCAGCCTCCAGAAGCACGGCTACCGCCACTTCCCGGTCATCGACGACGGGCGCCTGGTCGGCATCGTCTCGATGCGCGATCTGCTCAAGCTGGCCCCCATCCTGCAGATCGAGGACCCGGGCATCCCTGAATCGCGCCGAGGCCTCGAGGGTGTGGTCGTGGCCGAGACAGCGGTGGGCGACGTGCGCGGCCAGGAGGGCTTCTACCACTACCGCCAGTACAACGCCGTCGAGCTGGCCGAGAAGCGGTCCATGGAAGACGTCTGGCACCTCCTCTACGAGGGCCACCTCCCCGACGGGGCCGAGCGGGAACGCTTCATCGACGAGATCCGGCCTCTTCGGGAGATTCCCCCAGCGGTCAAGGAGCTGTTGCCGGCCATCGCCAACGCCGGTGAAAACTTCGTCCCCCTCGACGCCCTGCGCAGCGCCTACTCGATGCTGGCCACCAGCCTCGGGTTCCGGTCGTGGATGGACATTGACATGGCGGCCCTGCGCGCCGACGCCATGCGCACCAGCGCGGTGATGCCGACGCTGATCATGGCCCTCTATCGGCTGAGCCAGGGCCAGCAGCCGATCGATCCCCACCCCGACCTGCCCTACGCAGCCAACTACCTTTACATGCTCACCGGCGAGGTGCCCGAAGCCGGCCACGCCCGCGCCATCGAGCAGTACCTGATCTCCACCACCGACCACGGGTTCAACTCCTCCACCTTCACCGCCCGGGTCATCACCTCGACAGGGGCCGACCTCGGGTCGGCTGTGGTGGGGGCCATCGGCGCCCTGTCCGGACCGCTCCACGGCGGCGCCCCCAGCCGGGCCCTCGACATGCTCGACGCCATTGGCACGCCCGATCAGGCCGAGGCATGGATCCGCAAGCACGTGATGGCCGGCGAGAAGATCATGGGCTTCGGCCATCGCATCTACAAGACCGACGATCCCCGCTCGGTGATGCTCCGGGGCGTAGCCGAGCGCCTCGGTGGCCCCATGGTCGACTTCGCCAAGCAGGTGGAGAAGACGGTGGTGTCAGTGCTGGCCGAGCTGAAGCCCGGCCGCCAGCTGTACGCCAACGTGGAGTTCTATGCCGGCGTGGTCATGAGCAACGTCGGCCTTCCCCGCACCCTGTTCACGCCCACGTTCACATCGAGCCGGGTCATCGGTTGGACATCGCACGTCCTGGAGCAGGCGGCCGACAACCGCCTCATCCGGCCCAGTGCGCACTACCACGGGCCGCCGCCGCCCGAGCCCGTCCCCGACCCCGACCCCGATTGAGCGAGGACCGCCCAGTGGTGGTCGAGGAGGCCACCTCGGTCACCGACGAGCTCATGGCCGCGCTGGGGTGTCTGGTGCCTCAACTCTCCCGCACCAGCCCGGTCCCCAGCCGCGCCGAGGTCGCCGAGATCGTGGCGTCGCCCGCCACCACCCTGCTCCTCGCCCGCACGCCTGAGGGCGCCGTCGTCGGCTCCCTCACCCTGGTCATGTTCCGCATCCCCACCGGTGTACGGGCCTGGATCGAAGACGTGGTGGTCGACCAGTCGGTACGGGGGCGAGGGATCGGCGAAGCTCTCGGTCGCGACGCCCTGCGCCTGGCCGCGGCCGCGGGGGCCCGCACCGTCGATCTCACCTCGCGGCCGTCGCGTGAGGCGGCCAACCGCATGTACCGCCGCCTCGGCTTCGAGGAACGGGAGACGAACGTCTACCGGTCGTCGGGCGGCACCTGAGCGCCGGACGACATCGTTTCGGAGGTTCGGTCAGAAGGGCGACGAGGACAGGACGTCGCGGGCGTAGACGTCCCACAGGCTTCCGACGAAAAGGCGCGAGAAACGGATTAGTCCTCCGGCTCGGGCCAGCCTGGTCGGCCCCGTAGCCCGGAAGGTGGTGAGCTGGCGGGCGAACGACCGGGGCCTGATGCGCAGGACGCCCGAACCGATGACATCTTCAGGGTCCTCGCGAACGAGGGTTGAACCAGTAGGGCCCTGACGGCCTGAGGGTCCACCACGTGGGTGGGCCCCGGCTCCCATGCTTCGGCTTGTCGAAGAGCTGAAGAAGGGAGCCCAGACCCGTGGCCGACCGTATCGCCCTGCGCC
>JBBSHU010000062.1:0-17750 GCA_038232455.1 Acidimicrobiales bacterium
AACGCCTCCCACCCGTTCAACTCCATCGATGAACTCAGCATCGCCATCACCTAGGTAATACGCGGCGAGCGCCCGAAAACCCCCGCCCACCTGCGGAAACACCAAGCCACCGCGTAGCAGCCCGGAAACTCCCGCTAGTGCCCGGCTGCGTGCCCGAACGCAATGACAGCCACCTGTAGCCTGACCGCCGTGGAACGTCTGGGCCTCGTGGGGCTACCCAACTCGGGAAAGTCGGCCCTGTTCAACGCCCTCACCGGTGGCTCGGCCACGGTGGCCGCCCATCCCTTCTCCACCACCGAGACCCAGGTAGGCATCGCCCAGGTGAGCGACGCCCGCCTTACCGCCCTTGCGGCGATGAGCCACTCCCAGAAGGTCGTCTCGGCCACCGCCGAGCTGGTCGACATCGCCGGCCTGGTGGCCGGTGCGGCCGGAGGCGAGGGCCTCGGCAACCGCTTCCTCGGCGGTATCCGCGAGGTCGACGCAGTGCTCCTCGTCCTGCGGGCGTTCGAGGACGACAACGTGATGGGCGCCACCGACCCGCTCGACGACCTCCACACCCTCGAGCTCGAGCTGGTGCTGGCCGACGTCGAGTCGGCCGAGGTTCAGCTGGTCAAGCGCAAGAAGCTGCTGCGCTTCGACCGGTCCGGTGCCGAGGAGGTCGACGCCCTGGAGGCGGCGGTGGCGGCCCTCAATGACGGGACCCCCCTGTGGCGGTCGACGCTGCGCACCGATCAGCGCGACGCCCTGCGCCCCATGTTCCTGCTCACCAACAAGCCCCTCCTCGTGGTGGTCAACCTCGGCGAGGACCAGGTCGGCAGTGCCGACGAGGTGGTCAAGCCGGTGGCCGCGGAGCTGGGTGACTCCGCCGAGGTGCTGGGCGTGAGCGTGCAGCTCGAGGCCGAGGCCGCCCAGCTCGACGCCGAGTCCCGCGCCGAGTTGCTCGACGGTCTCGGCCTGGGCGAGGGAGCCCTGCCCCGGGTGGTCGGCGCCGCCTATCACCTGCTGGGCCGGCGCACCTTCCTCACCACCGGCGACAAGGAGTCGCGGGCGTGGACCTTCCGGGCCGGTGCCAAGGCGCCCGAGTGTGCCGGTGTGATCCACTCCGACCTGCAACGGGGGTTCATCCGGGCCGAGGTCATCCACTGGGACGCCCTGTTGGAGCTCGGCTCGTGGGCCGCGGCGCGCGATGCCGGAAAGCTGCGCGTGGAGGGCAAGGAGTACGAGGTTCAAGACGGAGACGTGCTCGAGATCCGCTTCAACGTCTAGCCGTGCCCTGGCTCGTACGAGACGAGACCGTGCTGGCGGCACTTGAGGTGGCCGAGTCGTTCCGAGACCGTTCCCGCGGGCTGTTGGGGCGCGACGGCGTCGAGGGGGCGATACTCCTGCGCCCGGCCCGTCAGGTGCACTCGTTCGGAATGCGGTTCCCCCTCGACGTGGCGTTCTGCTCCGGCGACCTGGTCGTGGGCCGCCTGGTGTCGCTGCCGCCGGGACGCATCACCCGGCCCTCGATCCGGTGTCGCTGCGTGATCGAGGCGGAGGCAGGCGCCTTCGGGCGGTGGGGGTTGAAGACCGGTGACCGTCTCGAGGTGAGGCCATGACCCCGCAATCGCCTCCCGCCGGGACGCTCGTACTCGTGGCCACGCCGATCGGCAACCTGGGCGACCTCTCGCCCCGGTCTTCGCGGGCCCTGGCCGACGCCGACGTCATCGCGTGTGAGGACACCCGACGGACCCGCCAGTTGCTCAGCCACGAGGGCATCGCGGCCGGAGGCCGGCTCGTCACGGTGAACGACCACACCGAAGCGGCTCAGGTACACGCCCTGTTGGCCCGCCTCGACGCCGGGGAGCGCGTGGCCCTGGTCACCGATGCGGGGATGCCGGCCGTCTCCGATCCCGGCGAGCGGCTGGTGGCGGCGGCCGCGGCCGCCGGCCACCGGGTGGAAGTCGTGCCCGGCCCCTCGGCCGCTCTCGCCGCCCTGGTGGTGAGCGGACTTCCCACCGGGCGATTCTGTTTCGAGGGCTTTCTGCCCCGCAAGGGACGAGGCCGGTCCGAGCGGTTGGCCGAGCTGGAAACCGAGCGTCGCACGACGGTTCTGTTCGAGGCGCCCCACCGGGTGCGCCAGACCATTGCCGACCTTGGCGAGGCCGTCGATCCCCTACGCCGGGTGGTGATCGCCCGTGAGTTGACCAAGGCCTTCGAGGAGGTCTGGCGAGGAACCCTCGCCGATGCCGGCGTCCATCTGGCCGCCACTGAGCCCCGGGGGGAGTACGTGGTGGTGCTGGACGGGGCGGGCGAGGCTCCCCCGGCCACAGCCGGCGACGTCGACGACGCCCTGCGGGTTCGCCTCGACGCCGGGATCGACAAGAAGGCGGCCATCGCCGAGGTGGCCGCCGAGCTCGGCGTGCCCAAACGCCAGGTCTACGACGCCGCTACCCGCCTCTAAGGGTCAGAAAGATAACTACGGTAGTTATCTTCTGGACCCTAAACCCGACCAGAACCTTTGAGGGCGGCGACGCACGGGGCGCACACGAGGCGTTCGCGGTGTTGGCGCAGCTCGGCCGTCGATCCGCAGAACACGCAGGTCCGCTCCACCTTGGTGACCACGATGCGGTTGGCGTCGAGGGAGATCTCGACCAGGTCGTGGTTGCCGATGCCGAGGGCGCGGCGGAATTCGATGGGAACGACGATGCGGCCCAGGCCGTCGATCGTCCGGGTGATTCCGGCGGAGGACATCGGGGCTCCTCGGTAGGGTACGAACGTGGCCAAGTTCTACCTGACGACTCCGATCTACTACGTCAACGACGCGCCCCACATAGGCCACGCCTACACCACGGTGATCGGCGATGCCGTGTGTCGCTGGCACCGTCTCCTCGGCGACGACGTGCTCTACCTCACCGGCACCGACGAGTACGGCCTCAAGAACAGCCAGGCCGCTGCGGCCCTCGACGTGGCGCCCCAGGTGCTGGCGGATCGCAACAGCCAGCGCTTCCGTCAGGCGTGGGACAGCCTCGACATCGCCTACGACGACTTCATCCGCACCACCGAACCTCGCCACACCACGTCGGTGCAGGCCTTCCTGCGCGCCATCTACGACAACGGCGACATCGAGCGGGGAACCTACGAAGGCCTCTACTGCGTGGCCTGCGAGGCCTATTACACCGAGGACGAGCTGGTCGACGGCAACTGCCCCATCCACGGGCGGCCGGTGCAGCGCATGCAGGAGGAGAACTGGTTCTTCCGCCTGTCTCGCTACGAGCAGCGCCTCCTCGACCACTACGAGGCCCACCCCGATGCCGTGATCCCCGCCACCCGGCGCAACGAGGTGCTGGGCTTCATCCGCCAGGGCCTGCAGGACATCTCCATCAGCCGCAGCTCGTTCGACTGGGGCGTCCCCCTCCCCTGGGACCCCACCCACGTCACCTGGGTCTGGTTCGACGCCCTGCCCAACTACCTCACCGCGCCCGGTTACGCGGTCGACTATGAGCGCTTCGCCCACTGGTGGCCGGCCGACTGGCACCTGGTGGGCAAGGACATCATCCGGTTCCACGCCGTCTACTGGCCGGCCATGCTCATGGCCGCCGGCCTGGAGCCGCCCACGCGCATCGGCTGTCACGGCTGGCTACTGGTGAGCGGGGAGAAGATGTCCAAGACCCGGCTGAACCAGATCTCACCCGGTCAACTGGTCGACGACCTGGGCACCGACGCCACCCGCTACCACCTGCTGCGCGACACCACCTTCGGGGCCGACGGCGACTTCTCCTACGAGGGAATGGTGGCCCGCTACAACGCCGATCTGGCCAACAACCTCGGGAACCTGCTCTCCCGGGTCACCGCCGTAGTGGGCTCCAAGTGCGGCGGCATGGGGCCCGCCCCCCGGTCCGACAGCCCCCTCGCCGCGGTGGCCGAGGAGGTCTACAAGGCCACGGCCGACGCCTGGGACCGGCTGGCGCCCGGTGAGGCCCTCGAAGCAACGTGGCGGTTGATCCGCGAGACCAATGCCCACCTCGAGACCAACGAACCGTGGAAGGCCGACCCCGGTCCCGCGGTCGACGCGGTCATGGGCGACGCCCTCGAGGCCCTGCGCATCGTGACCGTGCTGGCCTCGCCGGCGGTCCCACGGTCGGCGGCCGAGATCTGGCGGCGCCTGGGCCTGCCCGGGGTGCCCGCTGACCAGCGCCTGCCGGATGCCGCGGCCTGGGGCGGCTACCCCGGTGGCCTGGCCGTGGAGAAGGGCGCCCCGCTCTTCCCGAGGCGCAAGTAGTACCCGCCATGGCCTGGACCGACAGCCACTGCCATCTCCAGTACGACGGCCTTCCCGCCGACACCCTGGCCCTGGCCGAGTCGGCCGGCGTCACCCGCATGGTGTGCATCGGCACCGACGGGCCCCAGTCGGCGGCGGCGGTCGAGGTGGCCCGGGCCCATCGCGGCATGGTGTGGGCCACCGTGGGCCTGCATCCCCACGACGCCGTCAACGGGGTCGAGACCATCGTCGGCTCGCTCGACGCCCCCGAGGTGGTGGGGATCGGCGAGTGCGGGCTCGATTACCACTACGACCATTCCCCCCGGGACACCCAGCGCCGGGTGTTCGCCGCCCAGGTGGCCATGGCCATCGAACGCGATCTGGCCCTGGTGATCCACACCCGGGAGGCGTGGGACGACACGTTCGCCGTCCTGGCCGCCGAGGGTGTGCCCGAGCGCACCGTGTTCCATTGCTTCAGCGGCGGTCCCGCCGAGGCCCGCCTGTGCCTCGACATCGGCGCCCACGTGTCGTTCAGCGGGATCCTCACGTTCAAAAGTGCCGGCGACGTACGCGAGGCTGCGGCTCTCGTCCCCCTCGACCGGGTCCTGGTGGAGACCGACGCGCCCTACCTCACGCCCGTCCCCCACCGGGGTTCCCCCAACCACCCGGCCATGGTGGCCCTGGTGGGGGCGGCGCTGGCCGAGGCCCGGGGATGCGACCTCGCCGCGGTGGAGGCGGCCACGTGGGTCAACGCCGAAGCTGTTTTCGGCCTGGCGTGACGGGGGCGATTCCCGGCCGCCGGGAAGCGAGGGAACTTCTCGACTCCAACGGCCTGAGCCCGAACCGGGCCCTCGGCCAACATTTCGTCGTCGACCCCAACACCGTGCGCCGCATCGCCCGGCTGGCAGCCGTAGGCCCGGGCGATCGCGTGATCGAGGTGGGGGCGGGACTGGGTGCCCTCACCCTGGCCCTGGCCGAGACCGGCGCCGAGGTCACCGCCGTGGAGATCGACCGGGGGCTGGTACCCCTGCTGCGTCGGATCGTCGAGCCCGCCGGGGTGACGGTGGTGGAAGGCGACGCCATGTCCCTCGACTGGAACGCCCTGCTGGGGGACGGCCCTTGGGTATTGGTGGCCAACCTGCCCTACAACGTGGCCACACCCCTCATCGCCGACCTGCTTCGCGACGTGTCGTCCATCACCCGCATGCTGGTGATGGTGCAGCGGGAGGCGGGTGAGCGCCTTGTCGCCGGACCGGGCGACGTGGGCTACGGAGGGGTGTCGGTGAGGGTGGCCTACTGGGCGGAGGCGGCGGTGGTGGGTCGCGTGCCGGCGAGTGTCTTCCTGCCCCGTCCCGATGTTGAATCGGTGCTGGTCGAGCTACGGCGCCGAGGCGAGCCGGCGGTGGGTCCCGAGGTCGATCGGGTGCGCCTGTTCGCCCTCATCGCCGCCGGGTTCGGCCAACGGCGCAAGATGCTGCGGCGGTCTCTGTCCGGGCTGGTCGATGCCGATGCGTTCGCCGCGGCCGAGGTGCGGCCCGAGGCCCGCGCCGAGGAGCTCGACCTGGATTCCTGGGCCCGCCTGGCCCGATGTCCGCCTCCAGGGCGATGACCGCCGGGCGGGTGCTACTTGCCGGCGCGCCGCTGCCAGCGGGTGGCCTTCAGCATCTTCTTGTGCTTCTTCTTGCGCATCCGCTTGCGGCGCTTCTTGATCAGTGAGCCCATGAGTGAAAGGCAGGCTAGCCGGTCGCCACGGAGGGTCTTTCCAGACCTAAGGTCGAAAGACCTTCGGGGGTGGTGTAATCGGTAGCACGGCAGCCTTTGGAGCTGTCCGGTTCAGGTTCGAGTCCTGACCCCCGAGCCAGTCACCCTGCTCATGGGGCCCGCCGGGCCGAGGTCCGCTCGACCGACACCTCCGACAGGGTAGAAAGGACCGATGAGGCTTCGTCCCACCTCCGCGGTGGTCATGGCGGCCGGCGCCGGATCGCGCATGAAGTCGGAGTTGCCCAAGCCACTCCATCCCCTGTGCGGCCGTCCCATGCTGTTGCACGTGGTCGATGCCCTGTCGTTGATGTTCGTCGACCGGGTGGTCGTGGTCGTGGGCCACGGCGCCGAGCGGGTCACCAAGACCCTGCAGGAAGACGCCCCGCCCGACCTGGCCATCGACTTCGTCGAACAACACGTGGCCCGGGGCACCGGTGACGCCGTCTCGGTGGCCCTGACCGCCTTTCCCGACGACGACGTCGACGATGGCGACGGTGACATCATCGTGCTGCCCGGCGATGCCCCCCTGGTGCGTCCGGAGACCCTCCAGCACCTCGTCGACGAGCACCGCCGCAGCGACGCCGCCGCCACCCTGCTCACCGCCCGCCTGGCCGACCCCACCGGGTACGGAAGGGTCGTCCGGGCCAAGGACGGCCGGGTGCAGCGCCTGGTGGAGGAGGGCGACGCCACCGAGGTCGAGCGCGAGATCGACGAGGTCGCGGTGTCGATGTACTGCTTCCGGCGCAGCCTCCTCGCCCCTGCGCTGCGCCGGCTCAGCCCCGAGAACGCACTCGGCGAGTACTACCTCACCGACGTGATCTCCGTGCTCTCAATGGCCGGGCACCGGGTGGTGGCGGTGGTCGCCGACGACCCCATGGAGACGGTGGGCGTGAACGACCGCTTCCAGCTGGCGGTAGCCGAGACCGAGTTGCGCCGGCGCATCAACCGGGGTTGGATGAAGGCCGGGGTCACGATGGTCGATCCCGATCGCACCGTGGTCGATGCCGCCGCCCGCCTGGCTCCCGACGTCACCCTGCACCCGGGAACCATGCTCCAGGGGCGTACGGTCGTCGGCCCGGGAGCCGTCCTCGGCCCCGATGTCCGCCTCGTCGATTGTGCGGTGGGCGACGGTGCCCGCCTCGAGCACACCGTGGGCTACGACGCCGAAGTGGGCCCCGGCGCGGTGGTGGGCCCCTTCGCCTTTCTCCGGCCGGGCAGCCACGTCGCCGGCGGAGCCACCACCGGTCCGTTCTACACTGCCGGAGCGGGCGACGACGAGAGCGTGTGAGGGTCGCGTGGAGCTGATACCCAAGAGACGGTTGCAGCTGTTCGCCGGTCGCTCCCACCGTCCTCTCGCCGAAGCCATCGCCGCCCACCTGAACGTCGAGTTGGGTGAGGACAACCTCTCCGAGTTCGCCAGCGGCGAGGTCCACTGTCGCTTCGGCGAGTCCATCCGCGGCGCCGACGTGTTCATCATCCAGACCCATTCTCGGCCGGTGAACGAGGCGATCATGGAGATGCTCATCATGATCGACGCCGCCAAGCGGGCCTCGGCCAAGCGGATCACTGCGGTGTGCCCCTACTACGGCTACTCCCGCCAGGACCGCAAGGCGTCGGGACGCGAGCCGATCACGGCCAAGCTCCTCGCCGACATGCTGATGACGGCCGGGGTCGACCGGGTCGTGAGCCTCGACCTGCACTCGGGACAGATCCAGGGCTTCTTCGACGTGCCCGTCGACCACCTCACGGCCATGCCCGTGCTCACCCAGTACGTGCTCGACAACATCGGCAGCGACGTGGTGATCGTGTCCCCCGACGCCGGCCGCACCAAGGTGGCCGAGCGTTTCGCCCAGTACGTCGACGCCGACGCCGCATCAATCTGGAAGCGTCGCCGCCCCGACCGGGTCAACGAGGTCGAGGCCCTGCGGGTCATGGGCGAGGTCGACGGACGGGTCTGCGTCCTGGTCGACGACATGATCGACACCGCCGGCACCATCTGCGCGGCGGCCACCCTCCTGAAGGACTACGGCGCCACCGACGTGTACGCCATGGCCACCCACGGCGTGCTCTCCGACCCCGCCATCGACCGGCTGAAGAACTCGGTGATCTCCAAGGTGGTCATCACCGACACCCTGCCGCTGCCCCCGGACCGCCACATCGACAAGATCGAGGTGCTGTCGGTCGCGTCGATCATCGCCGACGCCGTCGACGCCGTCTTCGAGGACTCGTCGGTGTCCGACATCTTCGGCGGCGAGAACCAGTCGTAACTCTGTCGGGGGGGTCATGGAGCCTCGCCTAGACTCGACGGCGTTCCGACGTTGCACCGGCTAGGAGAATCGCGCCCATGGAAGAGGTAGTCCTCACCGCTGAGGCGGGCCGTGTCACCGGCAGTTCCACCGCCAGGCGCCTGCGCGGCGCGGGCAAGATTCCGGCCGTGCTCTACGGCCACGGTGTCGATCCTCAGCCATTGGCTGTCGAGGGCAGGGAACTGCGCCTCGCCCTCAACCACGAAGCCGGGCTCAACGCCCTGATCTCCCTCGACGTCGACGGCAACCGCCACCTGGCCATGGCCCGCCAACTCCAGCGCGACCCGGTCCGGGGAACGGTGGCCCACGTCGACTTCGTGATCGTCCGCCGCGACGAGGTGGTCACCGTGGAAGTGCCCGTGCGTCTCGAGGGTGAGGCCACCCTGGTCCACCGCGAGGACGGTCTCGTGGAGCAGCAGCTGTTCTCCCTCACCGTCCATGCCACCCCCTCGGCCATCCCGTCCCACATCGAGGTCGACATCTCCGAGCTGGGCATCGGCGACGCCATCCGGGTGGGCGACCTGAAGCTGGCCGACGGTGTCACCACCGACGTCGACCCCGAAGAGACCGTCGTCGCCGGCCAGGCGTCGCGGGTGTCCGCCGAGGTCGAGGCCGAGGAGGAAGCGGCCGAGGAGACGGCTGCGGCTGCCGAGGCGGCCCCTGCACCGGCCGACGCCGCGGGTGCCGGAGGCGCGGCCGGCGGGGCCCGGGAGGGCTAGAAACTGCCCCGAGAGCGGACTGGCGAGACCGCCGACCTCGTCGTCGTCGGGCTCGGCAACCCGGGACCGAGCTACGAGGGCACCCGACACAACCTCGGCGCCGACGTGGTGTCCCTCCTCTCCGCCCGCTGGGACGCTCCCCTGCGATCGAGCAAGGAGCGGGCCCTCGTGGCCGAGGCGCGCGTCGACGGTGAGCTCCTGGTGCTCGCCTTCCCCCAGACTTTCGTCAACCTCTCGGGCGAGTCGGCGGCCCGTCTGGCCCGTCGTTACGGCATCGCCGCCGACATCGAACGCCTCGTGGTCGTGCATGACGAGATGGATCTGCCCGTGGGCAGGGTCAAGGTCAAAGAGGGTGGGGGCACGGCGGGCCACAACGGGCTGGAGTCGATCCGCGCCCACCTGCATTCGGGGAGCTTCGTCCGGGTCCGGGTCGGCATCGGCCGGCCCCCGGGCCGCATGGACTCCGCCGACTACGTCCTCCGCCAACCCTCCAAGACCGAGCAGGTGGAGCTCGACGTCGCCATCGAACAGGCCGCCGACGCCGTGGAGCTCATCCTGGCCGAGGGCCCGGCGGCGGCCATGAACCAGTTCAACGCATGACCTCCCGCCCGCCGGACCAGGGATGGACTTTTCGAAATCTTTTCGGTATTGTCTTGACTTGGCCCTAGGGGCCGAGTTGTACCATGTGGTTCATGAACGGAACGGGACATGAGAATGCCGGGGTCGGGCCAGTAGGCCGACATCGGGCGGCGGTCGGCTGGCAGTTGTCCGAACAGGACCGCTAGTCCCAGATCGCCAAAGTGTCGCGGGCTGGGCGACCACCCGCCAGGTTGCCCCCCGCCGACATCATTTCCCGGCATATCCCTCGAACCGAGGGCAGGTCCCGAATTCCCGATCGTGCCGGTACCCTCGCACGGTGACCCTCCGGAGCCTCCCGCCGCTTCTCCGCAACCACCCGACCCTGCCGGGACTGGTGGGCACCAACCAGGCCGTGGTTGCGGTGTCGGACGCGGCACGGGCGTTCACGGTGGCCGGCCTCGCCCATCTCTCCGGTCGCCACCCGATCGTGGTGGCTGTTCCCACCACGCCCGACGCCGAACACCTGGCGTCGGACCTCGTCGCCTTCCTCGGGCCCGGCGCCGCCGAGGTCTTCCCGGCGTGGGAGACCCTGCCCTTCGAGCGGGTCAGCCCCGGCGTGGAGACGATGGGCCGCCGCCTACGGGCTCTCTGGCGCTTGCGCAGCCCCGAGCGGGCACCCCGGGTGATCGTCGCTCCCGTTCGGGCCCTGCTCCAGCGCCTCGGGCCCCACGTGGCCGAGGTGGAACCGGTGGTGGTCACTGTAGGAGCCACGGTGGACCCACTCGACCTGGTGGCGCAGCTCGTGGGCGCCGGCTACCGCAAGGAGTACGTGGTGGAGCATCGGGGTGAGGTGGCCCGGCGAGGCTCGATCGTCGACGTGTTCCCGTCCACCGCCAACGTCCCTGTGCGCATCGACCTGTGGGGTGACGAGGTCGACCGGCTCAGCGAGTTCTCGGTGACCGACCAACGGTCGACGGAGGCCCTCGAGTGCACGGAGATCTTCCCGTGCCGCGAGGTGCTGCCCACCGCCGAGGTCCGGGCCCGGGCCGCCGCCCTGGTGGGGACCGAGCCCTGGGGGCGCGACCAGTGGGAGCGGTTGGCCGAGGGCATGACCTTCGACGGTATGGAGTCGTGGCTCCCCTGGCTCACCGAAGGCGAGACCACCCTGCTCGACCTGGTGGGAACCGAGGCCCAGGTCCTGGTCGTGGAGCCCCGGCGCATGCGCGACCGGGCGACCGAGCTCATCGACGACGAGGCGGCCCTGGCGGCATCGCTGGCCCAGACCTGGGGGGCATCCGCCGACCGGGTCTGGCCCCGCCTGCACGTTCCCCTCGACCGGCTGCTCGCTCACACCCGGGCGCCGATGTGGACGATGGTGCCCACCGCCGCCAGCCCCGTGGCCGACACCACCGAAGCGGCAACCGACGAGAGCACCGGCCCGCCTGTCGCAACCGTCGAGGCCCGCGGCTGGACTCCCGTGGTCGGCGATCCCGAGCGCCTGGTGAGCCAGGTCGGCGACCTTCTCGGCCGGGGATTCACCGTGGTCGTGGCCGCCGATACCAAGGGCTCGGCGGCCCGCCTGGGCGCGGCCCTGACCGAGAACGGCGTCTCCCTTCCCGTCCTCGAGCCTGGGCCCGAGCGGCCCCCGGAGCGGGGTGGCCGTGCCGACCCGCCCGCCTCCAGGAGCGCAAACGCCAGGGGTTGGATCACCGTGGAGCCTCTGGAACGGGGATTCGTGTTGCCCGAGCTGAAGCTCGGCGTGTTGGCGGAGAGCGACTTCACCGGCCGCCGGCGAGCTCACCGCCGCCCCCGGCCCCGTCGCACCGATGCCCAGGCCTTCTTCGACGACCTCCAGCCCGGCGATTTCGTCGTTCACCACCAGCACGGCGTGGCTCGCTACGGCGGCATGGTCACCCGTGACATCGGGGGCGGCCTGACCGGTCCGGTGCAGCGCGACTACCTCCTGCTCGAGTACCGGGGTGGCGACCGGCTGTACATCCCTTCCGACCAGATTGACGCCGTCCGCCACTACACCGGCGGCGACACCCCCTCCCTCTCGCGCCTCGGTGGCGGCGAGTGGCAGCGGACCAAGGCGAAGGTGCGCTCCGCTGTGCGGGAGATCGCCGAGGAGCTGGTGGCGCTCTATCGGGCCCGGGTCTCGAGCCCGGGCTACGCCTTTCCGCCCGACACCCCCTGGCAGCGCGAGCTGGAGGAGGCGTTCCCCTACACCGAGACGCCCGACCAGGCCCGGGCCATCGCCGACGTGAAGGCCGACATGGAACGCGACACCCCGATGGACCGCCTGGTGTGCGGCGACGTGGGTTTCGGCAAGACCGAGATCGCCATCAGGGCGGCGTTCAAGGCCGCCCAGGATGGCACCCAGACCGCCGTCCTGGTGCCCACCACCCTGCTGGCCCAGCAGCATTTCCAGACCTTCTCCGAGCGCTTTGCCGGCTACCCCGTGCGGGTCGAAGCCTTGTCCCGGTTCCTCACCCCCTTTCAGGCCAAGCGGGTGGTCGAGGGTGTGGCCGACGGCTCCGTCGACGTGGTGATCGGTACCCACCGGCTCCTTTCGTCCGACATCGCCTTCAAGCGCCTCGGCTTGCTGGTGGTCGACGAGGAGCAACGCTTCGGTGTGTCCCACAAGGAGGCCATCAAGCGACTGCGCACCGATGTCGACGTCCTCACCCTCACGGCCACGCCCATCCCCCGCACGTTGGAGATGAGCCTCACCGGCATACGCGACCTGACCATGTTGAACACCGCCCCGGCCGAGCGTCAACCCATCCTCACCTACGTCGGTGAGTACGACGAGCGGGCTGTGGGCGAGGCCCTCCGCCGTGAGTTGTTGCGCGAGGGCCAGGTGTTCTTCGTGCACAACCGGGTGGCCGACATCGACCGGGTGGCGGCCCGGCTCTCGGAGCTGGTGCCCGAGGCGCGCATCGCCGTCGGTCACGGCCAGATGGACGAGGGTCAGCTCGAGACGGTCGTGCTCGACTTCTGGGAGGGCGCCTACGACGTGCTCGTGTGCACGACGATCATCGAGTCGGGTATCGACATGCCCACCGTGAACACCCTTGTCGTCGACCGCGCCGATGCCATGGGCCTGGGCCAGTTGCACCAGCTTCGGGGACGGGTCGGCCGCGCCGGCCAACGGGCCTACGCCTACCTGTTCTTCCCACCCGACCGGAAGCTCACCGAGGAGGCCTACGAACGCCTCAAGACCATCGGCGAGCACACCGAGCGGGGGTCGGGGTTCAGGATCGCCATGCGCGACCTGGAGATCCGCGGCGCCGGCAACCTCCTCGGGGCCACCCAGTCGGGCCACATCGCTGCGGTGGGCTACGACCTCTACGTGCAGATGGTGAGCGAGGCGGTGGCCGAGGTGAAGGGCGAGGAGGTCCGGGTGCCGGCCGAGATCAAGCTCGACCTGCCCGTCGACGCCCACATCCCCTCCGACTACGTGTCCCGGGGGGAGCAGCGCCTGGAGGCCTACCGACGCCTGGCCGTGGTCACGACGCAGGCCGAGGTCGACGACGTCGCCGCCGAGTGGGCCGACCGCTACGGCCCCCCTCCCGACGTGGCGCAGGCGCTGCTGGGAGTGGCCCGCCTGCGGGCCGAGTGTGCCCGTACCGGTGTGCGGGAGGTCACCGTGGCCAAGAGCGTGGCCCGCCTGGCGCCGGTGCGCCTGCTGACCAGCCAGCAGATCCGTCTTCGGCGCATTTCCCGCGATGCGGTGTGGAAGGAGGACCTGGCCCAGCTGGTCGTACCGTTGCGCCGGGGAGCCGACCCGCTCGAGGCGGTGATGACCCTGCTACGTGAGCTGATCCCGGACCAGGCGTCGGCATCGGTACCATCGGTGGCACCATGACATCCCTTCAGCCTGTACAGGCTCCTCGCTCCGCCCGTCGCCTGGCCCTGTCATTGCCTCATGGACGCCGGCGCCGGCCGGGCCGGCCGGCCCTCGCCGCCTTCGCCGCCGGGCTCATCCTGGCCGTCGCCGCCTGCAGCTCGGTCAGTAGCTACGCGGCAACCGTCGACGGCACCCGCATCGGCACCGGCACCCTCGAAGGCGAGCTTCGAGACCTCGGAAGCAACGACAAGTACCTGAAGCTCGTCGAGTCCCAGATCCAGGCGCCGGTGCGCACCAACGGGGTGTTCGATGCCTCCTTCACGTCCACGGTGCTGAGCCGGGAGATCATCTACGACCTCGTGGCCAAAGACCTCGAGCGCCGCAAGATCAAAGTGAGCCCGGCCGACCTCGCTGAGGCGCGCACGGCGGCCAGCGACCGCATCGGGGGCGACGACGTGTTCAACGCCTTCCCGAAGGCCTACCAGGACACCCTCGTTCGCCGCTCCGCCGAGGTGTCACTGCTGTCGTTCGCCCTCATGAACCAGGGTGCTCCCGACGTGGCTGCCAAGGCCTTCTACGACGCCAACCAGGACGCCTTCGCCCAGGTCTGCGTGAGCCACATCCTGTTGGCCACCGAGGACGACGCCAACAAGGTGAAGGCCCGGCTCGACGGCGGGGAGGACTTCGCCACCGTCGCCCGGGAAGCCTCCACCGACACCACTAGCAAGCCCAAGGGCGGCGAGCTCGGCTGTTTCAACAAGCAGAACCAGCTCGTGCCCGAGTTCGCGGCGGCCATGTTCAGCCAGCCCGTCGGAGCCGTGGGATCGCCGGTGAAGACGCAGTTCGGCTACCACGTCATCCTCGTCAAGTCCCGTGACGTGCCGCCCTACGACAAGGTTTCCACCCAGGCGCGCGACCAAGCGGCCACCGCCGCCCAGGACAAGCTCGCCAGCTGGGCCGAAGAGGCGATCACCAAGGCCAACGTCACGGTCAACCCGAAGTACGGGCGGTTCGAGAAGAAGGGCGCCCAGTCCCGCGTGGTTCCGCCCGAGGCTCCCACCACCAAGGGCGGCGGGCCCGGCGGCCGCGACCAGGCTCCCACCTCCGTCAAGCCCGGGTAGGCACCTCCCACTTGGCCAAGGTCGTCGTGGCGGGCCTTGGTCCCGCTGGTCCCGAGTTGTTCACCGTCGCCACGGCTGCGGCGATCGAGGCCTCGTCCCGGCGATGGTTGCGCACCCGTCGCCACCCGTCGGCGTCGGCGGTGGGCGGTGCCGGCAGCTTCGACGACCTCTACGAAGCCGGCTCGTCGCTCGACCAGGTCTACGCAGGAATCGTCGAGGCCCTGGTGGCCGACGCCGACGTCCACGGCGAGATCCTCTACCTCGTGCCGGGGTCGCCCCTCGTGGCCGAGCGGACGGTCGCCCTGTTGGTGGCCGACGACCGGGTGGAGGTCGAACTGGTGCCCTCCCTGTCGTTTCTCGACCTGGCCTGGGACCGCCTCGGAATCGATCCCCTCGCCGCTGGGGTGCGTCTGGTCGACGGCCAGCGTTTCGGCGTTGAAGCGGCCGGTGAGCGTGGCCCCCTCCTCGTGGCCCAGTGCGACTCCCAGCTGGTTCTCTCCGACATCAAGCTGTCGGTCGACGCCCCCGACGATCAGGCCGACGTCGTCGTCCTGCACCACCTGGGCCTGGGCGACGAGGAGATCCGCTCGGTCGCGTGGGACGACCTCGACCGGGTCGTCGATCCTGACCACCTGACCTCGCTGTGGGTGCCCGAGCTGGCCGCGCCGGTGGCGGCCGAGTTGGTCCGGTTCGCCGAGTTGGTCCGCACCCTGCGGCAGCGCTGCCCCTGGGATCGTGAACAGACCCACCGCTCGCTCACCCGCCACCTGCTCGAGGAGACCTACGAGGTGCTGGAGGCGGTGCAGGACCTGGAGACGGCCGGCCCCGACGGCTTGGTCCACCTGGAGGAGGAGCTCGGCGACTTGCTGTTCCAGGTGGTGTTCCACGCCACCCTGGCTACCGAAGAGGGAGCGTTCACCCTCGCCGACGTAGCCCGCACCGTGCACGACAAGCTCGTCGGTCGCCATCCCCACGTGTTCGGCTCTGTCGTGGCTGACACGCCCGGGGCGGTGATGCGCAACTGGGAGCAGATCAAGAAGGCGGAGAAGGGCCGCACCAGCATGATGGACGGCATCGCCGGCGACCTTCCCTCGCTTCTGTACGCCCACAAGGTGCAGCGCAAGGCCGCGTCGGTGGGCCTGGAGACGGACGGGATGGCCGCCGACCCGTTGGTTGGCGCGGTGAGCGTCGGGTCGGGTCCCGGCCACGAAGAGGTCGGCGAGGCGTTGTTCGCCATGGTCGATGTGGCCCGCCGGGCGGGCGTCGATCCCGAGGCCGCGCTGCGGGGCGTCAGCAGCGCGTTCCGACGTCGCTTCGAGGTGCTGGAACGCCTGGCCGCCCAACGCGGCGTCGACCTCGGGGCGGTCACGGCCGACGACGTCTCCCTCCTGTGGACCGAGGCCGGCACGTGCTGACGCCGGTGGTCCCTCAGGGCCGTTCCGGCGCCTCGTCGCGGCGTCTGGACACGCCGGGCTGGTTCACCGAGCCGAAGTCGTTGTCCACCCACACGTTGCGGCCACAGGGCGGCATCAGGGTTCCGTCGGAACCGTCGAACTCACCGTTGCCATGGCCACGGTTGCCGATGGCAGTGTTCCCGGGCGAGCCGATTGGCAGGCCGTCGATGGCGATGCCGTAGTTGGCGTTGTCGTCGGCCACGTTGTCGCGCAAGATGTTGTGGAGGGGCGGCATGGGGAGAGGCATGCTGAACACCCGGATGCCGCAGCCCCGGCCGCTGCGGCCGTTGCCGTTGGCGGTGTTGCCGACGATCTGATTGTGTTCGTTGGGCGGCGTGCCCACACAAGGCGGCTCGTCGGCCGGGTTGTCGCAGGTGGCCAGCACGACAATCCCGTCGGCGCCGCTGCCGGTGACGGTGTTGGCGACGATCCGGTTGTGGTTGGCCGCCGGGCCCTCGATGCGGATGCCCATGGTCTGGCGGGCGATTTCCGATGGCCCCAGGTGCGACATGTTGTTGTCGGCCACGGTGTTGTCGCGCAGCTCGTTGCCTACCGCCGACGGCCCGAGGGAGATCCCGCTGAACGGCCCGTTGCGCCTTACGACGTTTCCCAGCACCCGGTTCTCGCCGGAGTCGTTGATAACGATGCCGTCACCGAACTCGCCGTCGGGCGACCCGATGTTGTCCTCCAAGGTCATGTTCTCGACCACGTTGGCCGAACCACCTTCGATGACCACCCCGGCGTCGAAGCGGGCCACGGTGCCATTGCGAACCGTCGCTCCGGTCACGCCGCGGAACAGGACTCCCGCACCACTGAACCCGGCCTCGGCGCCGCCGGAGATGGTGTGCCCGGCCAGGTCGACGGTGACGTTGTCGGCGACTATGACCAGCGCCGGCCCTCGCCCACAGGCCAGGTCGGCGTCGAGGGTCAGGTCGTCGGTGACCTCCATGCCGCCCGATCTCGGGAGGGATTCACCATCGTTCATGGGGCATTCTGGCGCGTGCCCTGACCATGGGCGGTTCGGATGCATCAGGCGACGGGCGAGTGACCCTATCGCCGACGATCGGTGAGATCCGAACAAGCGAAGGAGAAGTAGACATGTCCGACGCACAAGATCTGGCCGGGGTGGCTGACGGCGACCAGGTTCCGTCCGGAATCGAGCCCATCTTTCAGGTCCAGTTGCCTGAGGGAACCCAGACTGCTGCTGACGAGGGGTCGAAGTGATGGCCGGCCCGGGTCGGCATTCCGCTCAGACGGCCCTGGTATCCGAGATCATGGACAAGGCCCAGGATGGTGACGACGGCTGGTCGTGGCACAGTGACCCGCAGCTTGGCGACTGTGTCTGTTTCGACTGACACGACGGTGGCATGACGACCGACCACGTCGGCATGGTCGAGGCCGTGCGAGCCGATGGCACGCTGGTGACGCTCGAAGGCAATTTCAAGGACACACGGGCTCTTGCGGAGGCCACTCCGGTCCGCGTCTCCTGCGTCAGGATCAGGGACTTCGTTGGCGGGCCCGGTTATGGAAGCCACAGGCCACCCGGCCATTGGCCTGGGCCGTGGGCCCACCAGCCGACCAGGCCTGGACATGGTCGATGTCGCAGTCGGCGGCGGGTAGGTCGCAATACGGATGAAAGCACTCCCTGTCTCGTAGCTCGACGGCCCGGCGGGTGGCCCCGGCGAACAGCCGCCGTTGCACGCCCACGTCGATGACC
>JBBSHU010000063.1:0-17224 GCA_038232455.1 Acidimicrobiales bacterium
CACATGACGAGTTTCGAGGAGTGAACCTTGCGGATCAACCCGACCGAGCACCGCGACCTCCGGGGAAGTGGAGAACTACGCCGCTGTCATTCTCTCAAACCCGGATGCAGATCGCGAGCACCTCTGCCGACTTTCTGCTCGCTCACCTAGGTTCGAACCTCGGCGAGGAGGAGGGCGAGATCGTCGTCGAGGCGGCCCCCGGCGTGGTGCAACACCTCGGTCACCAGCCCCTCGAGGGCCGCCTCGAGGCTGCGCTTGCGGAGCGACGACAAGGTGTCTGGTGCCATCTCGAAAAAGGACCGGTCGGGGCTTCGTGCCTCTACCAGCCCATCGGTGTAGAGCAGGAGTCGGTCACCCGGTCGAGGCGGTGAAGCTGGGCGGTGAAGGCCGGCGACAGCCCCAGGGGCGGGCTGGCCTCCGGCGGGATGAGGTACTCGACCGATTTGGCCGAAACCCGCAGCGGCGGATGGTGCCCGCAGTTGACCACCTCCAGCGCTCCCCCGGCGTGAAACTCCACGAAAACGGCGGTCACGAAATCCTCGAGGGAGATCTCCCCCACGACGGCACGATCGACTGCCCTGGCCACGTCGGCGAGAGCGTCCTCCACATTGGCCGCCTCCCGGAACGGTCCCAGCACGAGCGCAGCCAGGCGTACCGCCTCCAGGCCCTTGCCCCGCACGTCGCCCACCACCACCCGCACCCCGGTCGTCGAAGGAACCACTTCGTAGAGGTCGCCGCCGATGAACGCCTGGTCGGCCGCCGAGATGTATCGGGTGGCAAAGGTCATCGACCCCACGCGCGAGGGAATGGGCCGGAGGATGGCCAACTGAGCAACCTCGGCCACCCGCGTCACCCGCTGGAGGACGCTCCCGCCAGTGGGAGGCGAGGACGCAGAAGGCACCGACGGCCGCCACGCCGCCCACCCGTACGGCACCGCTGACCATGACCAGGCGGTCATGGAGGCCCCCGATGGCGACCGCAGCGAGAACGGCGGCGACAGCCAGGATGAAGGTCCGTCGAGTACTCAGGGTGGCCGAGGCCACGACCACGCCGGCCACAAGGAGCCCGTCGAAGCCGGGACCGCCGAGGACGCTGTCGAGGAGGGCGACCCCCAGGAAAACGGAGACGGCTGTCACCGTCCACACGTCTTCCCTACGCCCCACGCAACCTCCGGAGAACGACCAGGCCCAGAGGCGCCTGCCTCGACGATCCGAGGTGAGCCACGCTACAACCGGGCGGAAGAGGTACCCACTGCGAGCCGTGCGCGGCTCAGAGGTTGGCGCTCACAGTTCGGCGTCGGGGAACCGGGTCTGGACCTGGCTGACGAGACGATGCACCGCTTCGCCGCGGAGCTCGTCGGACTCTTCGGCCAGGTCGAGGGCCAGCTCGGCCAGGTCCCGCCAGGTGAGCCAACCGCTGGAGCCCGGGATCAGTTCGACGAGCCCGGCCTGTTCGCGCTGGTCTTCGGCTGCCACCTCCAGCCACGGACCGAGGTCGGGTGTCCCCGGGGGAACGACGATCACGAAGCCGACCTGATGGTCCGGGCCCACGGTATGCCCCAGCGACTCCAGGGCGGCGGCCCTGAGCACGTCGACCGGAGGGTCGGGATCCATGGTGGCGACGGCCATGATGAGCGCTTCGGGCCCGTCGATCACCACGTCGGCCGCCCCCGGGTGGGCGAGCGATGCACCCCAGGGCCGGACAGACGACCCCGACCACTCCAGGGCCTCGAAGGGACTGCCCTCGCCGCACGCCACCTCGACGAACCGGGGCACCCAGACGTCGGGGTCCCAGAGGGCCAGGGTCTGGAAGGTGTTCCACGCCAGGCGGTCAGGACCGGCCTCGTCGTCGATACGGGCCAGCGCCGCCTCGGTGAGAAGGGGACTCTCGATGTCGACCAACCACAGGCTGCTCATCGTTGCATGGCTCCCCTGTTCTCGCCGTGGAGACGATAGCTCCTGACCATTCCGTGATGGCGACACGGCCGGGGTCCCCCCGGCCGTGTCGAGGGGGATAGGGTTGGACGTTCGAAAGCTTGTTCAACCGCGGAGGCCCCGGTTCATGGAAGAGACGACACAACGGCGGTCCATCGTTTCGTGGCTGGCAGCAGCGGCGGCGATGACCACGGTTTTGTGCTTCGCCTCGCCTGCGTTCGCAGGGGCGAGCCAGTCGAGCACGGGGGGCAGCAGTGCCACCACCGGTACCTCCGGCGGAGGCTCCGGTGGAGGCTCGAACGTCGTGTCCAACCCCACGGCCACCACCGGCGACTCCGGGCCCTCCACCGCCAGCTCATCGGCTTCCAACAACGGCGACACCGGCGATGCCACCGCCATCTCCACCAGTGAGCCCGTGGCCATCTCCGGTAGCTCCGGCGGTAGTCCCAGCACCGCCTCGGTGACGTCGAGCAATGCGGTGCCGTCGCCCACCGAATCCGGTTCCGGCGGGACGGCCGTCGCCTCCCGATCGGCCCAGGTCTCCACCAACGACGCTCCAGCTTCCACCGGCGCCGGCGAATCCGGCTCCCACGCCTCGGCGAGCACTGTCGTGGGCGGCGACGCCGGCGCCTCGGGTACCGGCGGGGGCACCGATTCGGCCCAGGCCGGCACCAGTTCCGCTTCGGTGGTCGACACACCCTCCACGCCGGACGCTACGGGATCACCGATCGGGTTCAGTCAGGCTCTGCGCCTTCGGGCCAATGACTCGGGTGGCTCGACCGTCGCCCTGCTCGGCCTGGCCCTCGCCCTGCTGGCATCGACCAAGATCGTCGGCAGGCGCTTCGTCCGTCCGTAATGCTTCAGGGCGAGGCCGGTCGGCAATCCGAACGGCACCCAGAATCGGCGCTTAGAACAGGGGCACGCCGAAGCCCTTGCGGGCTGCTGAGTCGATGGCCCCCTCGAGTTCGGACAACATCAGGCTACGGGCCTCGACGATCTGGGACTGGTCGCCGGAGTACCCCAGCGACAGCAGGGTCATGACCCCGCGCTGAGCCTGGAGGGCGCGGGCGACCTTCGGTTCGTTGCGGGGGGCGAGGGCGAAGCCGGGCCGCAGATGGGGCGGCGACGGCTGGTCGTAGACGTCGACGATCATCGCCATGCGCCGAAACGAGCTGTAATGGTCCACGCCGTCATCGACGATGCGGCTGGCGATGTCGTAGAGCTCGCCGCCGAACTCCGGGGTGTCGAGCGTGGCCCGGACCCGGGCATAGAGACCGTCGAGGCCGCCGCTCGGGCGCTCGACTCCCTCGAAATCGGCCACCGCGGCGTCGACCAGCGGCCGAAGGGCCGTCGGCCTGGTGGCGCCCGGTATGCCCGTGGGGATGTCGGTGGCCACGCCCAGGGCGGGCACGTAGGGGGCCCCGATGCCCCTGTCGGCCAGCTTGCGCAGGAGGAGGTTCACCCACGACAGATGGCGCATCTCGCTGATGGCGGTGGACCGGAGCTGCTCGCGGAGGAAGGTGACGTCACGGCGAAGCCGGCTGCGCAGGTAGGCGATGTCGCCGGGACGGTCGGAGACTCCGTCGAGAGGATGGGCGGGGTCGGCCCGGAACCTCAGGGGGAGGCTCTCAGCCAGATCGCCGTCGGAGAGGGCGGCCACTTCCTCGGTCGAGCGTACCGAGGACCAGGCGTAGAGGTACTCGAGGGTGAGGGCGTGCTCGAGAGGCGCCAGGCCATCGCGGAGCTCGGCCACCAGCTCGTCGGTCGTGGCGTAGGGCGTGGCCGCCTCGACGGTGCCCGGTCGGTAGGGGTCGGCCGACTCCCGATCGCGCAACACCACGGCGAGGTCCTGATAGCGCTCGCTGTCTCGTAGTAGCCCAGCTCGGGGACGTTGTCGCGAGGGGGGCGGGCCCGAAGCCAGTTGACCCAGCCGGTGCCGGGCGGCGGGGGTACCCCCGGCTCCTCGTCGGGCTGCACCGCCTCGATGGCGATGTCGGGGTGGTTGGAGGCCCAGTAGTAGCAACCGCAGTCCCGGAAGTCGTGCTGCCAGGGCGAGCACAGGCTCTGGGTGAGCTCACCGGGGGCGTAGCCGGCGTCGATCGTGTCGCCCGCGGCCAGATAGTCCCGGCGGGGGCCGTCGAGGACGACCTCGCCTGCGGCCACGCCGTCGTCGCCAAACCGGTTGAGCACCAGCTGCACGGCGCCGGGTTCCAGCGACCGCACGATCCGCCAGGTGCCGAGGGAATCGAGACCCAGGCCGTGGATGGTCTGGGGGTCGATGACCACACCGCCCTGGACGATCCGCCCGATCCACCAGGCCCGGTTGTCGGCGGCCATGTCGGCCGACAGAGCGGTCAGGTCGTCGTGGAGATGGGGATGAGTGGCGGCGGCATCGGCCAGCACGGGATCGTCGAGGTCGACGGCCGTCACCACGCCGCCCATCGAGGGCTGGGCCACCACAGGGTCGGCGAACTCCACCACCAGGCCGGGAAAGAACCGGCGGTCGAGGTTGCGGTGGTCGAACTCGAGGCCGGGGAAGCAGTTGGCCACCCCGCTGGCCAGGCGGGCGCCGGCCGGGTTGCCGGCCGCGGACCGCTGCAGCCGGGCACTGAGGTTGAGGGGGACGAACGGACCGGCCTGCTCGCTCATGACGCTCCCATCGATCGCAGCACTTCGGGACGGGTGGCCTGGCACTCGGCGTAGACCGAGATGCAGTGCTCCAGCCACCCCCGGATGTAGTCGCAGCCCTCCCGGCCCACCTCGTCGACCTCGGCATGGCAACCACCGCCGCACAGGTAGCGTGCCCAGCACGAACGGCAGGGCTCCTGTCCGTCGACCCGGCGACGATCGAGGAAGGCCTGGCGAGCGGTCGCCGAGAGTCCCTCGTCGAGGTCGCCCAGCCGGTAGGCGGGGTTGTCGACGGTGCGGTGGCAGGTCCAGTAGTCGCCATCGGCGCCCACGGCCACGTAGCTGAGGGTCGAGCCGCACGGCAGGGGCCGGGCCGAGCCCCGGTGGATCTCACGCAGGCCGGTGGAGAGATTGGTGAACCGGGGCCGGTGCCCGGCCCCGACGCGGTCCACTTCGGCATCGGCCGCCCGGACCATCTCGGCGAGGAACGGCGCCCAGTCGGTGGGTGCGAATCGCGCCTGGCGATCGGGCCCGGTGCGCAAAGGGCTCACCCCGACTTCGGCGAAGCCCACGGCCGCCAGCGCCTCCACCCGCTCGTGCACCTTGATGTCGTGGCGCGTGACCGTGGCCCGGGCCGCGACCTTGGCCCGGCCCGGGTCGGCCAACAACTCGGCCACCCCGGCGACGGCGCGCTCGAAACTTCCTCTGCCGTCGCGGGCCCGCCGGTGGGCGTCGTTGGCGCGGTGGTCGCCGT
Organism: Acidimicrobiales bacterium; assembly: GCA_038232455.1. Classification (GTDB taxonomy): domain Bacteria; phylum Actinomycetota; class Acidimicrobiia; order Acidimicrobiales; family AC-14; genus DATAQC01. The sequence goes on from JBBSHU010000063.1 coordinate 5,317, forward strand.
CGAGGCTGACGGTCACAGCAAAATTGTGGATGCGGAACAGAGCCACGTCGGCCGGCGTGACGAGGGTGCCGTTGGTGGTGATCGAGAAGCCGATGGGGACGCCCGCGGCGTCGGCCCGGTCCCCGGCGTAGGCCACCACGTCGTGCAGCGCCTCGCGGTGCAGGAGCACCTCCCCTCCGATGAAGCCGAGCGTGACCCGGCGACCACCGGCTCCGTCGACCAGAACGTCGACGGCCCGGCGGGCGACATCGACCGGCATCCGCCGGGCCGGTCCGCCGAACTGGCCGGCATCGGCGTAGCAGTACGAGCACGAGAGGTTGCACGACTGGGCCAGAGCGAGAGAGACGGCGGTCGGTGGTTCGGGAGGAGAGTCCGGCCACGCCGGGCCGGTGACGGCCGCATCGCTCAGCGCCGCGACCACGGCCTCGTCACCCGCCGCCAGCCGGTCGAAGTCCGACGGGGTCATCTCGAAGAGCTGGGAACCGCCGACCAGCCAGGCCAGGGGCCGCCTACCGGGCACCAGGTGGAACCAGGGGGGGTCGCCGCTCGCGCCAGGAGCATCCCCCGTCCGGGTGCCCAGGGTGACGGGAGTCCAGCGGTCCGCCTCGACTGCGGTCATGGCCCGGCAGGCACGGGAACGTCGGCGGTGAGATCGCTGCGGCGGAAGGCGTCGAACAACTCGTCGGCGCCCGCAACCCCTTCCACTTCGAGAGCCTCCGGGCGCTGAGGGGGGCCGGCCAGTTGGTCCACCAGCCCCATGAGCTGGGTGTACTGGCGGTGGGTCAGCGACAGGGGCGACGCATCGGAGTCGCGCATGTAGGGAGGCATGCGCATGTCATGGACCCGAGCATCGGCGTCCCAGGGTCGGCGGTAGCCGGCGGCCTGGCGGGCAACCGAGGGCTCCGACTCGCGAACGAGGGCGTACGGGGGCCTGATCAGCCGTCGCACCCGGTCGGCATTGTTCGTCAAGAAGTCGAGGAGCACCGGCATGGTGGTCAAGGCGGTGTGCGCCTCTCGGCCCAGGCGCTGAAGGGCAGTCGGGTATCGGTGCGCAACTGGTGGCGGTCGCTGGCCCGGTAGCCGACGTCCTGGGCCGTCATGGATGCCTTGTCGGCGCGAGGCGGTTCCACGGTGGCCGGGTCGACGGCGTACCGGGCGCGTAGGGAAGCGCCGGTGCCCTGGTCGTCGGCCGCGACCAGAAGGCTGTCGCGGTTGAGCTCGTTCTCCCGCAGGCCCCGTCGACGCTGGAGGTCGATGTTGTCGAGGCTCACCGTCTCGAAGACCCGGCGCAGGAGATCGGCCACCTCGAGGGCGGCCAGTGGATCGGAGCCGCCGTCCAGGCCGGAGGCCCCATCGGGGCCGATGTCGGGCTGGGTGCGATCGAGAAGGTCGTCGACCAGTGACACGAAGGGGCGCTTGTCGGGGCCGTAGTCGGGTGGCCCCACGAACAGGCGGGTCTGGGCCACGTGGGAACCGCCACCCAGGGTCACGGTGGTGGTGACGATCACGTCGCACGTGTCGTCGACCACTCCCCACGACCGGTCGTCGGGCGAGGTGGGGTCACCGCTGCCGTCGTAGGTGTCGGCCGGCGACGGGTGGCGCAGCTCGAGGCGGTTCAAGGTGTACTCGGCCCAGGCCGAATCCTGATTGAGGATCCGCCGCTCGGGCGGCACGATCTGATGGCGGAGCTGGCGTCCCTCTCCCCCGGCGTCGTAGACGCCCTCGACCGCCGTGGGCGGTCCGTAGACCAGGCCTTTGGCCGGGGTGAAACGTAGCCGCAGCACGTCGGCGTCGACCCCGCGCGGATCGGCCACACCGGCAACGGGACGGACGGCCTGGACCCGGCCGAGGGGGATGGGATGGTCGGCGGCCACGAGGGGTCGCTCACCGACGCTCGCGGCCGCCAACTCGACCGGGTCGTTGGTGGTGTGGTCGATGTCGACGACGGCGGCGAAGGCGCAGGCGGGATCGCCAGTGCGCCGTGCTGCCTTGCGATTGGCGGCGGCGACCCGGTGACGAACGCCGTCCAGGGAGCCACCCAGCTCGGCCAGCCGGGTGGAGGTGAGGGCTTCGGTGGTGCCGTCGTCGTACTCGATCCAGAGCTCGAGGAAGGGGGCGACGGGTCGGAGCAGATCGCCGTCGCGGAACACCACCTCGGTGGGCCGGTGGGAGGTGACGGACCCGTCCGCCTCCACCCGCAGCGAGACCGCCGGCTCCAGGGAGGTGAGGCCGCCCCCTTCGGTGGTGGGATCCTCACGCCACACGTAGGCGTCGAGGGGCGTCTCGCTTCCGCCGAGGCGGGCAACCGCCATCGGTGGCGTGAAGAACAGAGCGTGCACACCCGCTCGTGGCGTCATCAGCCCGCCTCCTCCGTCTGGTCAACCGGATTTTCCGTACTGTAGAAGATCGGCCCTCCGATGTCATCAGGCCCAGAGGTCGTCGTCGCCGGAGGCGGGATCGCCGCGGCGGCAACCGCCATCCGGCTGCGCGGGCTGGGTCTGGGGGTTCGTTTGCTCGTGCGTCCGGGTGCCCCCATGGCCGGCATCGAGGCGCTACCCGAGCGGGCCCTCGGCCTGCTCCACATCCTCGGCGAACCGCAGCTGGTGACCGACACCGGTGGGTTGGCCGTGGCGGACATCGGTCAGGCGCCGATGGTGCACGTCGAGCGGAGGGCCCTGGCCCGCGCGTTCCTCGACCGCGCGCAAGACCGCGGAGCGGTCGTGGCCGAGGTGCGCAGGCTGCCGTCGGCCTCGGCGCTGGCGTCGTCAGCTCACGCGGTGATCGACGCCACGGGCCGGGCGGCGGCATGGTCGAGACCTCTGGTCACCGACGGCCACGACGTGGCCTGGCAGTTCGAGGGGCCTCCCCGTGCTGACGTCGCCCTCCGAATGGTGCAGGGCGACCGGTGGTGGGCCTACCGCCTCGGCACCGCCTCGACCACGTGGGCCGGGGTGATCACCGCCGGCGGTGGTGCCGCCGATCGACCCGCCGCCGAACAGGGTCTCAGGCGGCTCGGGCTCGACCCCGACGAGATGACGCCCCGAGGGCGTCGGTCCGCCCGGGTCCAGCGGGCCCTGCACCCGGTGGACGCCTGGCGCATTTCCGTCGGCGACGCCGCCCTGGCCCATGACCCCGTCGCCGGTGCCGGTATCCGGTTCGCACTGGCGTCGGCCATCGCCGCGGCCACCGTCGTCGCCAGTTGGGCCGACGACCCCGGTCGCCACGACCTGGCCGCCGCCTATTACACCGACCTGGTGACCGGTGAGCACAGCCGCCATCTGGAGGCTCGTGGCGCCATCCACGCCGGAGGCAGCCGGGTGGCGCTGCTCGAGGAGGCGCCGGAAGCCGGGCCACCGCCCGCCGTGGTGCAGTTCGCCACCGCCACCGCCACCGCCATCGTGGAGACGCCTCTGGCGGTCGACGGGATGATCACGCCGGGCCAGGCCGTGCGGCTCCCCGATGGCACGCTGACCCGCTGGCTCGGGTCGTTCGACCTGCTCGACCTCGCCCGCCTCTCATCGGACCCGATTCCGCGAGTCGTCCTGCTGGCCCGGCTCCAGGCGGAGGGGCTCGACGTCGTCGATGCCCGGGCCGTTGTGGCATGGGCCCTGCGCTACCGCATGCTCTCCGGCTGACGGGGGAACCGCCTCCGGCGCTCAGTCGGGCGGCCGCAGCTTGTAGTGGGCCAGCGACTCCACCTGGCGGAGAAAGTCGGGGGAACGGCGGAAGCGCGTCGACATCTGGTCGTAGTCCGCACCGCTGGCCCGCCAGCGCAGAACCCGGCGCTCGAGCGGACGGAGCACGTCGCCCTGGAGGCGGGAGCCGTTCCTGGGCACCTCGATCAAGGCCCGTACCCGCGCGACCCACTCGGGGCTGCGATGGAAGCGGCGGCCGATCTCGGCGTCGTCGACACCCTCGGCGGCCAGGTGGCGAACCCGGCGTTCCACGGGTCGGAGCATCTGATCGTTGAACACCCTCACCTCCCGGTACGCGTGGTTCCCAGGATATCCCCGTCCCCCGCCGTTCAGCCGGCCTGGTCGGCCAGTTGGCCCAGGGCCCCCATGGGGCCGACGACGATCAACAGGTCGGCGGCGGCCAGGGTGGTGTCGGCTCGCGGCGGCACGAGCAGGCTGCCGTCGGGGCTTCGGACGGCGAGGATCATCACCCCGCCGTAGGGGGCACAGGCATCCCGGACGCTGGCTCCGGCCAGCGACGAGCGGTCCCCCACCACCAGTTCCTCGATGCGCAGATCGGGGGAAACGCTCACCATGTCGACGAACTCGAGCATGGCCGGGCGCAGGGCGAGGGCGGCCATGCGAGTGCCGCTCAGGCGGTACGGTGACACGACCCGGTCGCTCCCGGCCCTGCGGAGGGCGTCGACCGACTCCGGGCTGGAGGCCCGCCCGATGATGAACAGATCGGGGTTCAGGGCCCGGGCCAACAAGGTGATGTAGACGTTCACCGAGTCGGAGTCGACGGCGCACACCAGGGCCTTGGCCCGAGCGATCCCGGCGCGCTGCAGGACGTCCTCGCTCGTCGGGTCCTCGAGGAGATAGGTGACGCCGGCCTCGATGAGATCGGGCTCGAGGCTGGCAATCGCCTCGACCACGACCACGTCGGCTCCCTGCGAGATGAGCTCCTCCACGGCCGAGCGCCCGACGCGCCCGAACGAGCAGACGACGAAGTGGCCCTCCATGGCGTCGGTCCGTTGGCGCATGCTCCTCCTCGTGAGCGAGCGGCCAAGCTGACCGCTCGCCACCAGGCTCGTCAAGACGGCCAAGAGGCTGAAGACCGAGCCGAGGCCGATCACGATGAGCGTCAGGGTGAACACCCGCCCGGTAGCGTCGAGGGGCCGCACTTCCCCGAAGCCCACCGTGGTGAGCGTGGTGACGGTCATGTACACCGAGTCGAGGACCCCGAAGCCCTCGAGCACGAGGTAACCGACCGTGCCGTACACCAGAGCGAACGCCAGCAGGGCCACCGGCAGGCGAACCGGCGACGCCAGCAACATCCGTCGAAGGGCCTGACGAGACCGACGAAGCCTCACGTGGACAGCCATCGATGGCGAGCGTTACCCGGCGAAAGGGTCAGCGGTTGACGGTGCTCATGTCGGCGTAGCGATCCCCACTGGCCTGTCCGATGTTGGCATCGATCCATGCCAGGTCGTCGGTGTCGAAGGCCACCTCGGCGGCGGCGGCGTTCTCTTCCAGGTAGCGGATCCGCTTGGTGCCCGGAATGGGCACCACGTCGGGTCCCTGGGCCAGGACCCACGCCAGGGCCACCTGGCCCGGAGTACACCCCTTGCGTTCAGCCAGCTCGGACACCCGGTCGACGAGCGCCAGGTTGCGATCGAAGTTCTCCTGCTCGAAGCGGGGGAACCGGTGTGAACGCGAGTCGCCGTCGGGCAGGTCGGCGGCCGAGCGGTAGGCACCGGTCAAAAAGCCCCGGCCGAGGGGGCTGTAGGCCACGAACCCGATCCCGAGCTCGCGCACCGTGGGCAGGATCTCCGCCTCCACGTCGCGTGTCCAGAGGCTGTACTCGGTCTGGAGCGCGGTGATCGGGTGGGTGGCATCGGCCCGACGGATCGTGTCCGGCCCCGCCTCCGACAGACCCAGGTGCCCGACCTTTCCGGCCGTGACGAGCTCGCCCATGGCCCCCACGGTGTCCTCGATCGGCACGGATGTATCGACGCGGTGCTGGTAGTAGAGGTCGATATGGTCGACGCCGAGACGCTGCAGTGAGGCGTCACACGCGGCCCGCACGTAGTCGGGGCTGCCGTTGACACCTACCCACGATCCGTCCTCCCGGCGCTCGTTCCCGAACTTGGTGGCCAACACCACCTCGTGACGACGATCGGCGATGGCCCGGCCCACGAGGCGCTCGTTGGCGAAGGGCCCGTACATGTCGGCGGTGTCGAGGAAGTTGCACCCGAGATCGAGCGCCCGGTGGATCACCAAGACCGACTCGGCGTCGTCGGTCGACCCGTAGAACTCCGACATACCCATGCAGCCGAGGCCGGTGGCAGAGACAGTCAGGTCGCGAAGGGTGCGTTGGTCCATCTGCAGTTTCTACCCTGCGCGCCCGATCGCCAAGATTCGCCTCGCTCGCGTCGAGGTGCTCGACTGGGGGCTCATGCGAGCAGTGACCGTCACCGGCTTCGGCGATCCGAGCATGCTGAGCGTGGCAGATCTTCCCCTGCCCGAGGCCGGTCGCGGCCAGGTCCTGCTGAAGGTGGCTGCCGCCGGAGTCGGTCCGTGGGACGTCAAGGCCCGAAAGGGCCTGTTCGGACTCAGGCAATTCCCCTATGTTCCCGGCGCCGAGGGCTCGGGTACGGTCGAGACCCTCGGAGCAGGCGTGGACAACCTGTCGGTCGGCGACGCGGTGTACGGCAGCCCCGCAGGTGGGTACGCCGAGTACGCCCGGGCCGACGCGGCCAAGCTGGCTCTGGCGCCGGTCACCATCGATCTTGTCGAAGCGGCCGCCGTGCCCATCGGGGCGGTGACGGCCCTGGAAGGCATCGACGACCATCTGCGCCTGACCGACGGCGACCGCGTGCTCGTGGCGGGAGCGGCGGGCGGGGTCGGCACGTTCGTCGTGCAATTGGCCAAGGTGCGGGGAGCTCACGTGATCGCCACCGCCCGGCCCGCCAACCATGACTTCCTGCGCAGCATCGGCGCCGATCGGGTCCTCGACTACCACGTTGACTGGGTGTCCGAGGCGGGGGAGGTGGATGCCGCCTACGACTGTGTCGGGGGTCCCACCTGGGAGGGCTGCGTCTCCGCCCTACGGGAGGGCGGACGAGCTGTCTCGATCGCCGCCTTCGACTCGAACGTCGCACGCGACAGCGTGGAGCTGAGCACCTTCTCGGCGTCGGTCACCACCGCCCGTCTGACCGAGATTGCCACATTGGTCGACAGTGGGCGGGTACAGGTGACCGTCACCGGGCGCTTCCCTCTCGAGGAGGCGGCTCGGGTCCACGAACTACTGGACACCGGCCACACCCGCGGAAAGATTCTGCTCCTTCCCTGATGGCCAAATGCGCACTCGTCGATATCGTCCCCTTGTGACAGTGCGCTCCTTCGCAGTTCAGAGCGTCCGACATCCCGCCGAGGCTTCGGCACCCGCCTCGGTCGAGGGCGGGCCCAACTTGTCCTCGACGGTCGTGCTTCGGTAGATGCGTAGGTCGTTGATCCGATCGAATTGGCGCTCCAACTGCCGACGGCGCATCCCGGCAAGGGACTCGAAGTCGCGCTGGGCCCCGTCCAGCCGACGGCCGAGCTTGTCCATCTGGGCGACAAAGCTCCCCCACTGCCGGGTGAAGCCGCCCAGCAGCCCGAGGATCTCCGTCGACCGTTGCTGCATCACGAAGTTGTCGGCCGCTTGGCGGATCACCGCGAGCACGGCGAAAAGCGTCAGTGGAGAGCACAGCACGATGTTGCGGCGGATGGCCTCGTCGAGGACTCCGGCGTCGTGTTCCTGGATGAAGCAGGAGAGCTGCTCGTTCGGAATGAAGAGGAGCACCACGTCGACGGCCTCTGCTGCGGCCGAGTAGTCGCGTTCGGCCAGCTCGGCCACGCGATGGCGAACATCGCGCAGAAACGCCTTCTTGTGCCGTTGACGGTCGAAGTCGGCATCGGCCTCGACGAAGCGGACGTAGTTGTCGAGTGGGAACTTGACGTCCATGTAGCAGACCTGGCCAGCGGGGAGGAGGAACGTGAAGTCGGGGAGGCCCCCTGCTTCGGTTGCCCGTTGCTTGCGGTAGTTGACCCCGTCGATCATCCCGGCCAGGCGCAGGACGTCGTCGGCCATGCGCTCACCCCACTGGCCCCGCGCCTTCGTGCTCGACAATGCCTGACGCAGCTGTCGAGTCGTCTCGGCCAGCGCCGCCGTGTGCTCGGCGGCCGAACGGAGTTGGCCGGCCAGGTCTCCGAACTTCTGCTCGCGGTCGCGCTCCAGGCCACGTATCACCTCGGTGACCCGGGCGAGCTCGCCCCTCACCTCGCCGAGCTGCCGTTCGATGAGCATCTTGTCGGCATTCAGCTCGCGGGCCTCCATCTCGCGATGGGCACCGAGGCGCTCGTTGGCCACAGCGATGACGCTTTCGACGCTGGCCGCCTGGTCGCGCTGGTGGTGCAGGGCCAGCTCGGCCACCACCCGCCGGGCCAGACCCCGTTCATGGCGGAACACAATGGCGGCCAGAGCGGCCCCAGCCAACACGACGAACCCGAGACTCAAAAAGGTGCTCACGGCGAGAAGCCTAGAGATGGGGTACGACATCCATGATCTGGGGCGCAGCCCTGGCGCTCACTCCGCCGTTACCATCGGAGGATGGGTCCTTCGATGGAAGAGATCAACGACGGCGGCACGGTCTGGCGTTTCGACAGCTCGTTTCTCAGGTCGAACTGGACGTGCATCTGGGGCCGAGGTTGCCAGGGAATTCTTCCGGAGCCGTCCGAGCATCTCGGCCAGGGATGCTGTTCGGTCGGAGCCGATCTGGGCGACGAGGACGAGGCCCGCTTGATCAGTGCCCTCGCCGCCACCCTCGAGCCGGCCCGCTTCGAGCACCACGCCGAGGCCGCCGACGGCGGCATCTTCGGCGACGCCAACCGACTGAGCACGAGGGTTGTCGACGGTGCGTGCATCTTCTTGAACCGGCCCGGCTTCGCCGGAGGACCCGGCTGCGCACTGCACCTGGCGGCGATCGCCGAGGGCGAGTCGCCCATCCACTGGAAGCCGTCGGTGTGCTGGCAGCTTCCCATAAGGGTCGACATCGAGCCCCACGACGACGGCACCGAAGTGGCAACCGTCCGACGCTGGGACCGTGGCGACTGGGGCGCCGAAGGCGGACCGATGGCGTGGTGCTGTACCGAGGGCGCCCGGGCCTACGTGGGCGATCGGCCGGTAATCGAGTCACTTGGTGAGGAACTGGAGGAACTGGTGGGCACCACTGTGTTCGTGGAGCTGCGTCGTCGCCTGGTTGCCCCGCCCGACCCGGCGGCCGCCGAACAACCGCCTGGGCACATGGGTCCGAGGGGGCCCGTGTAGCCGGAGCACGGACAAGCTCAGTCGTCGCGAGGAGCACCTTCGTCACGGCCGGCGAGTTGGCGGCGGGTGGCTCCGAGGAGGGTGGCGGCCCGCTCGAGGTGGTGATCGGCGGCCCGTCGAGCGCGTCGTGCCGCTGTGCGCCGGCCCGATCGGTCGAGCTCTCCCGGTGAGGCGAGGTCGTTACTTCCGCGGTTGACACCATCTGCCGGCGCCGGTGCCGGACGCATGGGATCGGCCGTCCGCTCGAGCCTATCATCGGCCACCCGCTTCGACGCGGCGCGCAGGGCGGCTGCGGCCTGGCGGTCGAGGTTGGCGGCCTCACGCACCTGCGAGGCCTCGGCCTCGGCGACCAATTTCAGCTCGGCCGCTCGGGCCTGGGCGTCGGCAAGAAGGGCAGCCGCCTTCTGGCGATCGACCTCGACGACCTCCCGCATCCGGGCGATGTCGGCCTCGGCCGATTCCACCATCGTCGCCGCTCGTCGGTCGGCCTCGGCCACGAGCGTGACGGCCAGCTCGCGGTCGAGATCGGCAACCTCGCGTGTTCTGACGACCTCGGCGGCGGCCCTGGTTCGCAGCTCGGACGCTCGGGCCTCGGCCTCGGCGAGAAGCGACGCGGCCTTCTGGCGATCAAGCTCGGCGACCTCGTGTGTCCGGGTCTGCTCGGCCTCGGCCGCTTCCATCATCTCCGCCGATCGTCCGTCAGCCTCGGCCAGGAACATGCCGGCCTGCTCGCGGTCGACCTCGGCGGCTTGGCGAAGCCCGGCGGCGTCGGCCTCGGCGGCTTCTCGCAGTCGGGCCACATCGGCCTCGGCGGTGATCTGCAGATCGGTCGCACGGGCCCCGGCGTCGACCAGGAGGGCGGCCACCTGCTCGCGATCGTGCTCAGCGGCGTGACGTATCCGTGCGGCCTCGGCTTCGGCCGACCGGAGCGTCTCCTCCGCTCGACCCCCGGCCTCGGCCAGGAACATGCCGGCCTGCTCGCGGTCGACCTCGGCGGTTTCACGAATCCGGGCGACATCGGCCTGGGCCACGAGCCGCACATCGGCGGCGTGGCCTCCCGCTTCGACCAGCAGCGCCGTGGCCTGTCGACCGTCGGCCTCGGCGGCTTCGCGAATCCGGCGGGCGTCGGCGTCGGTCGCGGCCCGAAGCTCGGCGGCGTGGGCAACCGCTTCGGCCAGCAGGGCGGCGGCCTGGTCCCGATCGTGGTCGGCAGCCTCGCGTAGTCGCTCCACTTCGGACGCGGCGGCCGCACGCACCTCATTGGCCTGCGCTTCGGCGACCACGAGGAAGGTCTCGGCCTGGTCCAGGTCGTTCCCGGCTGCTGCTCGAACACCGGCGACGTCGGCCTCGGCCGCCGTCCGCAGAGCAGCCGCTTGGGTCTGGGCGTCCGCCAACAGGATGGCAGCCTGCTCCCGGTCGTGTTCGGCCGCCTCACGGATCCGAGCGGCGGCGGCTGTCGCATCAGCGCGCAGTTCATCGGCGTGCTTCTCCGCGTCGACGAGGAAGATCTCGGCCTGTTCCAGATCGTGATCGGCCGCTTCCCGGGCCCGCTGAGCTTCAGCCGCGGCGGCTTCCCGCAGGCGCGCCACCTGGCTGCCGGCGTCGGCGAGCAGGCTGGTTGCCCGTCGCAGTGTCCGCCTCTCGCCTGGTGCCGCCTCATCAGCGCGCACGCCCCCGGGCTCCTGGGGACCGGTCACCTCTGGGCCGATGATGCCGGTCTCTGCGATCGCCAGAAGGTCAGCTCTCACCTTGGCCTCGGCCTCGGCCAGCAGCGTGGCGGCCCGCACTCGGTCGTTCTCCGCAGCCTTGCGGAGGCTGGCGGCATCGGCCTCGGCCGCAGCCCGCAGCTCCGCCGCCGTCGTCTCGGCGTCGATCAGGGTCGCCGCGACCTGCTCGCGGTCGTTGCCGGAAGCCTCCCGCAGTGCGCTGAGCTCGGATTCCGCCGCGGCCCACAACTGGGCGGCCCTGGCCTCCGCGTCAAGGAAAAACTCCGTGCCCCGGCGGCGCTGCTGCTCGGAGGCCGACTTGGCGTCGTGGAGAAGCTCGGCCGCCTGCTCCCGGTCTCGAAGAGCCGACTCCCTGAGCCGGATTGCCTCCGCCTCGGCGGTTTCCCTGAGCCGGATTGCCTCCGCCTCGGCGGTCTCCCGAAACCGGGTTGCGTCGGCCTGGGCCCCCTTGCGGCAGTCCGCCAATTGTGCCTCGGCCTCAGCTCGAACGGCGGCAGCCTCCCGGCGGTCTCGTTCGGCGTCGTCCCGGATCTGGGCGGCCTGGGCCTCTGCGGCCAACCGCAGCTCCTCCACCCGCCTCTCGGCGTCGACGACGGCGGTCGCGGCCAGCCGACGATGTCGGTCGGTTGCCGCCTCCGTGGCCGCATGGAGGGCGGCGGCGCGTTCCCGCTCTCGCTGGGCGGCCTCACGAACCCGATGAGCCTCGGCCTCAGCCGCAGCCCGGAGCGTTGCCGCCTCGGCCTCAGCCGCGGCCAGGAGAGCGCCAGCGTCGCGCCCGTCTTCGTCGACTTCGACCGGGTCCACCGGAGGCGCATCGCCACGCTGCCCGTCCTCGGCGTCCGATACCGACAGGCTCATCCGGCGCCGGGCCCGGCGGTTGGCGGGTTGCACATCGACGACGGGTGACGCCCAAGAGTCCGGGTCGTCGGCCGTAGCCGGCGGGGTGGGGTGGCCCGCTTCCTCGTTTTCGTGGTCCCCGGCCCCGCCGACGCGTGTGTCGGCGGGAAGGTCCAGCCAGCCCTGAACCGTAGGGGGTAGGGAGAGGGCGTCCCCCGCTCCGGCGACCTCCGCCGACGAGCGACCACTCGGAAGGTCGAGCCAGCCATCTGCGGAAGGCGGCATTGAGGCCGGGTCGC
>JBBSHU010000064.1:0-17029 GCA_038232455.1 Acidimicrobiales bacterium
CCCTCGCCGAGGTGAAGACCGAGCACGACGCCTACCGCTGCTTCCCGGTGGACCATCCTGAGGCGGCGCGCCGACGCGACTACCTGCACGAGCAGATCGCCGAGGCCGCCTGGGACCTCGGCCTCGAGCGCCAGGACCTCGACGGCATCGCTCCTGAGCCAGGCCGTCACAGGCAGGTGGCGGGCATCGACTGGCAGACCCGGGGACCAGCGCCCGACCGAAGCAGCGACCTCGGCCTCGGGTTATGAGGGATCGTCGGCACCGGAGTACCGATCCCTGTGCCCGAAGCAACCGCGAAAGCGATTTGGCACGTCGCGCGTTGGGAGCGCTCGCGCGACGAACCCGGGCGAAGCTGGTGGTACCGGACGAGTCAACGTCGGATGCCACTCATCCGACAACGGCACGTTTGCGTCGGTGCTGGAAGGGCTGGGCCGTTTCTGGGCCGCGCGATATGGGCGACCTCGCATAGCGCCGTCGCCATCCGCAGCGATGGGCAGGTAACCGGTGCTACGCCCCATCGGCACCTCGGCCATCCGTCGGCCGCTGCATCTAGACCCGTATTCCGCACGGTCAGGCCGAGGGACAAGGTTTTGGCAAAGCCATGACGGCGTGATCGCCCTGTCATTGCTGGTCAGAGGGTAGGCGGTCGTCCTTCAGTGGCTGGTGGGACTCCCGATCGTGTTGGGGAAAGAGTAGGCCCCTGATGAGGCATCGGTCCACCCCTCTCGGCCCGTGCTGTCCTATGCTGTTGGGGAAATGTACGTGCGGGTGCAGAAGGTGAGACAGGGTGAGCGGATCTACGAGTACGTGCACATCGTGGAGGGCTTCCGCGATGAGGAGGGCAAGGTCCGGCACCGTGTTGTGGCAAACCTGGGCCGCCGGGACCGGCTGAAGGACTCGGGTGCGCTGGACAACCTGGCGGCTGCGTTCACCCGGCTGGATCCGGCGCCAGGCCGTTACCTGGTGGGGGCACTGCCGTTGGTGGTCCCGATGCTGGAGCGCCTCGACGTAGCGGGGATCGTGGACCGGGCGTGCCCGATGCGGGGGCGGGCCCATCTCACCCACGGCGAGGTGATCGCCGCGCTGGTGGCCAACCGGCTCACCGCCCCCCGTCCGCTGTACGACGTGGCCGGTTGGGCCAACGCCTACGCCATCAACGAGTGGTTGGGCACACCGGGCGCCCTGCTAAACGACGACCGGCTGGGCCGGGCGTTGGATGCGCTGTCCGGGCGAATGGACGAGGTCGCATCGGCGGTTGCCTTGGCGGCCATCGGCGCGTTCGGCATCGACGCCGCCCGGCTGCACTGGGATTTCACCTCGGTGGCCTTCTGCGGTGCCTACGACGACCAGGGCCTGGACTCGCCGAAAATCGGCTACGGGCACTCCTCGGACCGCAAGGGCCACCGCCGCCAGCTCAAGGTCGCCCACGCCACCACCGCGTCGGGGATCCCCCTGTTCGGGCGGGTGGTCGACGGCGCCCGTCACGAGGGGGCCGCCACGGGAGCGCTCCTCGAGCAGCTGCGCTCGGTGGCCGAGCCCCGCCGGCTGCTGCTGGTGGCCGACTCCGCGCTGGTCACCAAGGCCAACCTGGCGGCGGCCGATCAATCGGGCATCCGGTTCGTGTCGCGCCTGCCCCGCACCTTCGATTACGAGACCGACGCCTTGGCCAAGCCCGAGGGCGCGTGGCGGACCCTCACCTACCGCTCCCAACGCTCTCGTCGGCTCTCACCAGCTGAGCGGCCCAGCTTCCGGGGAACGGAGGCGACCATCGACATGGCCGGCCCTGACCAGGTCGCCCGTCGCTTCCGAGTCCTCTACATCTACGGCTCCGAGGAGGCCGGAGCCGCCCTCGCCAGCCGCACCCGGTTGCTCGCCCGTGCCGAAGACGCCTTGGCCGGCATCCAGCGGGGACTGGCCGCCAAGCCCCACCAGGATCCCGAACGCGTCGAGCGCCGCGTGGCCAAGGCCGTGGCCAACGGCCGCGTCAGTCAATGGCTGCGGACTGAGGTGCGCAGGGGCGACGACGACAACCTCAACCTGCGCTGGTGGCGCGACCCCGAGGCCCTCGCCTCCGCAGAACGTCGCGACGGCCTCTATGCATTGGTCACCAACATGGCACCCCATCAGTGTTCCGCCGACCGGCTTCTCGCCCTCTACAAGGACCAGGCGCTCTCAGAGCGAGCCCACCACTTCCTCAAAGGACCACTGGCGGTGCGCCCGGTGTTCCTGCACTCCAATCGCCGGGCCGCCGCCCTCGTCGCCGTGTGTTCCATCGCCCTGCTCGTCTACGGGCTGGTGGAAGCCGAGACGCGCCGCGCTATCGCGCCAGCCCGAACCATCGAAGGCTTGCTACCAGAACAACGAGCAGCCCGGCCCACTGCCGAGAACATCTTCCGTGCCTTTGCCGGCCTCGGTTTCCAGCGCGCCCGCACCGTCACTGGCCTCGAGGCGATCCCCGACGTGCTCAGCCCTTCGCAACAGGCGGTCCTTGAGGCCCTCGAGATCGGCTCGGTATTGCCGCCCAAGGGCTGAACGCCACCCTCAATCGGGTGCGGAATACGGGTCTAGAGGTCCCCGGCGCCGTACTCCACCGCTCGCTGTGTGCCGTCGTTTGCCGTGAGGGCGGCCACCGCCAGGGAAATATCGAGTGGCGAGCGCTGGGTTTCGATTGGCGCCCGGTGGGCCGGCTCCGGAGCTCCGAGGAGCGACACGCGCCATTCTGCCGGCCGCACGTCCAGCCCCGCGAGCGAGGCCAGGAGGCCATCGACCACCGCCTGCTGCCAGGGAGAGTGCACGACGACCAGGTTCTTCGGATGAGCTCGTCCAGCTCAGTCCACGTCGCATGGCAGTAGCGGCCCCACGGCGCCGGTGCGTCGTACGGCGCATCCATGGGTGGGGTCACGTACAGCACGTCGACCATGGCATCCGGGTAGTGGTGGTGGGCCAAGTCGAAGTAGGAGGGGATCTGGCCGGCGCGATGGCTGGCCTTCTCCGTCTTGAGTTCGATAAGCGAGAGCCGGTCGTCCATAGCACGGCGTAGTCGGGCGCACCGCCTCGCTCGGCATCGTGGCGTGGCGGAAGCTCGAATTCGTCTACGAACACGGCGCCGTCGCCGGGCGACTCGCCACCGAAGCAGCGCTTGTAGAGCCCGAGGAGGAACTGCACGCCGGCAGCCGACGGCTTCGAGCGTGAGTTCCACCGCGGGTACGGCCCCTCGAGAACGAGCATGGTCAACAGGCGCTGGCAGTACTCCTCGCGGCCAAGCTTCAGCCGCCGCAGCAGTCCAGCGGGTTCTCGAACTGCACGGCGACTCCCTCCCGATCGTCGTGGCCGGTCACGAAGCGCCCTCGCACCAGCCAGTGCTCTGTCGTTGCCGCTTCTATGGCTCCTCGGTTAGCTCAACGTCTGGATGTTCCCGCATCCACTCGTCGCAGGCGCCGTTGTTCTCGGTCGGGAATACGACCGTGACAGTCGCGTGTCGGCCGCACCGGTCGACGCCATGCATAGCGCAGCCGCCGTTCCGGCTGACCCTAGGCGTCCGTGAGAAGTGCTCGGCCCTCCAGGGCTTGGCGTGAAGAGCCCTACTCGGCATTGTCAGTTCCTTTGCCTTCTGGCTGAACAGTTTTCCAGGGGAAGGGGGGTGTGCGAGTCCAGCCCCCTATCATCCCTTGTCTCCAGCATGTCCCAAGGTCACGCGCGCTCGGAGTCGCGCTCACTTGTCTTCCATGAGGCCGGCGCACGGTTGCCGGGCGACTGCCCGAGTTCGGCACGAGCGCAGCGCGAGGTAGCGATTCGGAACCACTACGTGATCATCACGTCCTCCCGAGGCGGCGGATCATCGGGTTCAGCGGTACGGTGGAAGTGCCGATCCCGGCCAGGCGACGACCGGCGAGGAGGTCGCACCGATGCCGTTGTTCGAAGTTGAGGAAGCTGGGACCCTTGTCCCCTTCCGGCAGGTCCTTGGGGGCGCCGAGTTATACGAGTCGGAGATCGAGGATCTCCTCTGGTCGAACTCGGAGGAGTTCACGGGCGAGGCGCTCTTCCGGATCCGACGACAGCCGACGTTGACAGGAGGCGGTCGGCCGGATGTCGTCGCTCTTGATCGCCAGGGCGCCGTCGTCGTGATTGAGGTCAAGCGGGACGTCGACCGAGGTCAGCTCGCTCAGTGTCTCGAGTACGCCGGGTGGGCTAGGACAACGAACCTCGACGAGCTCGCCGGTCTGTACCACGGCGGCCCAGACAAGTTCTGGTCCGACTGGCAGGACTTCACGGAGTCTTCGGTTCCCGTGCGGGTACTTCGCTCGCCGCGGCTCATCCTCGTCGCACGAGACTTCCACGGACGCACCGGCTCGGCCTTCGAGTTCCTGGTGGAGAACGACCTCCCTGTGAGGCTGATTCGAGTGTCGCTGTATGAGGACGCTCAAAAGCGCCGGTTCGTCGACGTGGAAGGCGAACACCAACCAGATTTTTCGTCAACCGGTTCCACAGGCGGCGCAACGGCTCTATCGACCACCATCGACGGGCGCCGTGTCCGCCTTACCGATCTGCTCGACTCCGGGCTCATCTCCCCTGGGACTCCTCTGATCTGGGAGCGTCGCCGCCTCGGTCAGACATTCCGGGCATCGTTCACGGACAACGGCTCGATCCAGCTCGATGACGGCCGAAGCTTTTCGTCCCCTTCGAGGGCGGCGATGGAGGCCGCCGGCGTTCCCTCCTACGACGGCTGGTACGCGTGGCGAGTAGATGCTGCGGACGGAAAGCTGCTTCATGACCTCCGAGCGGATCTCCTGCAACGGTTCACTGTCGACCACAGCGCTGCAGCTGCACCCGACCCCGTCGAAGCGCTCGGCATCGCCCCTCACCGCTTCGATGACGAGCGATAGTTTGCCGTCGTCGAACTACCCGACATCGCCCCACCGTCGCGGAGCCCGGACCAACCCATCCGGAATTGGCGATTTCCGGAGGGAACGGCATGGCGGCGGCTCGGCAGGGGTGGTGGGAGTCAACTGAGTGGAAACTCAACGGCCGCACTGCGGCCGGCTCACGATAGATCCCGATCAACTACGGTCCTGGCTGCGGGCGCTAGAGCGCTATTGAACAGCCTGTTAGGTCGTCCGGATCAACACTCCCAGGAACGGCACGATTCGGGCGCCCTGTGACGGAAGGAACCACCCCCACAACTCTTGCATGGGAACAGGTGTTCTGGTATGCTGAACCCGCACTTCCCCCTCGGTCATGGTCGGTGCGTCGGGGTGCAGCGATGTCGGTTGGAACGGGAGTGGTGGACAGGTTGGCGGCGGTTGTCGATGAGCTGATCGCCGTCGATCCCGCCGTGGTCGGCGACGCCGACGCGGTGATCGACCTGCACCGCCAACTCGAGCGCCTGACGGCTGCGACCACTCGGGCCACGGCGGCCTTCGATGCCGTCACCGCGTATGAGCCCGACGGTGCGCGTACCACCGCGGCGTGGCTGGCCACGCGGTGTCGCCTCCCCGTGCCCACGGCCAGGCGGCGGGTGCGCCTGGGCCGGGCCCTGCGCCACCTGGGCATCGTCGAAGCGGCCTGGTTGGCCGGCGACGTGGGTGAGGCCCAGGTGAACCTGTTGGCCGCTGCCCGCACCCCCGCACCGAAGCGGCCATGGCCGCGGACGAGGCGATGCTGGTGGACGAGGCCAAGAGGCTGCGTTGTGGCTCCTTCGCCAAGGTGTTGGCCTACTGGAGCCAAAATGTCGATCCCGACGGTGCTGCCGCCGCCGACGGGGCCCGCTACGACCGCCGGCGCTTCCATCTGTCGCACAGCTTCGAGGGCGCCTGGTTCGCCGACGGCATCTTCGACGCCATCGGCGGAGCCATCGTGTCCGACGAGCTCAAGCGCATCGACAGGTCACTGTTCGACGCCGACTGGGCCGAGGCCAAGGCCCGGGTGGGCGAGGGAGTATGCGCCGACGACCTGGCCCGGACCCCCGCCCAGCGCCGGGCCGACGCCGTGGTGGAAATGGCCACCCGCTCGGGAGCCGCCGGTGCCGGCGCACGGCGTCCCGAGCCCCTCTTCAGCGTGATCGTGGGCTACGCGCCGTTCGCCACCACGGTCTGCGAGCTGGCTGACGGCACCGTGGTGAGTCCCTCCAGCCTGCGACCCTGGCTGGATGCGGCCTGGGTGGAGCGGGTGGTGTTCGACGGACCCAGCCGGGTCATCGACGTCGGCGTCCAACGACGCCTGTTCAGCGGTGCCACCCGCCGGGCGGTGGAGTTGCGAGACCGGGAGTGTTTCCACGAGTTCTGCGACAGCACCGCCGCCGACTGTGAAATCGACCACGTCGAGCCTTGGTCGGCCGGTGGGCCCACGACCCAAGCCAATGGCCGCGTCGCCTGCGGGTTCCATAATCGGGCCCGCCAGCGCGGACCGTGACCGGTCCGCGCCGGTGGGGATGCGGTGAACCTTGTCCCGGTCGTCGTGGCTCGGAATTCTCCTGTGGCAACACGCCGCCGAGGAACGGACGCGCCTTCGCTCGATCCACGGACTCGACCTCAAGACCCGCACCCGGCCAAGCATGAGCTTGGACATGCCGGAATCCTGCTGTCGCGTTTGCCCGTCGGGCGGGCCACCTCGAGGCCGACGCTGGAAGCCCCCAACAAAGCGATCGATCTCCTCGAACGCCATCTCGATGGGCCCTTCGTCTGCCCGCCGGGGCGCGGATCGGACGGAGCCTCCGCCTCCTACTGCGGCGGGGTCTCTGCCAGCTCCACGCCGAAGCCTTTCAACGAGAGCTTGATCAGCACCTGACCGGGCACCCGCAGGTCGGCGATGCGGGCCGCCGAGAGGCGGTCGAGCTCAGCCACGCAGGCGGCGAGAGCGTCGGGGCCCTGGCGACGGGCCTTGCTCAGGAGCTTGGCGTTGCGCCAGACCTTGCCGCGCGACTCCTTCAGAAAGCGCTTCGTGCCGGCCTGATTGAAGGGGGTCAGGGCCCGGTCGAGCCAGGTGCGATCACCCGGCTCCTCGACCTTGATCAGCTCCTCGTCCTCGGGCTTGACCCGGTCGACCAGAACCTGGTCCATGAGGGCATGGTCGGCTGCCCGCCTGGCCACGATCGCCTCGTGGCCGAACTCGTCGTCGCTGATGACGGCCAGGAGCGACTGGGGCAGGTCGTAGTTGATGTGGGAGTTCATGCCCAGGAGTAGATGCCGCAACGGGGGTAGACGGGGACCGTGGCTGGCCACGCCAAACGCTGCCGCCCACGGCCCCGGCGCCCGCTTGTCCGCCTCCCACCCCTCGACGGCGTCGAGGTAGAGGTTGGCGAAGGCGACGTCCCATCGCTCCACCCACCCGTTGTCGGTGAACTCCTGGCGTTCGATCATGTCTCTGACCGTGAGGGTGGTGCGGCGGTAGGTGGCCAGGAACAGGCGCATGGGGTCCTTGCGCTCCTCCAGCGGGGCCAGGAGCATGTCCATCCGCGCCAGCAGCGCGTCGACGGTTTCGGGACGTTCCGTCACCACTGCCGAGTGTAGGGATCCGGCCGCCGTGGCGCGCCGCCAGACCAGCCATGTCCCGGGGTCGAGCGCAGCCGCTACCGTCGTTCGATGCGCCGTGCCCTGTCCGTTTCGCTCGCTCTCACCGCCCTCGCGTTCGTGGCCGGATGCGGCAGCGACTCCATGTCGAGCCAGCCGGCGACCCCGGCCCGGACCACCACGACGGTGTCGACGAGTCCCACCACCACCGTGGCGGTGCAGAAGGAGGTGCTGGGCACGGAGGTCGATCCGCCCGGTGCCTCGGGCCGTACCCTCACGCTGATCCGCTACACGATCGCCCCCGGCGCCCAACTGGCTCCCCACGTCCACCCGGGCGTGCAGATGGCATCGATCCAGTCGGGTTCGCTCACCTACACGGTGGTGTCGGGGACAGCGACGGTGCAGAGGGCCCCGGTCGGAACCGGTCCGGTCGAGCCGGTGACCGGCCCGTCCACGGTCACGCTCGGCCCCGGCGACACGGTGATCGAGAAGGGCGACATGGTCCACTTCGGCGCCAACCAGACGGCCGCGCCGGTGGTGATCCTGGCCACCCTGCTCACCGAGGACGGCCACGACCTGGCCGAGCCGGTCACCACCGTCCCTGCCCCCCCGCCCGGTTGATCCTGTCGGGCTACGGGTGATCGACGGGCTGCTCGTGGGCTCCGTCGAAAACGGCGGCGACGGCCCTGGGCAGGGCCTGTTCGAGGGGGATGGCACTTCGGGCGACGCGCCGGGCCAGGGCACCCGCAGTCGTGGGTGGGGGCCGGTTGCGGTACCAGTCCCGGCGACGATCGATCAGCCACGACCGCAGGTCGTACCGAGCCACCCCGTGGGTCGGGGCGGCGAGCACGTCGAGGAGCAGACCGTCGAGCTCGTAGACGGGCATGGCCGCGGTCTGCAGCGCTACCACCACGTCCGGCCGATCGGCGTGGACCACGGCCCGGGCGACCACATGAGCCGTGAGCATGTGGTCGAGGGCCCGGACGAGGTCGCCCGTAGCGCCCACTCGGCACGGGGGCAGGGACCCGGTGATCCAGCTCCGCCAGGCCACGGCGTTGGGTTCGACCAACGTGACCAGGTCGGGGCAGTCCTCGCCCAGGCGATCGGCTACCGCGGCGGCCCATGCCGCGAAACGGTTCGGTGCTTCCAGGCGGAGCCAGAAGTCGGGGCCCAGCCACGGCGGTAGCCCGAAATGGTGAAGCAAGACAACGGGCCGAAGCCCCTGGGCCCGGCTCGCCGCGCAGGCAGCCTCGAGGCGCTCGAAGACGGCCGCGCCGTAGTGGCCCTCGGTGGGTTCAGCGCGGGCCCAGTCGGCCGGAATACGGCCCTCAGGCGGGGATAGTCGACGGCCGGCACCGATCATGGCGCCGAGATCGTACTCAGCGGTCCAACGGATAGGGTCCGGCCATGGGACCGCTGTCGGGCGTCCGGGTGGTGGAGGTGGCCAGCATCGGCCCCGGGCCGTTCACGGCCATGCTCCTGGCCGACATGGGCGCCGAAGTCGTACGCGTCGACCGGATCCCCGGTTCGACCGAGCGTGATCAGGCCCAGGCCGATCCGGCTGTCGACGTGGTCAACCGGGGCCGCCGGTCGGTTGCCGTCGACCTCAAGCATCCCGACGGCGTGGCGACGGTGCTGCGCCTGGTGGCCGAGGCCGACGTGCTCCTCGAGGGCTTCCGGCCAGGGGTCATGGAGCGCCTGGGCCTCGGCCCCGAGCCGTGTCTGGCCGTCCGTCCCAGCCTCGTCTACGGGCGCATGACGGGTTGGGGCCAGGACGGCCCGTTGGCCGCCGCCCCCGGCCACGACATCAACTTCATCGCCGTGGCCGGTGCCCTGGCCGGCATCGCCCGTCCCGGCGAGCCCCCCGTGCCCCCGCTCAACCTGGTGGGCGACATCGGCGGCGGCGGCATGCTCCAGGCCTTCGGGGTGGTGTGCGCCCTGCTCGAGGCCCGAGGCTCGGGGCGGGGACAGGTGGTCGACACGGCCATGGTCGACGGCGCCGCCCTGCTCATGACCATGATCTGCGCCCTGCGGGCAGCGGGGCGGTGGCCGGGCGAGCCCGGCACCAACCTCCTCGACGGCGGGGCGCCGTTCTACGGCACCTACGAGACCGCCGACGGGCGCTACGTGGGAGTCGGAGCCCTCGAGCCCCGCTTCTACGATGCCCTCGTGCGCGGGATCGGCCTCGACCCCGCCGACCTCCCCGCCCAGCATGACCGCACCCAGTGGTCCACGACCAAGGAGCGCTTCGCCGCCGTGTTCCGCACCCGCACCGACTGGTGTGCCCTCCTCGAGGGCACCGACGCGTGCCTGTCGCCCGTCCTCGGGATCGACGAGGCCGCCGACCACCCCCACACTGTCGCGCGCGGCACCTTCACCAAGGCCGGCGGTGTCCTGCAGCCCGCGCCCGCCCCTCGCCTCGGGCGGACCCCGGCCGCGGTGGCCGGCCCTCCGCCCCGCCCCGGTGAACACACCGACGAGGTCCTGGCCGCGTGGCGTCACACCCCTGACGAGGTGGCCCGCCTCCGCCGGGTCGGAGCGGTGGCCTGATGACGCCGCGTACCGTGGTCTTCTTCCACGCCCACCCCGACGACGAGTCGATCGCCACCGGCGGCACCATGGCCAGGATGGCCGCCGACGGACATCGGGTCGTGCTGGTCGTGGCCACCCGGGGCGAGAACGGCGAGGTAGAGGAGGGCTTTCTGCGACCGGGCGAGCCGCTCTGGGAGCGCCGGGTGGTGGAGACGGCTGCCTCGGCCGAGATCCTCGGCGTGTCCCGCGTGGAGTTCCTCGACTACTTCGATTCCGGCATGATCGGCACTCCGGAGAACGACGTGGCCGGATCGTTCTGGCAGGCCGACGTGGAGGAGGCGGCCCAGCGGTTGGCGGCCATCCTCACCGAGGAGAACGCCGACGTGGTCACGGCCTACGACGAGAACGGGGTCTACGGCCACCCCGACCACATCCAGGTCCACCGGGTGGGGATGCGGGCCGCCCAGCTGGCCGGTACCCCGAAGGCATACATGAGCACAGCCAACCGCGATCACTTCCGCCGGGGCATGGAGCAGGCTGCCGCCTCGGGGGTGAAGATGCCCGACATGCCCGACGACGTGCCCGACCTGGCCGACATGCAGATCGGGGTGACCGAGGACCGAATCACCACCGTGCTCGACGTACGCCGTCAGGTCGACGTGAAGCGCCGGTCGATGGCCGCTCACGCCAGCCAGATCTCCGAGACCTCGTTCTTCTTGGCCATGCCCCCCGACATGTTCGCCGAGGCGTTCGGCTGGGAGTGGTATATCCTCGACGGTGCCGCCACGGGCACCAGCGAGACCGACCTGCTCGAGGGCCTCTGAGCCGGGTCCTGGGCCTGAGCGGCCCTCTGAGTGGAGTGCCGATGCTGGGGTCGCTGCTGGCCATCCACAAGGGCTTTGCCTGGGTCGTGATCGTGGGCAACGGCCTGGCCGGCCTGTGGGCCCTGGGGGCGGCGCGCTGGGAATCGTTGCGCACCCGGGCCCTGTGGTGGTTCACGGTGTTCGTGGAGCTGTCCGTGTTCGCCCAGGTAGCCATGGGCGTCGGGATGGTCTCGGGTCAGGGCCTGAAGGCGCCGCAGTTCCACATGTTCTACGGCTTCGTGGCCATCATGGCCGTGGGCATCATCTACTCCTACCGCCAGCAACTCCGCCAGCGCCTCTACCTGCTCTACGGCGGCGGGGGGCTGTTCATCATGGGACTCGGCATCCGCGCGCTGTTGGTGGGCCGGACGTGACGACAGTCCCGGAAGCCACCCAGCGGACCAGACTGGTCGTGCTGTTCGGGGGCCGTTCGGCCGAGCACGAGGTGTCGTGTACGACCGCGGTCTCCGTGCTGAGAGCCGTCGATCCGGCGCGCTACGACGTCGATCCCATCGGCATCACCCGTGAGGGCCGGTGGGTCCGGGCCGTCGACGCGCTACGGGTCCTGGCCGAGTCGGGCCCCGCTGCCCTGCCCTCGGCCCTGGAGGCCGGGGGCCCCGAGGTGGGTGTGCTCGAGACGCTCGCCTCGCCCGAGGAGGACGCGCAAGTCGTGGTGTTCCCTCTGCTCCACGGACCGTTCGGCGAGGACGGCACCATCCAGGGTCTGTGCGAGCTGGCTGACGTCCCCTATGTGGGGTCGGGTGTCCTCGGCTCGGCCGCGTGCATGGACAAGGACACGACCAAGCGCCTGGTGCTGGCGGCCGGGCTCGCCGTCGCCGGCTGGCTGGTCGTGCGCGACGACGAGGCCGACACGGCGGCTAAGGTCAGTGGCCTCGCGGGCCGGGTCACCGACGAGCTGGGCTGGCCGGTGTTCGTGAAGCCGGCCGCCCTCGGCTCGTCGGTGGGGGTGACCCGGGTGACCGACGGAGGCGCTCTCGGGCCCGCTCTGGCCGAGGCCTTCTCCTACGGCGAGTGGGCGGTGGTGGAGGAGGCGGTCGTGGGTCGCGAGATCGAGTGCGGAGTGCTCGGCGACCGTCCGCCGGTGGCGTCGGTACCGGGGGAGGTTCGGCCCAGCCGGGAGTTCTACGACTACGAGGACAAGTACGTCGACGGGCAGGCCGAGTTGCTCGTGCCCGCGCCGTTGCCCGACGACGTGGCCGCCGAGGTCCGCCGCCAGGCGGTCGCCGCCTTCGTCGCCGTGCGGGCCGAGGCCATGGCCCGCGTCGACTTCTTCTGGGAGGAGGGCGGGCGGGGCCTCATCGTGAACGAGGTCAACACCATCCCCGGCTTCACGCCGATCTCCATGTACCCCCGGATGTGGGAGGCGTCAGGCGTGGCCTACCCCGACCTGGTCGACCGCCTGGTGACGCTTGCCATGGAACGCCACGCCCGCCAGGTCGGCCGGGTGGGCCGGGGCCGCTCTACAGGTTGACGACCTGGAAGGTGAGGGTGCGGGTGACGCCGTCGATGAGCTGGAGGCGGCTGACCACGATCTTGCCCAGGTCGTCCATGGTGTCGGCCTCCATGCGCACGATCACGTCGTAGGGGCCGGTGACGGAGTCGGCGGCGATCACCCCTTCGATGTCGGACGCCTGGGCACCGACCTGGGCCGCCTGGCCCACCTCGGTTTGGACGAGTACGTATGCCCGCACTGACATTGCCGGTTCTCCGATCAGACTGCGCTGAGGCGCTTTTCGAGGCCGGCCAGCTCGTCGCGGAGTGCGTCGGGGAGGCGCTCGCCCAGATTGGCGTAGTGCTCCTCGATGGACGGCACCTCACGGCGCCATTCCTCGACGTCGACCCGCAAGAGCTCGGCCATGTCGTCGTCGGCCATGGCCAGGCCGTCGGTGGAGATGGAGCCGGGGGCGGGCACCATGCCGATGGCGGTCTGGGTGGCCTCGGCCCGGCCGGTGACCCGCTCGATGACCCAGGCGACGACCCGGCTGTTCTCGCCGAACCCGGGCCACAGCCAACGGCCCTCGGCGTCCTTGCGGAACCAGTTGACGTAGAACAGCTTGGGTAGCTTGTCGGCGTCGGTGGCCTTGCCCACGTCGAGCCAGTGGCCCAGGTAGTCGGCCATGTTGTAGCCGCAGAACGGCAGCATGGCGAAGGGGTCGCGGCGCAATTTGCCCACCGCTCCGGCCGCCGCAGCCGTGGTCTCCGAGGCCATGATCGAGCCCAGGAACACGCCGTGCTGCCAGTTGAAGGCCTCGTGCACCAGGGGCACCACCGACGAGCGGCGGCCGCCAACGAGGATGGCCGAGATGGGCACGCCCTTGGGGTCGTCCCACTCGGGGGCGATCGACGGGCATTGGCCCGCCGGGGCGGTGAAGCGGGCGTTGGGGTGGGCCGCCGGACGGCCGGCGTCGGGGGTCCAGTCCTGGCCTTTCCAGTCGGTGAGGTGGGCCGGCGGCTCGTCGGTCATGCCCTCCCACCACACGTCGCCGTCGTCGGTGAGGGCGGTGTTGGTGAACAGGCAGTTGCGGTCGAGGGTGCGCATGGCGTTGGGGTTGGTGTCGTCGGATGTGCCCGGGGCGACGCCGAAGAACCCGGCCTCGGGGTTGATGGCCCACAGGCGGCCGTCGTCGCCCAACTTCATCCAGCAGATGTCGTCGCCGACCGTCTCCACCGTCCACCCGGGGAGGGTGGGGATGAGCATGGCCAGGTTGGTCTTGCCGCAGGCCGACGGGAAGGCTCCGGCCAGGTAGCGGGTGTCGTTCTCGGGTGAGGTGACCTTGAGGATGAGCATGTGCTCGGCCAGCCACCCCTCGTCGCGGGCCATCACCGAGGCGATGCGCAGGGCGAAGCACTTCTTGCCCAGCAGGGCGTTGCCGCCGTAGCCCGAGCCGAACGACCAGATCGACCGCTCTTCGGGGAAGTGGACGATGTACTTGTTGTCGGGATTGCACGGCCAGGCCACGTCGTCCTGGCCGGCCTCGAGCGGTGCCCCCACCGAGTGCAGGCAGGGGACGAAGCGGCGGTCGCCCAGGGTGTCGAGGACGGGCTGGCCCATGCGGGTCATGATGCGCATGTTGGTGGCCACGTAGGGCGAGTCGGTGAGCTCCACGCCGATGTGGGCGATGGGCGAGCCCAGGGGGCCCATGCTGAAGGGCACGACGTACATGATGCGGCCCTTCATCGAGCCGCGAAACAGGTCGGTGAGGGTCTCTTTCATCTCGACGGGATCGCGCCAGTTGTTGGTGGGACCGGCGTCGATCTCGTTGGCCGAGCAGACGTAGGTGCGGTCCTCGACCCGGGCCACGTCACCGGGATCGGAGGCGGCGTAGTAGCTGCCAGGCCGGGTCTCGGCGTTCAGGGGCGTGAGCGTGCCGCCGGCGACCATGAGCTTGCAGAGGCGGTCGAACTCCTCCTGGGAGCCGTCGCACCACTCCACCTGGTCGGGCTCGCACAGTGCGGCGACCTCGTCGACCCAGTCGATCAGCTTCTGGTTCGTGGTGCCGCTGGCCATTCGTCGTCCTCCTGGTGGTAGCGCCGGCAACGTCGTTACGCGCTCAGCGCTGACCCGTCTGCGGGGCGAATCCCGGTGTTCCCATGTCGACTTCGGAGCCGAGCCGGACCTTGTGGGCCCGGCCCGACGTGTTCAGGTCGAAGACCACCCGCTGGCCCTGTCGAAGCATGCGGAACACGGACCCCTCGATGGCATCGGGCGCAAGCTCGTGCTCGCTACGGTCGGTGTCGCGCATGACCACGCCTTCTTTGGTCCCCGGGTCGTAAGCCTTGATCACGCCCTGCACGAAAGCTGCTCCCTTCGGCCGCTCGCCTAGGCTGGCTTGCGGCAGGGCCGTCATCCACGCGTGCTGCGGGGGCCGGTCCACCACCGACGTTACCGCGAGGTCGTGACAGGGGGAGTCCAGCCTGACCGGAGAGTTCGGAATCATCGAGCGCCTCCGTCGCCGCCTGACCGGCCCCGACGGCCAGACCTGGGTGGGCGACGACGCGGCCGTGGTTCCCGGCCCCGCCGGCGACCTGCTGCTGGCGGCCGACGCCACCGTGGCCGGTGTGCACGCCGACCTCTCTCTCGTCGGCGTCGACGACCTGGGATGGAAGGCCCTGGTGGCCAACCTCAGCGACATCGCCGCTATGGGTGGCCGGCCCACCTACGCCCTGGTCACCCTGGCCGGGCCACTCGGTAAGATCGACGTCGACCTGCTCTACGACGGCATCATCGCCGCCTCCGACGCCTACGGGTGCCCCATCGTCGGCGGCGACCTGTCCGACGCCCCGACGCTGATGGTCGCGGTGGCTATCGCCGGCGACGGAGGCGGCGACCCCCCGCCGGTGTTGCGCAACGGCGCCCACCCGGGCGACACCCTGTGGGTCACCGGTCCCCTTGGCGCGTCGGCCGCGGGGCTGGCCCTGTTGCGGACCGACCGGGCCGGCGAAGCGCCCGACCTGGCCCTGGCCCACCGCCGCCCGCGCCCTCGTCTGGCCGAGGGGGTGGCGGCGCGCGCCGCCGGGGCCACGGCCATGATCGACGTCTCCGACGGCTTGGCCGCCGACGTGGGCCACCTGGGCCTTGCCTCGGGCGTCGGTCTGGCCATCGACCGGGTGCCCGTGGCCATCGGCGTCTCCCGGGTCAGCGACAAGCCCGATGAGCTGGCCCTGAGCGGCGGCGAGGACTACGAGCTCGTGTTCGCCGCGCCCGATGTGGCCCGGGTGGAGGAGGTGTTCGGCGCCGCCGGCCTGGCCATGCCGATCCGCATCGGCCATTGCACGGCCAACGCCCTGGATCGCCGTCTCGGCGACGGCGAGCTGCCGACGGTCGGCTGGGAGCACTCGTGGTGACGGGCGGTCCCGTCACCCCGACGAGCGCACGCCCGGTGGCCCTCACCATCGCCGGCAGCGACTCGGGTGGGGGAGCGGGGGTGACGGCCGACCTCAAGACCTTCGAGGCCCATGGCCTGTGGGGGGCGGTGGCGGTGACGGCGGTGACGGCCCAGAACACCCTCGGCGTGCATGCCACCGAGGCGGTATCACCGGAGCTGGTGCGGGTGCAGATCGGTTCGGTCGCGTCCGACTTGGGCGTGGCCGCGGCCAAGACGGGAATGCTCGCCACCGCGTCGGTGGTCGAGGCGGTCGTGGAGGCGGTGCGCGACTTCGGGATCAGCCCGCTGGTGGTCGATCCGGTGATGGCGTCGTCGCGTGACGACGTCCTGTTGACGGCGGACGGCGTCGAACTCGTGCGGGATCATCTGCTGGGTCTCGCCACTGTCGTCACGCCGAACCTGGCCGAGGCCGCCCTGCTGGCGGGTTTCGAGGTGGTCGACCGCGACGGCATGGCCCGCGCCGCCGGGGCGATCCTCGACCTCGGGCCCGGCGCAGTCCTCGTGACGGGCGGCCACCTGCACGACGACGGGTCGTCGGCCGACTGCCTCCTGGTCGAGGGAGAGGAGCCGGTTTGGCTGGAGTCGCCCCGCCTCACCTCCCGCAACACCCACGGCACGGGATGCGTCCTGTCGGCGGCCATCTGCGCCGAGTTGGCCCGGGGCATGGAGCCGGCCCACGCCTGCGTGGCCGCCAAGCACTTCGTGGAGCACGCCATCGCCGCCGGCGTCGCCTTGGGTGTGGGCCCGGGGGCCGTCGATCCCGGCTGGGAGCACCGCAGCGGGGTCTGAACGTCTCGGGTCTGCCGTCAGGAGGCGAACATGCTCGCCGCCACCTGGCGGTGGTGTTGCTGGACGCTTTTGAGTTGCTCCTCGGCCCGGCTGCTGAGACGCGTCAGGTCGGCGTCGGCGAGGCGGGTATCGGTCTTGGCCAGCTCGGTGAGGGCGTGCCAGAGGTCGGCCTTGCCGGTGATGCCCATGGAGAGCGTCTCGAGCTCCAGCAGCCGGCTCAGGTCGGCGTCACCGGTAACCCGCTCGTGCACCTTCAGGCGGCTCAGCTTCTCGCCCACCTTGCCGGCCGCCTGCTTGAGCGCCGCCTGCTGCACCCCTAGCGGGAGTTTCCGGGCTGCTACGCGGTGGCTTGGTGTTTCCGCAGGTGGGCGGGGGTTTTCGGGCGCTCGCCGCGTATTACCTAGGTGAGGGCGATGCTGAGTTCATCGATGGA
>JBBSHU010000065.1:0-16920 GCA_038232455.1 Acidimicrobiales bacterium
CTTCGTCAACAAGGCGCCGGTCCCGCCTCCGCTTCCGGCTGCCGCCTGGATCAACAGACCACAGGAACAGGAGGATGCACAGAAGAAGTCCTGACGACGTGTCTCAAAGTCCTTGACAGGTTCCGCATCGTCGATCGCATCCCGGACCTGGGGCAGCCGCCAGAGCAGCTGCGTCAGCCGCTGTTCATGTTCGAGAGCAACTACAACGGCACGTTCGACCAGTACATCGACTCCTTCGCCAACATCCTCACCCTTGGCATGAGCTTGTTCTGGGGCTCGTCGTACGGGTTTCCCTCGCCCAAGCCGGTGACGCGGTTCATCGAGTACATCCACGCCAACGAGTTCGTCGCCGACCACTACTACTCGGCCTACCCAACAGCCACGACCACGATGGTCGTCTCCGCGCTCGCCCTCGAAAAGGCCCACGAGGAGTTCCGACGGGTCGCTCCGTCGCTCAGCCCGGAGCAGTTCGCCACGGCTTTCAGGGACTTCCTGTCGAAAGAGCAGACCAGGCTGTGACCTTCGGGGTGCACAACCGCAATGGCCGTGCTTACGCTGTCGCCTCCCTCACGCCGGTCCGCCACGGGCAGGAGGCCGTGCTCCAGGCACACCTGGCCGGCCTCACGGTAAGCCCGTTCACCGCGCTCGACGACGTTCACATGGCCCGTTGGGTCGTCATCGACCAGCTGAAGTTCGGGTGGCCCGGTGCCCCCCGCCGTCCCACCCGACTGAAGTCGCGGTACCTGGTGTTCTCGGCCAGCGTCACTGCGCCGGATGCGGCGTCGGCCGGCCAACTGCCCGAGTCGTTCCTCCGCCATATCGCCGAGCACATTCCCGGGCCCGCCGACGCGGTCTGGGAGAACTGCGTGGGGTACCCCGGAGCCGCCGACGTCGACGCCTTCGTCGCCTACCTCCGACGCAGCCTCCTCGACACCTTGCTCTTCCACGTCGGGTACCCGGACGCCACCGTCGGGCAGGTCCGAAATGCGCTCGCTCGGCGCGACTCCCTCGTCAGCTTCATGCGAACTCATCAGGACGAGCAGGATCCCACACGATTGCAGCAGCAGTACCTCTCGGAGGCGGCGACATGGGATCTCTAGACCTCACCGACATCCAGGGCAACATCCTGCGCGGCTATGGGTTCCCCATGGCCGTCTACCTGTTCTTTGAGGTTCCCGACGTCGACTCCGGGCGCGCCTTCCTGGGCGAGCTCGTCGACCGCCTCCAGGACGCCACCCTGTGGGGGAATGCCGAGCCGGCGACGGCTACGAACGTGGCCGTGACCTACCAGGGGTTGCGGGCGCTCGGCATCCCGGACACCATCATCCACACGTTGTCGCCGGCGTTTCGCGAGCCCATCCGTCAGCGAGCCCCCCGACTGCTCGACGACACCGGGCCGAGTGCCCCGGCTCTTTGGGACGAAGGAGTGGGCACCGAACGGTCGCACCTCCTGGTGACCGTCAACGGCGGCGACGGCCATGCCCCGGAGTTCGACGAAGAGACCTCCCTCGTGCTGGCGATGGCCGATCGCCACGGTCTCCCGTTGGTGCACCGCCAGGACGCCCACGCTCTCGAAAAGCGCCGGGAGCATTTCGGCTGGGCCGACGGCCTCAGCCAGCCGGCGATCGAGGGAGCGCCATGGACGTCGAAGCCGGGCAATGGGGTGCCGGGGGAGAAGGCGAAATCGTGGCGCGACCTGAGGACCGGTGAGTTCATCCACGGCCATGCCGACGAGGACGATCAGACGACCTCCGGCCCGGCCGCAGATCTGCTGCGCGACGGCACCTACATGGTGTACCGCAAGCTGTACCAGGACATCGTCGCCTTCCGCCAGCAATTGCGGGAGGATGCTCTGAGCCACGGCCGGTCGCTCTCCGACGATCCGCCCCTCGATCCAGACCAGCTTTACGAGCTGATGGCCGCCAAGGTCGTCGGCCGATGGCGCGATGGCGTGTCCATTGAGGTGCTCCAGCGCCGTCAGGACCACGAGAGCCGCAACCTCGGGGACAGAAAGGCGCCCGATTTCACGAACGACTTCCGCTATCGCCTGTCGCACGACGCACCGGGGCACCACGACGAGTCCGGTTCCCGCTGCCCGTTGGGCGCCCACATCCGGCGCACCAACCCCCGGGACGCCCTCGGCTTCGAAGGGCAGAATAACGGGAAGATGTCGGTGCGACACCGCATCATCCGGCGAGGCATGCCCTATGGTCCCTTCCTTCCCTTCGAGTCCGGGCAGGAGGACGACGGCGTAGACCGGGGCCTCATCTTCGTCTGCTTCAGCGCCAGCCTGGAGCGCCAGTTCGAGGTCATACAGCGCCAGTGGTGCAATGACGGCAACGCATTCGGTCTCGGCAACGACAAGGACTACCTGCTGGGCGACACCGGCCTCGCGCTACCGGTCACTGGCGAACCCGGCGGCGGGCCGACCGTACCGTTGCCCGACGGGCGGCTGAGTACCGGCAGAGTCATCGTCCAGGGGAAGCCGCCGCGACTCGTCGATGCCAAGCCGCCGGTCGTGCGGACCAAGGGGTGCGACTACCTGCTGATGCCCGGCATCAAGGCGGTGCGAGACCTGGCCGGTGGGCGGTGGGACTCCGCCGCGGCGCCGGCGCCCG
The DNA here is from genome assembly GCA_038232455.1 of Acidimicrobiales bacterium. GTDB lineage: Bacteria > Actinomycetota > Acidimicrobiia > Acidimicrobiales > AC-14 > DATAQC01. The sequence continues at coordinate 2,619 of JBBSHU010000065.1, forward strand.
GCGAACAGGCGGCCATCGAGTGCGTCGACGAGCTGACCCGAGCCAAGTACGAGCGGGACTACGCCCCGAGCATCCGCCCCATGCTCCGCGACCAGCACGCCAAGCCGCACGGTTGCGTGCGGGCGGAGTTCACCGTCGCCGGCGACATCCCGGCCGAGATCCGGCACGGTCTGTTCGCCGGGCCCGGCACCTACCGAGCCTGGATCCGCTTCTCCTCCGGCGCTCGCGGGCCCACGCTGCCCTCGGATACCAGGCGCGACGCCCACGGGATGGCCATCAAGATCCTCGGCGTCGAAGGCCCCAAGGTGATCGAGGCCGAGCGTGACGCCACCACCCAGGACTTCGTGCTCGCCAACGCCAAGGTGTTCTTCTGCCGGAACCCGCAGGAGTACGTCGAGCTGGCCTCGCGTGCCGCCAAGGGAAAGCTCCTGCGGTTCTTTTTCGGCTGGAACCCGGCCAAGTGGCGCCCCCGACTCTTCGTCAACCTGATGGTGGCTACCCAGCGGACCGTGCACAACCCGTTGCAAATCCAGTACTGGAGCCAGACCCCCTCCGCACTCGGACCGCTCGCGGTGAAGTACTCGGCGAAGCCCGTCGGCGGCGGCCATGACGGCCGGCCCACCTCGCCGGGCGACAACTACCTCGAGGACGCCATGCGCCGGCAGCTGGCGGTGGCGGAGAGCCGTTTCGACTTCATGGTCCAGCTCCAAGGGGATCCGACGCGCATGCCGATCGAAGATCCGACGGTCCGCTGGAGCGAACGCGCGTCGCCGTTCCGGACGGTCGCCACCATCCGCATCCCGCCGCAGGACTTCACCTCCGACGCGCAGAAGGCGTTCGCCGAGAACCTGTCCTTCACGCCATGGCACTCCCTGCCCGAGCACCAGCCCCTGGGCGGGATCAACCGCGTGCGCCGGGTCGTCTACGAGACCATCTCGAGCGTCCGCCACGACGCGAACGGCGCTCCCCGAGGCGAGCCGACCGGCGACGAGGTGTTCTGACTGCGCCGGGAGCAGCCGGGCAGACCGAGAGGCGGACGTTCAGCAGAGCGGGCGTTGACTTTTCGTGGCCACCAGCGGGGACTTTTCATGGCCTCGGACATCCGTTTTCGGCCCCCGGTGGCCCCGTGGCTGCCTACTTCGCCTCAACCACACCCTTCTGGCCACCCCGCCCCGCATCGACGTGACTTTGGGCACCTGGGGAGTGGAGCCGCCGGCAGCGGATAGGAAGAACGGGCGCGGCGTCTGGCTCCTCACCTACCGTCTGGCATGCGATCCACGATGCCCCTTCCTTGGTCCTGGCCTCCCCCAGGGTCGAAGGACCTCTCGGTGGAGCTGAGTCTTAAGACCGGGGTCGCCGCCGGACTGAGCCCGTACGCCACCGACGCACTCGGGCTCGCCTTCCCATCTACGCCCTGCTGGCCGTGGCCACCACGGCGAAGCTCGTTGCCACGGCACTCGGCCCGACGAAGGTCGGGGCCTGAGGTTCGGCCAGGAGTCGACGCCCCTCCCGGGTTCGTCGCCGGACGCGAGTGAGCACTGTCCGTCCCGACCTCGTCCGCCGTACCGTCGGTTTCCGCCTGCCACCCGGCTCGCTCGTGGTCGACGTCGCCTGGCAGCCGGGGTCGCCCCTCACCTTGTTCGCCGACCGTTACCCGACGATCGCCGTCACCGCCGGTACGGGTTCGGTCGCCAAGCCCGCCCTCCGCGCCGAGCAGCTGTGCCTTCCGCTCGCCGACTCCAGCGTCGACTGCGTACTCCTGCTCGACATCGGGAAGGACCAGCTCGGCGACGGGGGAGTCATGGCGGAGGGGAGGCGTGTGCTGCGCGCCGGCGGCCTCGCCGTGGTGTCAGCGTCGTCGACCCGGGGCCCCGTCACCGACGCCCTGAACGACCACGGGCTGATCCCCGAACAGGTGAACCGCATCCAGTTCCTGCTCCACCCCACGAAACTGGTCACCCCGACGTCTGACCGATCGCCCCTGCTCTGCCGGGCCGTCGTGGCGATGAACCGTCTCGACCCGAGCAGGCTGGCGCAACCGCGACGGACCCGGCCACCGACGGTCCTCGTCCTCGGCCGCAAGCCCTAGAAATTGCAGGAGCCAGGCTATTCCTGAAGAATCACCGCGGCCGCGAGGCGTCGACCCCATTGAAGCTGGTGTTTCCTAGGTTCGGGTAACCTGGACCATGGCCACTCCGACGTTCCGACCGGGGCAGGTCGCCGAACTGCTCGGCGTCAGTGTGGACACCGTGCGGCGATGGGCCGACACCGGTCGTCTCCGCACCCGTCGCACCAGCGGCGGCCAGCGGCTCATCGACGGCGCCGATCTGGCCCGCTTCCTCCGCGAGGCGCCGGCGGCCGATCAATCCGAGGCGGTCGTCGCCCGATCAGCCCGCAACCGGTTCTCGGGCGTCGTCACCCGCGTGGTCAAGGACACGGTGGTGGCCCAGGTGGAGATCCAGTCGGGACCGCACCGGGTGGTGTCGTTGATGTCGAGGGAGGCGGCCGACGAGTTGCACCTGCGGCCAGGGGTGCTGGCGACGGCCGCCGTGAAGGCCACCAACGTGGTGGTCGAGCTTCCGGCACCGGCTTGAGGTCGACGGCCGCCTTCGGGCGCACGAGCGCGGTAGTGGTGATGGCCGTGGCCGCCGCCTGTGGCTCCGGGTCACCGACGCGTGGGTCGGCGAAGGCACCGGCGGTGACGGTCGGAGTCCTGGCCGCATCGTCGCTCACCGAGGCGTTCACCGAGATCGGTCGACGTTACGGCACCGCCGCTCGGGGCGCGAAGGTCGAGTTCGACTTCGAGTCCTCGTCGGCCCTCGCCGCCAAGATCGACGACGGGGCGCCCGCCGACGTCTTCGTGAGCGCCGACGAACCCACCATGGACACGGTGCTCAGGGCCGGCAAAGCCGTCGCCCCACAGACCGTGGCGCGCAACCGCCTGCAGCTGCTCGTGGCCAAGGGCAACCCGCAACACCTCACCGGACTGGCTGATCTCGACCGCCCCGGCGTGGTGTTCGTGCTGTGTTCCCCGCAGGTGCCCTGCGGCAGGCTCGGGGCCCTCGCCGTGCGCAGGGCCGGGGTCGCGGCCGAACCGGCCTCGCTCGAGGCCAACGTCAAGGCGGTGGTGTCGAAGGTCACGCTGGGGGAGGCCGACGCCGGAGTCGTGTACGTGACCGACGTGCTGGCTTCGGGCGGGTCGGGCGAAGGCGTCGACATCGCCAACGCCGCCGATGCCGACCTGGAGGCCGTCTATACGGCGGCCGTGGTCCGCCAGTCGTCCCACCCCGACGATGCCCGTCGGTTCGTCGATTACGTGGCGTCTCCCGAAGGCCAGGCCGTGCTCGCCCGCTTCGGCTTCAGAGGTCTGTGAGGTCCAGGCGCCTCCGACCCCGGCTGTCGGTCGTGGTGATCGCGCCGGCGGTACTCGGGGCGACGTTCCTCACCCTGCCGCTCGTGGGACTGCTCTGGCGGGCGCCCTGGCGCAGCCTGGTGAGCGATCTCTCGTCGCCCGAGGCTCGTACGGCTCTGCGCCTCTCGCTGGTGACGTCGCTCGGGGCCACGCTGGTGGCAGCGTGCCTCGGTATTCCCCTGGCCTGGGTACTGGCCCGGGCCACCTTTCGCGGCCGGCGCCTGGTGCGGGCCCTGGCCATCTTGCCTCTCGTCCTGCCCCCGGTTGTGGGTGGGGTGGCCCTGCTCCTGGCCTTCGGCCGTCGGGGCCTGTTGGGCGCGTGGCTCCTCGACTGGTTCGGGATACGCCTGCCCTTCACCACCGCCGGAGCCATCGTGGCCGAAGCCTTCGTGGCCATGCCGTTCCTGGTGATCACCGCCGAAGCCGCCTTCGCCAACGTCGACCGTCGCTACGAGGACGCAGCCCGCACGCTTGGCGCTCGGCCGGTCACCGTGTTCCGTCGCGTCACCCTGCCGCTGGTGGCTCCAGCCCTCGTGGCCGGCGCGGTGCTGGGCTGGGCCCGGGCCCTGGGCGAGTTCGGGGCCACCATCACCTTCGCGGGCAACGCCCCCGGTCGCACCCAGACCGTGCCCCTGGAAGTGTTCCTCGCCCTGGAATCGGGCCGATCCGGCGTGGCCATCTCCCTCAGCCTGGTCCTGCTGGTGGTGTGCCTGGTCGTGCTCGTCGGGCTCCGCGAACGGTGGCTGGGCCCACTCGAACGATCGTGACCGGGCTCAACGCGTCGGTCGGGCTCCAGCGGGGCGGGTTGCGCCTCGACATCGACCTGGCCGTGGCTGCGGGGGAGGTGACTGCCGTGCTCGGGCCCAACGGCGCCGGCAAGACCACCCTGTTGCGCGCCCTCGCCGGCCTCCAACCGCTCGACGCCGGCCGGATCGTGCTCGACGGCACCGTCCTCGACGACCCGACCTCGGCCACCTTCGTTCCGCCCGATCGCCGGCCCGTCGGCATGGTGTTCCAGGACTACCGGCTGTTTCCCCACCAGAGCATCCTCGACAACGTGGCTTTCGGCCTGCGTAGCCGGGGAGGGTCGCGTCGGCGCTCCCGGCTGGCCGCAAGGGGCTGGCTCGAACGCATGGGACTCGGGGATCGGGCCGGCGCGCGCCCGGCTGAGCTCTCGGGGGGCCAGGCTCAACGGGTGGCGCTGGCCCGCGCCCTGGTCACCGAGCCCCGGCTGCTGCTTCTCGATGAGCCCTTGTCCGCCCTCGACGCCTCGTCGCGTGCCAGCACCCGTCGGGAGTTGCGTCGGAATCTCGATGGTTGGCCGGGGGTGCGGGTGGTCGTCACCCACGACCCGTTCGAGGCCGCCGCCCTGGCCTCGCACCTGGTGGTGGTCGAGGGGGGCCGGGTGGTGCAGTCGGGCACCCTGTCGGAGATCAGTGCCCGGCCGCGTTCGCCCTGGGTGGCCGACCTGGTCGGGGTCAACCTCCTGCGGGGTCGCGCCACTGGCGACCGGGTGGACGTCGAGGGCGGGTTGGTCCTGTCCGTCCCCGGAGCGGGCGCTGCTGCTGCGGGTGGCGCGACGACTCCGGGGGGCGGTATCGAAGTGTTCGCCGTGGTCCATCCGCGGGCGGTGGCCCTGCACCGCCGGGCGCCCGAAGGCTCCCCTCGCAACGTGTGGACCGGCACGGCCGCCGCCCTCGACCGCGAAGGTGACCGGGTGCGGGTGCAGGTGGCGGGACCGTCGCCCATCGTGGCCGAGGTCACCACCGCCGCCGCCGCCGAGCTGGCGCTGGCCGACGGCGGCCCTGTCTGGGTGTCGGTGAAGGCCACCGAGGTCGCCGTTCACCCGGTGTGAACGACGGGGTCACACTCGACGAACGAGGTCATCGCTATTGGAGGGCGCTCACGGCGCGGGCGATGACCAGCACCGAGGTGACGAGCGCCGCCATGCACTGGATGCTCATCAGCAGCTTGGCCCGCGTCGACAGCGGCATGGTGTCGGTGGGGCTGAACGCGGTGGAATTGGTGACCGACACATAGAGGTAGTCGACGAGCGTCGGGGCCCAGTCGGCCTTGGCCGACGATGATGCTGCGACTTCGTCGATGGAGTCGTCGTTCTCGTCCTGGGAGAAGCGGAAGTCGGCGTCGGGCAGCTGGGAGCGGGGAAGTTGGGAACGCTTCACCGGCCCCCCCCGGTCGATCTCCCAGTAGGCCAGGCCGAACACGATGATGTTGGTGAGCCACACTCCGGCGGCGGCGACCAGGAGGTGTTTGCCGTTGCTCACCTTGCCCGACACCAGGGCGTTGACCAGCAGCGTCAAGGAGAACAGGTTGGCGGCACCGATCACGCCCACCAGGGCGAGCGACAACGCTCGCGACAGTTTGGTCTCCCGTTGGAACCGGCCGGGGTTGAAAAAGATGAGCGGGATGAGCAGGGCGACCTCGAGCGCAGGCACGACGAACCTCGTGCCCAGGACCAGTTCGCTCGGCAGCAAGGCGTACAGGACGATGCCGACGACGACGGCGATCACGGCCGGTAGCCGGTGCTCGCCCGGGCGACCGTGGCGGGGACCGCCGAGTTGCCTCTTCGAGTTGGCTATGACCTCGCTGTCGGGCACCTCGGGCCTCCTCTTCGGCGCTGTGGTCGCAGTGACCTCAGCCGGTTAGGCCATACCCTCCGAGCGCCTTCTCATCCCGGCTCAGCCACGGGGCCAGAGGCGGCGGCGCCTTCGCCGCGCTGCGATCACCTCCAACTGGTGGTCGATCCACTGGCGCATGATGGCTCGACCGGCGGGGGAGGGTTCGGGTTCCCAGGGAGCGCGCTCCCTCGTCCAAGGATGGGGTGGATCGTGTTGTGGGTGCATTGGGCTCTGATAGAGGCGTCGGAACATCCCGGCGATTCCTTGAGGCGTCGCCTCGGCGACAATGGGTGCATGGATGGTGACGGGCTGGTGCTCATCGGCCCGACGGTCGTCCTGCGGGTGCCCGGCGAGGCCGATGTCGGGCCGCTCTGGGACGCTGTCGTTGAGACGATGGGCGAGCTCCGGCAGTGGATGAGCTGGTTCCACGATGGCTACTCGGAGACCGACGTTCGGGCCGACAAGCTCGGAGCCGTGCGCGAAGGCGTGGCCCGCAATCGCTTCTGGCTGGGAGGCGCCGTCCACGACGCCGTGGTCTTCTCGCTCGTTCCTGCTGATCTGGGGTTGCCTGTGGCGATCGCCGGCGAGGGTCGGGATGAAGGGGTTTCCGTCCCCGTGTGAACGGGGCGGCCTTCCGGGAGGGCGATCCCGACCCTCGCCGGCGATCCGCTTACAGGTAGTTTCGGCACGTCGATCACCGGACTTGAGCACTCAGCGTGACCAACCCGGGGCCGAGCGTGCCTGGCTCCACTCGCCGGCATCTGCCGTGTAGCGTCGACCGGGCATGGTCGCCGACCAGCTCTTCCTCGGAAACGACCTCCTGGCCTGGCTCATGCTGGCCCTCGGAGGCGCCTTGGCTCTGGGAAACGGCCTGGCCCTGGTGCGCCCGCCCCGTGACGAGCGTGAGGGTGATCTGGCCCGGGCCCCGGTCGGACGCAGCGTCCTCATGGGCACCGTCGGCCTGATCGCCGCCCTCTGGGCCCTGGCGTCGCTCACTGGGTAGCGGCGACCTCCGGCGTGAAACCCAGCACCCGACCGTAGAACGACAGCTCGGCCTCGGCCGCCCGGCGGATCGTCTCGGCCTTGCGGAACCCGTGCTGCTCGCCGGCGAAGGTCACGTACTCGACGGGTAGGCCCTTCGCCCGCAGTGCCTCCACCATCACCTCGGCCTGGGCCGGGGGGACGACCTTGTCGTCGAGGCCCTGGAGCACGATCACCGGGCAGGACAGCTCGTCGGCGTGGTGGACCGGCGAGCGCCGGCGATAGGTGTCGGCGGCTTCGGGCCACGGCCCCACCAGGCGGTCGAGATAGCGGGCCTCGAACTTGTGCGTGTCGGTGGCCAGGGCGGCCAGGTCGGCGATGCCGTAGAGGCTGGCGCCGGCGGCGAACACGTCGCGGAACGTGAGGGCACAGAGCGTGGTGAAGCCACCGGCACTGGTTCCCCGGATCACCATGCGGCCGCCGTCGACCCGGCCCTGATCGGCCAGGTAGGTGGCCGCGGCCACGCAGTCGTCGACGTCGACGACGCCCCACGCCCCGTCCAGGCTCCGACGGTAGGCCCGCCCGTACCCGCTGCTCCCGCCGTAGTCGACGTCGACCACGCCGAGCCCGCGCGACGTCCAGAACTGGATGCCCACGGCGAAGGCCGGCGAGGCCGACGAGGTCGGGCCCCCGTGGCTCATCACCACCAGTGGAGGCAGGGTGCCCGCCGGGCCCTCGTGGTCGGGGCTGGTCGGCGGGTACCAGTAGGCGTGGGCCGACCGCCCGCCCTTCGTCGGAAAGCTGATCGCCTCGGCCGCCGACACCCGGGTTCGTTCGGTCGGGGCCGCTCGGCTGCGCCGGAGAACCCGCACTGCGGAGGGTTGGTCGGGATTCAGGGTGACCACGCTCGCCGCCTCGCTCGCCGACGCCACGAGGCCGGCCACCTCGTGACCGCGGGCCACGACGGTCTCGAAGTAGGTGAAGGGGGTGGACACCTCGGTCAGCTCACCCGTGTGGGGAAAGACGATTCCCAGGTGGTCGATGCCAGCGTCGGACCAGGCCAGGGCCACCCGGCCGTCGGCCAGGAAGTCGTACGTCGACTGGCCGAACACCCAGTCGGGCCGGCTGAACTCGGCCGGGCGGGGGGCGACGGGCTGTCCGGTGTCGCCGTCGTCGGCGTAGAGGTTCCACCAGCCGCTGCGGTCGGAGATCCAGTGGAGCCGGCCGTGGTGCCATCGAGGCTGGGAAATCGATTCGGCGGGAGCGCCGGCCAGGCGCCGTACGGCGCCGACCACCGGAGGCCCGCCGCCGGCATCGCCGACCAGGTCGGCCACCCAGAGCTCGGTGCCGTCCCACGGCATGTTCGGGTGGTCCCATGTGAGCCAGGCCAGTTGGGTCCCGTCCGCACTGGGCCGCGGTGCGGCGAAGAAGTCGTGCCCGCCCACGACGGGGACCGGCTCGGCTTCGCCCGACAGCGCCACGGCCACCACGTCGTTCTCCACCTCAGCGGCGGTGCTCCCGTGGTGGCGTTCGCGCACGCATACCAACCACTCGCGGCCGGGAACCAGGCGTGCGTCGGCGTAGCGCCATGCCGAGGGCTCGGGGGGCACGGGCGTGAGCGGTCGGGGCTCCCGCCCGGGGCCCACCGACCAGAGGCGTTGGTCGGCGAACTCGGAGAACACAACGGTGTCGGTGTCAACGACGGTGAACGTCGCCCCTCCGTACTCGTGGACAGTCGTGCGAGCCGAGAACCCCTCGGGGAGGTGGTCGGCGATCATGCCGTTGCCGTCGGCGCTGACCACCACCTGTCGGCCGCCGTCGTTCGGGCGTCGCTCAACCCACCAGAGGCGACCGGCGGCCACCGTCAGGTCGCTGAGGCGCAGGGCCCCCTCGGTGAGCGCCTCGGGACTGATGGGCGACGCCCACGACCCGAACGGGGCGACTGTCACGGCGCCGACCCTAATGGCGCGGGGCTCAGCCGGGGGGTGACCCGCTCGACGCGTACCAGGCCGCGGAGGCGCCGTTCGCGGCCGGCGACCGGACGGCGGGACCGGCGCCGACGGGCACGGGCCTCCCCGGCCTGGACTGTCGGCGGCCGCCTGACGGGCCACCCGAAGGGGTGACGCCGTCGGCGCCGGCCGAGATAAGGGTGACGGTGAAGGCGATGAGGGCCAGCCACGCGGTGACCAGCGCGGCCAGCCCCGAGTAGGCGAGCAACGCAGGCCAGGCCGGTCCGGCGTGCTGCTCACGGAGGAGCAACGTGGTGTTGCGGACGAACGTCACATCACGGGAGGGGAGAGCGGGGATGGCGGGAGCATCGATCGCCGGGTCGGCCGGGAGATAGATGGGAGCCGCCATCACCTGGTCACCCCGCTCGAGGGTGACCATCGACTTCCAGCTCCCGGACACGGGGACGGGCGTGGTCGTGCGGTAGTGGCCCGGTGCGACCTTGTGCAGGTCGGCGTGCACCGTCCCCCCGCCCTGCCATGAGGTGACGGTGAACACGATGGCGCCTTCGGCCGCGTCGGCCGGTCGCAGGGTCACGTCGACCAGAGCCCCGCCATCGGGCGCCGAGGCCGTGGGCGTTGCCTGCTGGAGGGCGACGACGCCGTCGACATGGCCCACCCGGCGGGGCAGTGGCACGGCCAGGGCACCGATGATGACGACGCCCGCCATGGCCAGGGCGGCGATCGGTATCGGCGCCACGGCCACCGCAGGTTCTTCCTCGCCCGACCGGAAGGCCCGGCCCACGCCGGCACCGAGAACGCCACCGGCCGCCCCGGCGAGCAGGCCCAGGACCAGGGCCTCGACCATGGTGACGGGAGGAAGGTTGGCCCGCCACCCGGTAACGGTGGCGATCCAGACCATCTCGACCGCGACTCCGACGCTTCCGACCAGCGCTCCGGCGACGGCCCCGAAGTTGAGGCGCCGGTCCGTGCCGACCCACACCGCGACCACCTCGACGATCAGCGCCGACGGCAGGTACAGGGGGAAGTGGGGGAAGGTGTGGCCGAGGGCCTCTCCCACCATGAGCCCGAGCAGGCCACGGAGCACGAGATAGGCGGCCACCGCTTTCAACGCTCCGAATCGCCCCAGGGCCAGGCGGGCCAGGACCAGGACGAAGCCGGCGGCGACGGCGATCAGTATCGGGAGGTAGATGACCTGGAACTGAGGCACGCCGTAGTCGAACTCGCCCTGGAAGATGGTGAGGCCGGTGAGGGTGGCCCCGGCGGCCAGGGCGTGGATCCCGGAGCCCAGGGGGGTGGGACGGGCGTGGGGGAGGGCCTCGGCGATCAGCAGCCAGATGGCGATGGTGGCCAGTGCGCCGCCCGCCATGAGTTGGAGGTGGGTGGGGCTCCACAGGGTGACGTCGATGCCGTAGGCGTCGTGCCACAGGGCATCGAGGGGGAAGGCGGCGGCCCCGCCGAACCCGAAGAGGGCGAGGAGGACGGCGGGCAGCGGGATTCGAAGCCAGCCGATCTGCACGCGGGTGTCGACCTTCTCGACCGAGGCGAACAGCGACGTGATCATGGCGGCGAAGAACAGTCCACCGAGGCCCACGAGGATCATCACGTGGGCCGGCGTGAACAGGTCCTTGTCGCGGCCGAGGTCGATGTGCCAGGCCACGTCCCAGTAGAAGCCCATCACGGCGATGCCGAGGAACATCAGGCCGGTCAGGGCCCCGGCCATGGCCCAGCCCGGGAACCCGGTGAGCCGATGCAGGCTGTCAGAGATCTCGCGGAAGAAGAAGCCCACGAAGTTCTCGGGCTCTTCGTGGCTGTGGCCGGCCACGAAGAGGGAGAGCGAGGCCCCGCAGTAGATGGCGATGGGCACCACGAGCCACAGCCACATCTCCGTCGTCCAACCGCCGGAGACATAGCTGAGCATGACGTGGGACATAGCGTGGCCTCCGTTCACCCTGCGCCCATGCTAACATCGATTGATGTAACAGTCAACGGGAGAGACCTCGTGTCGTCCCACCTGGTGGAGGACCGATGACCATCGACGAGCTGGCCCGGGAGGCGGGCATCACCACCCGCACGATACGGGCATATCAGACCGATGGGCTGTTGCCCCATCCGCGGCTCTCGGGCCGGGTCGGGCTCTACGACGAGGGCCATCTTGCCCGTCTCCGCTACATTGCCCACCTCCAGTCGCAGGGCTTCTCGCTGGCCGCCATCCGGACCCTGCTCGACGCCTGGGAGGACGGCCGCAGCCTCTCGCACGTCCTCGGCTTCGAGGAGGCCCTCACCGCGCCCTGGACCGACGAGGCTCCGGGGGCCATCGACACGGGCCAGCTCCGTCGCCTCTTCCCCGAGATCGCCGACGACCCGACCCTGGGGGAGCGTGCCGTCGCCGCCGGGCTGCTGGTCGCCGATGGCGACGGCGACGGTTGGCGGGTACCGAGCCCCAGCCTGTTGCGGGCGGGAGCCGACCTCGTCGCCGCCGGTATTCCCCTGTCGGCCGTCCTCGACGAGCACCTGGTGCTCAGCTCCGACCTGAGGCGGATGGCCGAGCGGTTCGTCGGCCTCTTCGAGCGCCACGTCTGGGAACCGTTCGTGGCCGACTGCATGCCCCCCGATCGCCTGCCCCAGGTCACCGAGGCCCTGTTGCGGGCTCGACCGACGGCCATGCAGGCGGTGACAGCCGTGCTGGCCCAGGCCATGGAGGCGGCCGTGGCCGCGTCAAGCGCCCGCCAGATGAGCCGCCTCGGAGTCGTCGCCCAATCGGACGAGCACCGCTAGCCTGAACCGGTGGGCGACACCGCAACGACCGCGCCGGAGCTGGAAGGCTGGGTCCGGGCCGAGCTGGACCTGCCCGCCGGGGCCGCTGTGGGGATCACCGAGAAGCCCGGCAACGACCCTCGCTGTTCGGAGATGGTGACCGAGGTCACCGTTGCCGTCCCCGGCGACGAGGTCTGGACCTTTCACATCGAGGCATCCCTCGCCGACACCGTCCCCATGGATCTCGTGGCCGCCCTGGCCTTCGGTGGCGGTCACTGAGGTTCCGGTAGTCCTTTCGGACCATCGGGAAAGGTCCGTTCAGGCGATTGTCCGGCCCCGAACAGACGCTCCTCGCCGCGGTGGCCACCCTGACCATGCCCACCGGCTGAAACGGCCCCTACCGGACCGTCAGCACGAGCCACCGGGCCCCGACGACCAGGGCCGCCATTGCGACGAAGGCGAACGCCGCAACCCATACCGGCGCCGGTAAGTGGGTCAGCGCCGCCAGTTGGTCGGCATCGGACGTGGACGCCTTGCGGCGGCGACGAGACCGCCGCAGCTCCCATATCGGTCGAGGGCCTCCCAGCAACAGGAGCCAGGTCACGGTCCAGGCCAGCACGGCCTGAAGCGTCGTCGAGCCGAACCACATGGCCCCGACGACGGCGGCCGCGCACACTCCCACACTCACCACACCGAAGACGTTGCGGATGGCGGCCAACATGGCCGCGAGCAGGACCAGGCTGCCGAGCAGGAGCGCCCCGATGTGGCGCGACGCCACCAGCCACGCCGCGCCCACGCCGAGCAGCGATGGCGTCACGTAGCCGGCGGCCACGGTGGCGACCATGCCGATTCCGCGCGGCCGTCCCGACGTCACGGTCACCCCGCTCGTGTCGGAGTGCAAACGGATGCCCGCCAGGCGACGACCGGCCAGGAGGCCGACGGCGGCATGGCCACCCTCGTGGGCGATCGTGATCACGTGCCGGCTCAGCTTCCATGCCCGGGGAAGGCCGACGGTCAACGCACCGACGGCGAAGCTCAGGATCACGACCCAGGGCGGAGGGGCCGGGCCCCGTTCCACGGCGGTGTGCCAGAGCGATCCCACCCAGGGGTGTCTAGCCCGGCGTTCAGCAAGAGTTCTTCACAACTGGCCGAGGTAGAAGCGGGTGCCCTGGTCGTCGACGCAGTTGGAGGTGATGCCGTAGGGGTGGCGCTCGGGGTCGGCGGCAGTGCCGCCCGCCGTCCGGACCCGCTCGACCGCCGCAGCGATATCGTCGACGCGGTACATGGGCACAACGGTGGCCGTGTCCTGACCGCCGGCCATGCCGATCCTGGGGACGACTTCGGGCGCCTCCCAGCCGTCCTCGACGCGGCCCCTGGTGAACTGCCAACCCAGCACCGAGCCGTAGAACGCCCGGGCTTCGGCCGCGTCGACCACCTCGAGGACCAGGTAGGCGAGGCCACCGGCGCGCCCACCGGCGGCTGCCGTTCGGGCGGTCGGCGACGAGGTCGCCGCCGACTCGACCAGGGAGAACAGGGTGCCCTGGCTGTCGCGACAGTCGGCGATGACACCGTAGGCCTCCCGCCTGGGCTCCTGGGGCTGTCCACCAGCGTCGCGCACGCGGCCCAGGGCCGCGTCGAGATCGTCGACGGCGAAGCACAGGAAGACGTTGCTGCGCTCCTGCCCGCCCCACATGCCGTGGCCGGGCGTGGTGCCCACCACCTGGCGTCCCTGGGGGGCGCTGCCGGGGGCGAGGCGCCAGTCGAGCACTGAGCTGAAGAAGGCCGAAGCCCGCTCGACGTCGGGCACCCACAGCGAGGCGTAGACCACATCGCCATGACGGGGCGCGGGCCCGGGCCGGGTGGGCTCTGGTGCCTGGGGATCGACGCCCAGGTCGAGGTCGGACACGGTGACTCCTCTCGGGAGACTGAGCGCCGACTCGAGGCGGGCGCGCAGGTTGGCGGCGAAAGACGGATCAGGATCGGTCGGGACGACGGGGGAGCGGAGCACCTCGAAGGGGTCAGTCATCCCCGGCCTCCTGTCCGTAGGCTCGACGGAAGGCGCGGCGGGCGCGCACGAGTAGTGCCTCGGTGGCGTGGACGGTGCGCTCCATCAGCGCGGCAACCTCACGGACGGGCAAATCGTCGAGGTAGCGCAGTGTCAGGGCGGCACGGTGGTGAGCGCCGAGACGAGAGAGGGCCTCGCGGGCACGAACGGAATCGAGCTGCGCCTCCCACTGGTCTTCGGGACCAGCGTCGTCCTCGGCCAGCGCTCGCAACCGACGTTCCTCCCGGGTCTTCCGGCGCCAATGGTCGACGAGCTTGTGGCGGGCCACGCCGACCACCCAGGGGATGCTCATGGGCGGGGGGTTGTCGCCGCGGGCGGCGTCGACCACGGCCAGGAAGGTCTCGCCGGTGAGATCCTCGGCCACCGCCGTCCCGTCGCAGCGGGCCAGCAGGTAGCCGTACACCTGGGGGAGGGCAGTGTCGTAGAGGGCGAGCAACGCCGCTCCACTGTCCCCGGGATCGGTCGACGGCTCGCTCACGTC
>JBBSHU010000066.1:0-16210 GCA_038232455.1 Acidimicrobiales bacterium
CCCCGGTTTCGATGTCATCAAGAAGCCTTTCGACGCGTCAGCAGTGGTTCACACATGTTCGTCTTCTCGTCGCTCACCTGACCCGCTGATAGCGGACCGTTTCCGCAGTCGCTTCCCACCCCGGCTCTTGACCGGCATGACACTGCGGCGGTTTGGGATCTCCGCCTGCACGGCGACCCCGGAGGACCTACCTCCATCACTGGCACAGCACGGATCATGCTGGCGATCTTCTACATCGTCATCACTTTCCTTTCAGGACACACCCCGCATACGGCACACTGAGGCTCATGGAGCGGTTCATCCTTGCCGGGTTTGTCGTGCTCATCGCCGTGGTCGTGGCGGTGCTGGCCGAGCGGCGGCGGCCACAGGCGCCGACCCAGCCGACGTGGGCCGTTCCCACCCAACTCGACCGCCAGGACTTCGTCCGTCCCCAGGCGCCCTGGTTGGTGGCCCTGTTCACCTCGGTCACCTGTGATTCGTGCCAACAGGTCGTGGAGAAGGCCCAGGCCCTCACGAGTGGGGCGGTGGCGGTGGAGGAGGTGGAGATCAAATCAAAGCCCGACCTCCACAAGCGCTACCACGTGGAGGCGGTGCCCACCATCGTGGTGGCCGACGCCGAGGGCGTGGTGCGAGCCTCCTTCGTGGGCCCGCCGAGCGCCACCGACCTGTGGGCGGCGGTAGCCGAGGCCCGCCAGCCCGGTTCCAGCCCCGAGCCGGAGCTGGGAAGATAGCCCCGCCGTTCTGGCGTGCGAAACGCGGGGTTCAAGGGGATTGGCACGCCAGAACAATCTGACATGGAGAGCATGTGACCGAAGAGCGTATGGAAGAAGCCTTCGAGCTCGATGAGCATTTGACGGTGATCGGCCGGAAGCTGAGCATCGGAGAGCCGGCGCCGGACTTCACCCTCGACTCGTTCGACGGGGAGAACATGCTCACCGTCCGCCTGAGCGACAGCGACGGCCGGGTGCGGCTGATCAACACGGTGAACTCACTCGACACCCCGGTGTGCGACGTCGAGACCCGCCGCTGGGAGCAGGCCCGCCCGGACCTGCCGGCCGAGGTGGTCGTCTACACCGTCAGCATGGACCTGCCCTTCGCCCAGGCCCGCTGGCGGGCGGCCACGGGCACCGACCATCGCCTGCTCACCAGCCATCGTGACGAACGTTTCGGTCGCGATTACGGCGTGCTTCTCAAGGAGTGGCGCCTGCTCCAGCGGGCGGTATTCGTCGTCGGGGCCGACGGCGGGATCACCTACGTCGAGTACGTGGCCGACCAGATGGCCGAGCCCGTCTACGACGCGGTGCTCGGCGCCACCCTTCTGGCGTGCGAAACGCGCCGATAACGGGGGCGTTTCGCACGCCAGAACGAGTTCGGACCTACGACACCGAGCCCGTCGTCGGTGGGAGCCTGCTCCCAGATGCTCGACGGGACGTTCATGGCATTCCCGTCGTTCTTCCACAGCATGTGCAGTTTGCCGGCCCGGTCGCGTGTGACGGCCGGGTCGATCGAGCCACCCATCTCGTGCTGGCACAACAGTGGGCCCTCCCCCACCCCGCTGTAGGGGCCTTCGGCGACGGCCGCCGTGGCCGCCCCGATGCATTCCTGGCCGCTCCGGGCATCGGGCAGGCTCACGTACAACACGAAGCCGTGCCCGGTGTCGAGAGCCGCAGGAGCCCAGCTGAACGAGTTCTTCGGATCGGGGGCTGTCCATGCCGGGAGCTGGGGCAGGGCGTGGGGCCCTCCTGCCAGTCGGTCAGGTCGGACGATCGGGCCGTCGGCACCCGAGCCGGCCAGTCGCCCGTCCCGAAGGCCACGAAGTGGGCCTCCTGGCCGGGGCCGGTCACGGGCAGGATGAACGGGTCACCGAGGTCACCGTCGTAGATGTCGCGCGCCGGACCGAGCTTGGGTAACCGGGGGACGGCGGCGTCGCCGGCGTCGCGTGCGACGACGACCGACGCGCTCACGATGGCCACAACGACGAGCATCCACCCCGCTGTTCGTGGCGCGACCACGACGTCACACCGTGATCAGCGCGACGAGAACGGGCGGTTACCTAGCCGACAGAGCCCTCCATGTTGAGCTCGATGAGGCGCGACCACTCCACCGCGTACTCCATGGGCAGGGTGCGGGTGACGGGCTCGATGAAACCGTTGACGATCATGCTCATGGCCTGCTGCTCGGACAGTCCCCGGCTCATCAGGTAGAAGAGCTGGTCGTCGCCCACCTTGGAGACAGTGGCCTCGTGGCCGATGCGAGCGTCCTGCTCGTTGATCTCCATGTAGGGGTAGGTGTCGGAGCGGCTGTCAGCGTCGAGGATGAGGGCGTCGCAGCGCACGTGGCTCTTGACCCCGTAGGCACCCTCCTCCACCTTGACCAGGCCCCGGTAGGACGTGCGTCCACCGTCCTTGCAGATCGACTTCGACACGATGGTGGACGTGGTCTCGGGCGCGGCGTGAACCATCTTGGCCCCGGCGTCCTGGTGCATGCCCGCACCGGCGTAGGCCACCGACAGCACCTCGCCCGAGGCCTTGGGGCCGACCAGGTAGACCGAGGGGTACTTCATGGTGAGGCGGCTACCGATGTTGCCGTCGATCCACTCGACCCTCGACTCGGCCTCGGCCCGGGCCCGCTTGGTAACCAGGTTGTAGACGTTGGTCGACCAGTTCTGGATGGTGGTGTAGGTGATGTGGGCGCTGGGCTTGGCGACCAGCTCGACCACAGCCGAGTGCAGGGAGTCGGAGCTGTACACGGGGGCCGAGCAACCCTCGATGTAGTGGATGGTGGAACCCTCGTCGGCGATGATCAGGGTGCGCTCGAACTGGCCCATGTTCTCGGCGTTGATCCGGAAGTAGGCCTGCAGGGGCATCTCCACCTCCACGCCCGGCGGCACGTAGATGAACGAGCCGCCCGACCACACGGCCGAGTTGAGGGCGGCGAACTTGTTGTCGCCGGGGGGGATGACCGACCCGAAGTACTCCTTGACCAGCTCGGGGTACTCCCGCAGGGCGGTGTCCATGTCGCAGAAGATGACGCCCTGGGCCTCGAGGTCGTCGTGGTTGCGGTGGTACACGACCTCGGACTCGTACTGGGCGGTGACCCCGGCCAGGTACTTGCGCTCGGCCTCGGGAATGCCCAGCTTCTCGTAGGTCTGCTTCACCGAGTCGGGAAGCTCGTCCCAGGCGTCGACCTGCTTGTCGATGGGCTTGATGTAATAGAAGATGTCCTGGAAGTCGAGGTGGGGCATGTTCACCGCGAACCACGGCGCCATGGGCTTGCGCTCGAAGAGGCGCAGGGCCCGCAGCCGCATCTGGCGCATCCAGTCGGGCTCGCCCTTCATCCACGACATCTCCTCGACGATGTCGGCGTTCAAGCCCTTCTTGGGCTTGAAGACGTAGTCCTCCTGGGGGTCGACCCAGCCCAGCTGGTAGCGATCGAGGTCAAGTGCGGTGGTAGCCATCAGGGCACCAGCTCCAAGGGGTTGGCCATGCGCGGGGTGAGAAGTGGTATTTCTCCTACGTAGATAGTAACAAGTGTCCCCCCTCTGATCATCCCCGAACCACTCCCGGTAGCCTAGCGGGCGTGGACGCACCCTCCGGGCCGGATGCGCAGCCCCCGGCCGCCCCCCGTGTGCGGGTGTGGTTCGCCCACGCCATCCGGGGCCCGGCGTGTCTCCTCGTCGTGTTCACCCACCTGTTCGACCTCTTTCCCAACGCTCAGACCCTCGTCGCCCAGACCGGCAACTTTTCCCCCCCCTGACCGGGCTGCCGGTGGTCCCGTGGATCGGGGTCCTGGGAGTGCTCGCCCGGCGTCACATCGCCACCGGCGCCCTCGGGGTCCTGCTGTTCTTCCTGGTCAGCGGGTTCGTGATCCCGTTCTCCCTGGAACACCGCAACCTGCGCGGCTTCTTCGTGCGCCGCTTCTTCCGGCTCTACCCCACCCTGTGGATCTGCCTCCTCCTCACGATGACGATGCTGGCCGTCCAGGCGCATTTTCTCGGCACAGCCCTGCCCTTCGGGAAGAGGACGGTAGGCGCGAACGCCTTCTTGTTGAGCTCGTATGTGCGGGCTCCCTGGATCGAACGGTCTTCTGGTCACTGGCTGTGGAGGAGCTCTTCTATCTGATCGCGGCGACGGCGGCCTGGCGAGGTCTGCTCGCCTCGCGTGTCTTCGTTTTCGCCTGCGCGGTCGGGTTGACGTTGTTCTCCGTGGCCACGAAGGAAGCCGGTCCCGGGAGCTTCTGGTCGGCCATGGGCTTCTACGCCACCTTCGTTGTCTTCATCCTCATCGGGGTGGTCCTCCACTACCTCTACCGGCGCGTGTGGGCCCGGGCCGAGAGCCTGCTCCTCGTTGCCGGCATCTTCGGACTGTGGATCTTCGCCATCCACCACCGGGCCCTCGGCGCGCTGACGGCCGCCTACATTTCCACCTCGATCGTCGCCCTTGCCATCTTCGTCGGGCCGTTCCTGATCAGGGCCCACCTGCCCTACTCGGCCTGGCTCGACCGGCTGAGCAACATCAGCTATCCGCTGTACCTGCTCCACGGCGTCAACGGCTACATCGTCATCCGCGCCGTCTACGCCGTCACCGGCGACTACTACGTGGGTCTGGCCGCCGCGGTGACAGTTGCGGTGGCCACCGCCACCGTGGTCCACCTTCTGGTGGAGACGCCTACCAACGACTTCGGGCGCCGGGTCTCACGGCGGCCGCAGGTGAGAACGACCCGGAACGACATGGCCCCTCCTGCCGAGGTCGTTCACCGCGTGGACCCGGCCGCAACCGGCGCCACGTCCGGCTAGGCGCGTGCTTGTCTATCCGCTTGAACAGCAGTTGAGCGGAGCGAAAGTGCTGGTCTGGTCGTTCGGCTGCGAAGCGGCCGATCCATCGATCAGCACGCTTCTAGCCCTTCTCGGGCTCCCCGGCGGCCACCACGATGGCGAAGCCCCCCACCGACCGCAGGCGAGCGGCGGGGACCGAGGTGTCGCCGCAGACGAGGGCGACCACCTCGCCCGTCTCCTCGTCGAACTCCACGTCGTCGAGCGAGCCCAGGGCGTCACCCCTGTCGGTGAGCACCCGGCCGCCGAGCAGGGCGATGTCGCCCTTGACGATCCGTTCCTCGCGTTCGCCGTTGGCGGCCCGCAGTCCCGCTTGGCTCTCGACGACGATCGCATCGGGTCCGACGCCGGTGATCGCCGTCCAGTCGGCCAGCTGCGCCTTGTGACCCTTTCCCAGCTGCAAGGCTGCGATCCGCAGGGCGTCGACGTCGATTACCGCGCCGTGGACCTGGCCGACGGTCTCGGCGGTGTCACGGGCCACGACGGCCCGGCCCATGGCGTCGCGGAGGCCCGTCACGTCGCGCTCCCAGACAGTTGGGCCCGGAACTCCTCGACGGCGGCACCGAAGCCCGACAGGTCGTCGCGGATGAACGGCTCGGCCGTGGCCGGCACCATCAATGCCGTACCCGACACGGCCAGGGTGGCCGGGATGGGGAGGAAGAGACGCTGCCCGGGATGGTGGCCCTGGAGCTTCGGGTCGCCCTCCAGCTCGTAGCCGAACACCTCGCCACTCTCGGCTGCCACCACGATGTCGGTGACCTTGCCCAGGCGTTGGCCGGCGTCGGTGAGCACGTCGTTGCCGACCACGTTGCGGCCCGCCGACGACTGGGCCTCGGCCGCCAGGCCGCCCTGCTCCTCGCACGCGCCGGTGTCCGCCACCATCACCGCGTCGCGGCCGATTCCGACCACACCCGACATGGGCAACACCGCCTTCATGGGGCCCCGCAGAAAGCCGCGCTTGTTGAGGGTGAACCCGAGGAGGCTGCCCTTATCCGGGTTGTACACCACGTCCTTCACGTCGGCCAAGGCCTCGCCCTCGGCGATGCTCACCACCGGCAGGCCGGCCAGTTCCGTGGCCCGCATGAGCAGTCTGTTGTCGTCTGCCCCGCTCTGCTTGTCGGCGGCACCGCGGTCGTCGCTCATGAGCTACCCCGGGGTCGGCGGGGCTTGGACGCGATGACGCCGCCCGTTCTTCGTTTGCGCTGAACGAGGACGAACGCCCCGAAGGCAATGGCGATGACGAGGAGAATGAGGATGAGCGCAGTCAGCGTGTTCAAGACGGGACCTCCTGGTCCGCCCCGGACCTACCCACGGCGGGGCGACGGCGAACCGACCCGGGGCATCCGGGCGCGGGCATGGTCGACGAGCTGGCGGAACAGTCCCTGCTGCTCGGGACGATCCTCCAACAACTCGGGGTGCCACTGCACGGCCACGACGTGGGGACTGCCGGGCATCTCGATGGCCTCGATGGTGTCGTCTTCGGCCCACGCCACCGCCCGCGTTCCCGGGGCGGCCTCGTCGACGGCCTGGTGGTGGATGGAGTTGACGTCGACCTCAGTGGCGCCCAGGGCCTCGGCCAGATGGCTGTCGGGCTCGATCTTCACGCGATGCACGCCCTCACGCCAACGCTCGTTGTGGCAATGGGCCTGGCCGGTGACGGCGGGAACGTGCTGGATCAGCGAGCCTCCGAGAGCAACATTGACGACCTGCATGCCGCGGCAGGTGGCCAGCACGGGGAGATCGGCGGCCACGGCCCGCTCCAGCAGGGAAATGTCGAAATCGTCACGGGCCGGGTCGACGCCGTTGGTCTCGGCGACGGGCTTGGACCCGTATCGCGAGGGTTGGACATCGCCCCCTCCCGTGAGCAGCACGCCCTGTACGGCGGCGAGAACATCGCCGACGGCGTCGGGCAGCATCACCGGCAGCACGACGGGCACTCCACCAGCCCGCTCGACGCCCTCCACGTAGAACCGGGAGGCTGTGTGGAGCAGGGTCGGCCCGATGCTCGTTTCCACGACCCGCGGGTAGGCCGAAATGCCGATGACGGGCTTCACGAGCCCAGAGTACGGGAGGCCGGCGCCCCTCAGTGCCGAGCCCGGGCCTCGGGCGATTCCTGCGGTGCCCACGCCTGGGGCGATCCCTGCCGGTCAGGGCCGGCGGGACCCGGGGCCGTCGCGACCGACCAGGTCGTCGGCCAACTCCACCAGCGCCCGGACATCGGCCTCGACGTCGTCGCTCGGGCAAAAGACCGCCCTGGCGCCGAGGGCCCCGGCCGCGCCCCCACCGGCTTCGGGGTCGGACGCGACCAGCACGACCAGCGTTCCCTCGGAGACGAGCGCCCGCGCCAGCGACGCGCTGCGGGTACAGACGCCGGCGTCATCGAGGGTGACGAAGGCGATCCGTCCCGCCAGCTGACCAGACATGGACGCCGACCCTAATGGGATGCCCACCGGGAATGCCGACCGGCATGGTCGGGTTTAGACTGCTCACGATGGTCAAGTCTCCGAAATGAGCAGAGCTCCGAAGCCCATCGATCCTCGGGGCCCTCGATTCAACCAGGGGTGCATCGCCGTCGTGCTCCTGGTCGCCTTCGTGGGCGACTGGCCGCGGGCCGTACCCGGCGTTGCCGTCGCCCTCCTGGCCGGGGCCGCCCTAGGCCCGCGCTTCGGTCCCTTCCTCGCCGTCTACGCCACGATGATCAAGCCTCGTCTGGGGCCGCCGGCGGAGCTGGAGGATCCCCGCCCACCTCGCTTCTCCGCCTTCTTCGGCGCGTTGGTGCTGGCCGCGTCCACGGTGGCCTTCGTCGCCGGCCAGATCGACCTGGCGTGGGTGCTGGCCCTGGTCGTGGCCGTCCTCGCCGGCCTGGCCGCCGGCACCGGTATCTGCGTGGGCTGCGAGATCTACCTGGTCGTCGCCCGGATGCGGGGCCTTTCGGTGGCCCGACCCCCAGGTCTCGGTTCCGGCAAGGCGCGCACCGAATGATCCTCGTGCGAGCTGCGGTGGTGGTGATACTCGGCTTCGGCATCCTGTTGGCCACCCGCCTGTACCGTACGTGGCGGGCGGGCGTCGTCTCCGAGCGTCCCGACCACCCCCTGGTACCCGCCGCCCTGCGGGCCGAAGCCGAGCACACCTGGGTCGTGTTCACTACGCCCTACTGCGCCTCCTGCGGCCCGGTCGAGGAGAGCCTGCGTGCCTCCGATCCAGGGGCCCGGGTGGTGCGGGTCGATGCCACGCGCGAGCCGGCCCTGGCCGATGCCTTCGGGGTTCGTAGCGCGCCTACGGCCGTGCTCGCCGATTCCGACGGCCAGGTACAGGCTCGCCTCGTCGGCGCCGAGGCCGTCTACCGCTGGACGTCGGGCCGGGCCTGAGCCCGACCTGGCTCAGAGCGCCTGCGGACCGCCGAGGAGCGGGCGGATGCCATGGGGCAGGTCTCGCCGGGCCGGGTTGGTCTGGTCCCGTTTGGACAGCACCGGGTCGCTGACGCCCCAGTCTGCGGCTATTTCGGGATCGTCCCAGGCCACGCCCAGCTCGTCGTCGGGGCTGTAGTACTGGTCGACCATGTAGGTGATGGTCATGTCGGTGAGGGCGGCGAAGCCGTGGGCCACCCCCGGGGGGATGTAAACACCCTGCTCCTGGTCTTCGCCGATGTCGAGGATCAAGGTGGCGCCTTCGGTGGGCGAGGACTCGCGCAGGTCGTGGAGCACGACCCGGGCCCGGCCGCGGGGCACGTACCAGTAGTCGGCCTGGAAGAGGTGGTAATGCAGGCCCACCACGCTTCCGGCGATCTTGTCCGAGCAGTTGGCCTGCAGCATTTCCCGGCCCTCGGGAAACCATGACCGGCGGTAGGTCTCGGTGAAGCGACCGCGGTCGTCACCGAAGATCATGGGGCTGACGATGAGGACCCCGACGATGGCGTCGGACTCGACGATGTCGGCCATGGGTCCGGGCGGGGTCTCAAGGTTCGAATCGGCCATATCCCCCACGGTAGAACACGAGGGGGCGACCCTCGTGATCGACGTCCATCGCCCGCACCCGGCCCACGACCATCAGGTGGTCCCCTCCGTCGTGTTCGACCTCGATGGTGCAGTCGAGCCAGGCGAGGACCCCGGCGACGATCGGCGCACCCGATTCGGCCGGGCGCCAGCCCACGCCGCGGAACCGTTCGTGGCTGCGGCCGGCGAATGCCCGGCAGATCGCCTCCTGGTCGTCGGCCAGGATGTTCACGCAGAACGAGCCCATGGTGCGGATCGTGGGCCAGGTCGTCGACGTCCGGGCGACGCAGAAGGCCACCAGCGGCGGATCGAGCGACACCGACGTGAATGAGTTCACGGCCAGTCCGACAGGCCGGTCACCTCGAGCCGTGGTGACCACGGTGACCCCGGTGGCGAAGTGGCCGAGAACCTGGCGGTACCGGGCCGGGTCGACGCCGCCCACGCCGGCCCCGACCGGCATTTCGCTCAGGGGGCCGCTCGGGCCCCCGATGCCGGCATCGGGGGCGTCGTCGATCGGGCCGGTCACCGGTCGAACGACACGGTCGTGCCCTCGGCTGCGGCAATGACCTCGTCGACACCCAGGCGTTCGGCCGTGCGCCGGGCCCCGGCCAGCAGGCCGTCAATCTGGTCGTCGTCGTGGCCCGGGTCATGGTGGAACAGGGCCAGGCAGCGGGATCCCGCCTCGCGGGCCACCAGCACGGCGTAGTCCACGGTCGAATGGCCTTCGTGGGATCGCTCCCCCCACATGGCCGTGGACAGCTGGGCGTCGTGGATCAACAGGTCGACCCTGTCAGCCAGCTCCAGGACCCGGTGGGAAATGGTGTCGAGCCCGGGTGGTGCCTGATGGTCGCTCACATAAGCCACGCTCACGCCGTCCAGGTCCAGGCGGTAACCGTTGGTCGGACCCTGGTGGGGCACGGACCGGACCATGACCTTGGCATCGCCCACGGCCAGCTCCTCGTCCTCCACGGCGATGGCCCGGTAGCCGTCGCTCGTCGCGCCCCGCCGACCAGTCCCGGGGGGGGCGTAGACATCCACCCGGACGCCGTCGGCCTCGAGGACGCTCAGGCTGGATCGGCCCTGGACGTGTCCGGCGTGGCCGTGGGAAACGAGGGCGTGGACGCGCGATGGTGGCTGGCCGTCCAGGCCGGCCACCCACCGGCCCAGGCCTGTTCCCAGGTCCAATAGGATCGGCTCCCGCTTCGGGACCTCCACGGCCACGCAGGCGGTGTGGGTGCCGAAACGCCCGTAGTGCCCGAAGCTCCAGGTGGAGGGCGACGCGCCGCGCGCGCCGTGGAACGTGACGTTCACCATGACGATGGGAGGGACGGCACGCTGCGAAGGCTACGGCCGGGAGGAACCCGCCGTCAGCCCCCGGCCGGGCCGGAAACGGCCCGGCGGTAGCCGGCCATGAAGGTGCGCAGCCCTGCTCGGCCGTGGCGCATCATCAGGGAGTGGTTCATCCGGAACGCCGGGCGGGCAACGGGGGCAAAAGCGTTCAGCAGGCTTTTTTGGGTTTCGACCTCCTGGTCGTAGACGATCCGGCACCCGGAACCGAGTGCCCTCACGGTCCATCGGGCGAAGCCCTCCAGGTCACCGGTGATACGGGCGTCGATCACGCCCGGGGCGTGTACGGCGGCGCGGTCCTCGCTGACGAAGCACAGCTCGTAGGGCAGCAGCGACCGGGCGACCATCTCGAACCGACCGTCGCCGAGATCCTCCACGGATTGGATCTCCGGCCACCATGCCGGATACGTCCACGGGTCGACCAGCACGGAGAAGACGTCGTCGAACGGCGCGTTCACCAGCCAGATGCTCTTGAACACGTAATGGGTCATCCCGGCCATGGTGGCGGCCATGTTGCTATGGCGACCCGGCCGCGACAAGTGCGGTACCCCGGCGGCGTTACCGTGACACCAGCGAGGAGGAACTATGAGTGACCACACCCACGACGAGCTCGTCGACCACGGAGGGCGGTTGGAGGCCCTCGAGGAACGCATCCAGCGTCTGGAAAAGGCCCTGCGGGACAGCGCGGCGGGAGGCCCCGGAGAGAAGTTTGTGGACAGCGGGTCGATCCACCCCGAGCTCGACGACCAGGGCATTGCACCGTGACATGACCCGCGAAGTGCCTGGCGGTTGTCTCCCGCGGGCCGGGTGACCGAGCCTCGTCAGAGGGCCCGCCTGTTGCCGGTGGCCGGAATCGTCGGACCGGCGGCCTTCATCGCCGCGTGGGTGGTGGCCGGGACGCTGACGGCGGGGCACTCGTGGACCGACGACGCCATCAGCCGTCTGGCTGCGGTCGGCGCTCCGGACCGGCTGCTGATGACGGCGGGCTTCGTCGGCTTCGGTGTCGCCGTCCCCCTCTACGCCATCGCCCTCCGGCGCCACCTGGCCGGCCCGGCGTGGGTGGCTGCGGTCACGACTGGCGCAGCGACACTTGGTGTGGCCCTGTTCCCCCTCGGAACGTCGCCCACCGTCGACGGGGCCCACAATGCCATGGCCGCGTCCGGGTACCTGGCGCTCGCCGCCATACCCCTTCTGGCCGCACGACCCCTCCTCGGGGCCCACCACCGCACTGCCGCCATCGGCTCCTGGTTGGTAGCCGGGCTGGCCGGTGCGTGTCTCGCCGCGAGCCTGGTCGGGCCCTCCCACGGGCTCTACCAGCGCGCTGGGCTCACCCTCGTCGATGTCTGGCTGATGGTGAGCGCCCTGGTGATCATTCGGGTGTACCGATGCCGCTCGGCGAGCGACGGTCAGGCCCAGAGATCGGCCAGGAGCTGATCCACGCTCGCCAACCCGGCCCCGTCGGCGGCCTCGTCCCAGCCGCCGTCGACGCCGTCGTCGGCGCCTGGGCGTCCCTCGACGTGGGCTTGGTCCATGAGGTCGCGGACGGCCGGGGTCAGGAAGCGGCTGACCTGGGCGTAGCTGTAAGCGTCGCCACGCGGGTGACGGCCGAAGTGGTACCGCATGGGCACGTTGACCTCCAGGACCTGCCGGGCCCTCGTGATGGCCACATAGAGCAGTCGCCGCTCCTCGTCGATGCCCTCGCGGTCGCCGGTGGCCATGTCGGAGGGGAACATTCCGTCGCTGGCGTGGAGCACGTGGACGACCTCCCACTCACCGCCCTTCGCCGAGTGGATGGTGGACAGCACCAGCCAGTCCTCGTCGCGATGGGGAGGCCCGGCCAGATCGGACGTGGACGTGGGCGGGTCGAGGGTGAGGTCGGCCACGAACCGGCTCCGGGAAGGAGCGGGACCGGCGACCTGTTCGAGATGGGCGAGGTCGGCCAGGCGGGCCGCGCCCGCGTCGTAGACGCGTTCCACGACCGGGTCCAACCATCGGCGGAGTCGGGCGACCTGGGCTGCCGGAGGCAGGGCGGTGGCGCCGGGCGGGCCGCCGTCGGCACAGTCGGCCAGCGCCGACCGCAGGGCTGAGAGCTCGGCACGGGCCGACCCCGGCACCCGCGGCGAAGCAGCCAGGAGTCGGGCCAGGGGCGTCACCGCCGGATCGGTGACGGCAGGAGCCACAGGGCCGCTCGGGCCCGACACCCCGCTCGAAGGGCCGCTCGGGCCCGACACGCCGCCCGATGGGCCCAGGCCCAGGTCGGCCATCACCCGGCGGGCGGTGGCGGCTCCGACGCCGTCGAGAAGGCGTAGGACCCGGAACCAGGCCAGCTCGTCGCAGGGATTTTCGAGGATCCGGAGCAACCCGAGGAGGTCCTTGACGTGGGCGGCCTCCAGGAACCGAAGGCCGCCGTACTTGACGTAGGGGACGTTCCGCCGGCCCAGGGCCAGCTCGAGGAGATCGGCATGGTGCGACGCCCGGAAGAGCACCGCCTGCTGTTGCAACGCCACACCATCGTCGCGATGGGCCAGGACGGCATCGCACACGGCCTCGGCCTCGGTTCCCTCATCGCCGCAGGTGCGCAGGAGGGGCCGTCGCCGGCCCGGCCGGGTCGACCAGAGTTGCTTGGCCAGGGTCGGCTCCTGGTCGGCCTGGGCCATTACCGCGTTGGCCATGGCCAGAATCGGCGAGGTCGAGCGGTAGTTCTGTTCGAGGCGGACGATCGTGGTGGCGGCGAACCGCCGGGGAAATTCGGCGATGTTGGCGGACGTGGCCGCCCGGAAACCGTAAATGGCCTGGGCGTCGTCGCCCACGACGGTGAGGCCGATGCCGTCGGGACACAGCGCGGCCAGGATGTCGGCCTGGACACCGTGTTGATGTCCTGGTACTCGTCGACCAGCACGTGGTCGAACAGACCGGCGAGCAGGCCGGGCACTGCGCCCAGGGCGCGCCAGCACAACAGGAGGTCGTTGTAGTCGAGTAGCTGGCGCTCGCGCTTGCGCTGCGCGTACGCGCCGAAGATGGTTCGGATTCCGTCGATGTCGGCCGTGCACCAGGGGTAGGACCGGTCGAGGACCACGGCCAGGCTCTGACCCGTGTTCGCCACCCGGTCGTAGATCGAGGCGAGGGTGGCGGCGCGGGGAAAACGGTGACGGCGATCGCCGGGGTGGTGGTCGAAACCAAGGTCGTGGCGAACCAGGCCGAACACCTCGACGACATCGGCCCCGTCGAGGATGCTGAACCCGGGGTCGAGGCCCAGTCGTTGGCCGAAGAGACGAAGCACACGGTTGGCCACGGCGTGGAACGTGCCCCCCCACACCCGACCGGCCGCGGCGGTGTCGGAGAGCCGACCCGCTCGGGAGAGCAGCTCGTGGGCGGCTCGGCGGCTGAAGGTCAACAGGCAGATGCGCTCGGGCGGGACATCGCGCCGGAGCAGCGAGGCCACCCGGTGGGCCAGCACCCCCGTCTTGCCGCTACCCGCCCCCGCCACCACCAGAAGGGGTGAGCCATCGTGATCGACGGCCGACCGCTGCTGGTCGTTGAGGTGCTGGTCGTCGGGCCCGAACATCAGTTCGTGACCTTACCACCGGGCCAGATCCAGCGGCTCGATCCGCCAACGTGGTCGCAACACCACGGAGCAGAGTACGACCTCGACGCTCAGCGCCTCTCCGGGCCGGGCGTCGCCTCCGCATCCGTCAGTGTGGCGCCTTCATCGTGTGGCGCTCGATGAGCGACAACTGGCTGAGCGCCTGCCGGACGTGCAGATCGCAGGGAACAGCGTCGGCGTGGGGTTCGGCGCCGACACACAGTCGAAACGCCCGACGCTGCAGATCACCGCCGGCGTCGACATCCGGGGTCCCCTCCGCCCCTACCGACACCCCAGGTTGGGACTTGTACATGGTCATCTGGCATCTCCCCGGACGCGGGCGTGGCGTGGTTGTGCCAGCGACGTCGACCACCAAGTGGCAGGCTCGAGATCGTCGGCAGGGACCAGGTCGTCACCAGCACGGACGACAGCCGGCAAAGGGACGTCGCCAGCCGCCGTTGGTCCGCTCCTTCTGGCATGGCTGCGCAGGTCGCCGTGGCCTGTGGTCTCAAGCCGAGGCGGACACGATGCCACGTCACCGATCTGCGCTGCAACCCATGGGTGGCCAATCGGCCAAGACCTGCCATAGACATCGTCGATGGGCCTCGATTATGCTGCCTCCACCGGGTGAGGCCCCTCGTGGGACGCTCGCCCACGTGGGTGATCACATTCCGCTGCCCCGGCCCCTGGCAGCGTCTCGATTTGTCGACGCAGGAGGGTGACCGTGGTCATCGAACGAACGGCGCTGATATGGAGTCGTCCCATAGCCAACTGGGACATCGAGAGCTGGCGCGATCGGGCGGCCTGCCGCGACACCGACCCGGAGCTCTTCTTCCCGGCTGGCAGCACGGGCGACGCCATCGACCACATCGAGGCGGCCAAAGCCGTCTGCCGGGTATGCCCGGTGCGCGATCACTGCCTGGAGTTCGCCTTCGAGACGAATCAAGAATCGGGCATCTGGGGCGGAACCTCCGAGGACGAACGTCGTAAGCTCCGCAAGGCGTGGCTCGCCCGTCGCCGCCAGCAGCGAGCCGGCTGACCCCCAACAGCCGGACTCAGCGGCTCAGGACAATCAACAGCGCCATCCCGATGGCGACGACCAGGGCGATCAGACGAACCGGCATGGACCGGGGGTATTCGCCGAGATCGTCGTCGTCGGGCTCGTACCATTCGTCCCAGTGGTCGGGATCGTCGGGGTCGGGAGCAACCGGTCCGACGGGCGTAGCCATGTCCGGAGTCTTACCCGAAGTGACTGGTACCGTCCGCTGGTGACTCAGCCGGCGGCACCGGCGCACCCGGAGGCCGCCCCGGTCATCGAGCACCTCGGCCTGGAGGTCAACCCCCTGGGAGGCTGGTACAGGCAGGTCCACGAGTGCCGGCCACCACGCGGAACCGGCCGGTCGCTCGTCACCGTCATCACCTACCTCCTCGACCGCGCCCGGCCGATTGCCTACCTCCACCGCACATCGGCCGACGCCATCCACTACTTCCACCAAGGTTGCCCGTTGGCCGTGGTGACGGTGTCACCCGACGGCGAGCTTCGCCGTCAGGTACTCGGACGCGATCTGGAGAATGGCCAATCGCTCCAGGTCGTGGTGGTAGGGGGTACGTGGAAAGCCTTCGAGCTCGTGGGCGGACCATGGGCGCTGATCAGCGAGGCCGTGGCCCCGGGATGGGAGCCCACCGACCAGACCGAGGCCACACCGGCCGTGTACGAGCGGGACCACCCCCATCTTCGAGACGCTCTGGAGCCGCTCGTCCGGGACGGCCTCGATGCCTGAGTGGCGCCATCGGCTCGGGCTCGAACCCAACCCGGAGGGCGGCTGGTTCCGCCAGACCTACGAGTCGATGGGCGAGACGGACACCGACGGCGGCCCCCGACCCCTGCTGAACAGCATCTACTACCTGCTCACCTCCGAATCGCCGGTAGGGCACCTCCATCGCAACCGGTCGGCGATCACCCACTTCCATCACGATGGCGGGCCCGCCACCTACCTGCTCGTCGCCCCCGACGCCATACTGCACGAGGTAGCCCTCGGGCCCGACCTGGGAGCCGGCCAGGTCGTGTCGTTCACCGCGCCCGGCGGCTGGTGGAAGGCGTCACACGTCCTCGCCCCCGGCGCGACCGATTGCCTCATCAGCGAGGCGGTGAGCCCGGGGTTCCGCTATGACGATCACGAGATGGCCACGATCGAAGGGATCGAGGCCGAACTGGCCGCCAGCGCCCCGCCCCCCCGGTCCGCCGAACTGTTGGGGCGGCTCCGCCCGTACATCCTCGGAGACCCTTAGCCTGGGAGCTTGAAGACCGAGTCGGGGGGCCGGCCCCGGTTGACCGACACCGCCTCGAGGTGGGCGGGCCCGGCATCGACCCGCATGGCGATGCCGTCGGGGGTCAGGCACGCCTCGGCGGTGCTCAGGTCGGGCGCACCGGTGGTGGGGGCGGTGGTGGGCGGGGCG
>JBBSHU010000067.1:0-16064 GCA_038232455.1 Acidimicrobiales bacterium
ACGCAGTCCTGGGTAGCGCGCGAAATCGCGATCGGCGCTCCTGTTCAGGGTGCGCGGGTGGGGCTGGGAACGGTGACCGCAACCACCCAGGTCAGCCCGGCGGCCTCGTCGACGCGGGCGAACGGGACCCAGACGTCGACGATCCCGACGGCGGTACCGGCGGCCACGATGTCGGCACCGAGAGCGGTTAACTCCGCCTTCCGTGCATCGGTGACCGGACCGCTGGAGTGGAGCTCCAGCTGGAGCTTCCCGTCGTCGCGTACCGGGACCCCCGAGTCGGTGAAGCTCGCGTCGGCACCCGGCTTCTCGCCGGCCTTCAGCCGGTCCACGGTGCGAGTCACTTCGGCGGGGAGCTTGGACGGCGTCTTCTGGGGCGATGCCGTGGTTGAGGTGGTGGCCGACCGCTGCGCCGTCGAGCCGCAGGCCACGAGCGACCACGCCGCCAGGGCCATGGCCGCCACCGCCACGGTGGTGGGCCGCGCGCCGCGACCGGTCATTGCCCGGCGAGGCGGCAGCGACGGGTCATGGCCAGGCCGAACAGGGCCATGGCCATCAAGGCCGCGCCCACCGGGAGGCTGGGCAGCCGGCTCGGCCCGGTGGCCGCCAGGTTGCCGACGATGGGGGGTGGCGGAGGCACCACCACGGTGGCCGTAGCGGTTGCAGTGTTGTCGGCCAGTGAGACATCGAAGGGGCTGACGACCTCGGCCGTGCTGACCAGCTGGGTACCACCCTCCAGCGAGGGGGCGACGGTGGCGTCGAAGGTGAAGCTGCGACGCTCACCCTTGGCTAGGTCGGCGAGCGGGCACGACACGTCCGGTCCGTCGGCCGCGCACCCCGATCCACTCGACGCGAAGGTCACGCCGTCGGGCAGGGAGTCGGACAGGGCGAGACGGGTGCCGGGGTCGGGCCCGTTGTCGGTGACGGTGAGGGTGTAGGTCACCGTGTCGCCGGGCGCCGGCCCGGTGGAGCTGACCTGGTTGGCGAGGGCCATGTTCGACACCGCGGATGCGGCTACGCAGTCGAGGATGCCGGCGCCGAAGACCGGATCCTCGCCGGGGGCCCCGATGTCGACGGCGGTGGACGCCAGCCGCTCGTGGACCGCCTCCACCGGTGCGTCGGGCTTGCCGATGGCCTGGCGGACGAGGGCGTCACATCCCGCGGCGTGGGGGGCGGCGGCCGAGGTCCCTTTGAAGGGCGACTTGAACCCGCCCGCACCACTGACAGCCACGTTGTCGGCCGCCGTCCATGCCGGGCCCGAGAATGTGCCCAGATTCGTGCCCGGGGTGGCTGCGCACTCCTCGTCCTCGCTCTTGGTCGTTCCGGCGGGGCAGCCGGTGGTGTTGAACAGGTCGACGGGGCCGCCGGCGCTGAAGGGCTCGATCTGACCGGTGGCGGCGTTGACCGCCGCCGACGCGCCCGGTAGACCGGAGACGAAGTTGTCGTTGGGGTCGATGCTGCCCGAACGGGTGGGCGGGTCGGCGGCGGCGGCGCCGTCCCAACGCAGGTCGAGGGTCGGCGGCGTGGCCGGCGGGGTGATGGCGGGATCCACGAAGGCGTTGACCACCAGCTTGGCCTTGACCGGAAACGCCGCCTTCGACTTACCGGCGAATGCCTCGAGGGTGTCACCGGCGCCATTGCCCTGGAAGGTGCTGGAGCCGTCCAGGCAGTCGCTGAGATCGTCGGTCATGAGGAACAGGTCGAGGTCGGTGAACCCGCCCTGGCCGGCGGTGGGGGAAGATCGAGCGAGGCTCGCTCCACTGGAGCGCGAACGTGGCGTCCTCGTTCGGGAACAGGATGACCTCGAAGCTGGTCTTGCCGCCCGGACCGATGGCCACGGCGTTGGTCGGTGGGGTGGTCCCACAATTGGGGAACGGACCGGACTTGCCCTCGGGCCCGGCGCCGCTTCCCGTGGCCTTCACCCGGGCGGTGTGGGTGGCGCCGGAGTTGCCGGCTGCGGAGTGGACGGAGACCCCCAGGCTGGTGAGGCCGTCGATGACCTGGGCCACAACGCCGTTCTGGAACACAGGTTCGTCGAGGAACCCCACGTCGTGGACGATCACGTTGGCGCCGGCCTTGCGGAGGGCGTCGAAGGCGGTGACCAGGGTGAGGGGTGTGACCACCGGGCCGATCCCGGCGGCATGGAAGTCGAGCTTCGCGTCCGGGGCCATGTCGTGGACGATCTCCAGCATCGCCGTGCCCTCGTCGCCCGTGCCCGCACCGAAGGTGGTCGGGTCGACGACGGTGACGGCGGGCAGGTCGCCCGATGCCTGGGCGGCCGCCATGTTCAGGACACCGTCGGAAACGACGCCAACGGTGACGCCGGCGCCGGTGATGCCCTTGGCCTGGGCCAGGTTGGCTTTGTGCAGGGCTACCCCGGCGCTGGTGACCGCGTTGGTGCGACCATAGGACGGAACGGTGACCGACGTGACCCATGGCAGGGCGGCTGCCGCCGTGACGGTGTCGGGGGGCAGCGAGGCCTCGATCATGCCCGTGGTCACGTGGAGGTCGGGGGACAGGTCCAGGCTCTTGATGGCGGCGGCGCCGAGGCGGGCCAGGTCAGCCTCCTGGGCTCCACCCGTCGGCCCGGCGGCGTGGAAGTCGAGCTCGAGTCGCCCGCTGGGGTCGGCGTGCACGCTGCCGTCGGCGACCGGCCCCGCCGGCTGCCCGTGGTTCCCCACGGCGCGCAGGACGGCCGCCGGGACCTTGTGAAGGTTGGTGGTCGCCTTGGGCTCGGGTGTCGCCGCCGCCGGGGCCCGGTGGCATGACCAGGCCGGCGGAGGCGACGGCCACGAGGACCGCCGGGAGGAGCATGGTCGCCGGCTTCCGCCACATTTCGTTCTACC
Organism: Acidimicrobiales bacterium; assembly: GCA_038232455.1. Lineage (GTDB taxonomy): Bacteria > Actinomycetota > Acidimicrobiia > Acidimicrobiales > AC-14 > DATAQC01. The sequence continues at coordinate 2,844 of JBBSHU010000067.1, forward strand.
CTTCGCCGTTCGTCAGGAGCCCAGTGTGCCATGCGCCGGAGGTGGCAGCCTGGCTCAGGGCCAGGCGGGGTGGGCGCGGTTCTTCCTGCGGTGGTCGTCGAGGGCCCATGCCCGTCGCCACGGAGCGGTTGTCGGCCCGGTCAGCGCGGGAGTGGCACCCCTGGCTGCCCGCCGCCGCGCCGCCCACCAGTCGGTGGCCGTCTCGTCGCCCAGTTCGGCCACTGCCGCTTCCACACGCACGGCAAACCGGCGGGAGTCCTCGCCGACCTCGGCCAGCAGTGGCTGGCCGAACGTCACCCGCACCCCGGTCCCCCGGGCGAAGGGACGCCCGACCGGCGTGGGCAACTGAGCACCCTTCTTGAGAACCCGGCGGCTGCCTTCGACGAACACCGGCACCACCGGGCGGTGGCACCGGATGGCCAGGTAGGCCGCGCCGCCCCGGAAGTCCTGGCCCCAACCGTCGGGGCTGCGCCCGCCCTCGGGGAAGACGACGAGGTTCCAGCCGTCGTCGATGAGGGAGGCGGCCAGGTTGGACGAACGGCGGTTGACCTTGGTTCGCTCGATGGGAATGGCGCCGATGGTGAGCGCCGAGTAGGCGCCTTTGGCCCGGCTGGAGAAGAAGTAGTCGGCGGCCGCGGCCACCACGGCCCGGTGGCGGAAACGTGACGGCAGCGAGGTGAGCACGAGAGGCGTGTCGATGTGGCTGTGGTGGTTGGCGGCGAAGATCGCCGGTGCCTCGAGGTCGACCAGGCGGTCGAGGCCGCTGACGAGCGGCGAGCCGAGCACGGCGACGAGCGGCCGCAACACGTCGTCGACGATGACGGCCCGGGCGACCCGGGCCGGCCAACGACGGGCCCAGTCGGTGTCGTAGTGGACGCCCGTGCGCCGTGGTTCGGGCTCCCGTTCCACCGCCGTGGGCCACGTGGGCGGCCCGATCGGGAACGCCGGGCGGACGGCCCGCCGAAGGTCGAGCCTCAACGAAGAACCGCCGACCGGAGGGAGTGGGGGCCGGCCACGGGACACCCGGCGAGTCTCATGTCACATCGGCCATGAGTATGGGCGGGTTGTGAATGTGGGTGATCGACGGGTTGCGGCCTACCACGTCCTCGGCCATCTCCAACGCGTCGAGCAGGGTGGACGCGGGCTTGAAGCCCATGCGCCGCACGGCCCGCGGATTGCCGCCCACGATGATGACGTTGTTGTTGACGTGCTGGAGGGCGTGGGAGCCCCAATACCACATGTAAAAGGCGTGGACCCCGTGGTACGCGTAGCTCGTGCGGTAGAGGTGGATGTACCAGGGGTCGTTGGCGAAGTCGGCTTCGAACTTGGCCTCGATCTCGGCCGGGTCGGTGGTCTCGGGCAGGACCTGCTCGAAGAAATCGATGTAGCTCGGGTGGTGCACGGGGTGGAACTCCCACGGTGTGGGGTGGCTCATGATGACCACGCCGCCCTGGCGCACCAGCGGCTTGCCCCGGTAGAGGTTGAAGAAGTAGCCGAGCCCCACGCACATCACCAGGAGGGGGTTCATCACCGAGTTCACGTTGTAGGGACCCACATAGGGAAGGCCCATGGTGAGGATGTCGGCCTGGCCCTCGATCGGCACCAGGTGCTGGCGGTAGACGCTCTGGGTGGTCAAGGCGTGCACGGCCTCGACCTCGCCCGCCTGCACGGACGTCATCTTCTGCGGCGACTTGATGCCGTGGAAGATGCTGCGAGCCAGCCGGGGGGGACAGCGATCGAGGCTCTTGCTCGTGGCCAGGTACGAGGCCCGGTCGCGGGCCGACCACTCCCACTCGCGCTTCTGGAGGAACGAGAACTGCTTGGGGAACGTGTCGGTGTTGAGCGTGGTCTCGATCTGGAACACCTTGACGTTCTCGCCCAGGAGCCGGCCCATGCGCCAGGCCGAATGATGCAGCTCAGAGCGCTCCTGGTCCATGAACGAGCGGCTGTGCTGCATGGTGTTCACGTTGTGGTGGGCCCGCAGGCTGCGGTAGGAGGCCAGACCCGTCATGGTGGACTTGTGACCGCCGTCCATGGCCACCAGGTTCACGTTGACGTAGACGAGCAGGTCGGAGGTGGCCGCCCGCTTGTTGATCTCCACGTGCTCGCCCTCGGCCGTGCGACCGACGAGCTCGAGGTTTTCGTGGTCCTCGGCGTCGTGTTGAGTGAGCCGACCCTGAGGGGCGAAGGCGTCGTAGACGCGGTCGCCGACGATGTGGCGGAGCTCGGGTTCGGTCATGCGCCGGTGGAGGCCGTGGGCGGCGATGAGCACGACATCGTCGACCCCGGCCTCGGCGGCCAGATCAAGGACGGCTTCGATCACCCGCTGGCGGTTGTCGGGCCGCCGCATGGGGGGGAGGGGCACGGCCTGGTTGTCGAAGGCGATAGTGAGGCGCATCCCGGCCCGGAGCAGCGCCGCCAACGGCTCGCTGTCTCCGACGGGATTGGCCAGGGCGTGGCGGATGGCGGCCTCGGGGTCGGCCAACGGCGTCACCGGCTCGGCCGGGTAGATGACCCGCGACCCCACGGGCAGGCGGTCGAGGTGGAAGCCCTCGCCGGCGTGGAACAACACGGGAGGTGTGGAGCGCTCGACCTCGAGCACCAGCCCGGGTCGGGTCCGGACGGCGGGCCGCTCGCCTGTCGGGCTGGTCCGCGACACTTCGTCGCCTCCCGGGCGCCTCATCGTCGCCTTTCGGATCGGAGGTCGAAGGCCACCTTGACGGCGTCGCGGCGGCCGGCATTGGCTGCGTGGTCTATGGCGTCACGGTAGCGGTCGAGAGGGTAGGTGGCCGAGACCAGGCGCTCGAGGCTGGCCTCGGCAGCCAGAGCGAACGCCATCTCGAAGGTGCGGCGCGGGGCTACGGACCCGTTTGTCCCGGCGTCGTCCTCGACGCCGTAGGCGTAGGAGCCGCGAAGGGCTATCTGGCGTTGCCACAATGGCGTGAGGTCGACGAGCACCGTCGCCGGCATGCCCAGCAGCACGATGGTTCCTCCGGGAGCCACGACGGCCAGGTCCTCGGCCAGCGATGCCGCGCTGCCCACGCAGTCGACCACCACGTCGACTCCGCCCGACAGGCCTCCGCCTACTCGCAGCGATGCCGTTGTGCGCCGCACCGCCCGGCGGACCTCCTCCGAGCCGACAACCAGGTCGGCGCCCAGGTCGGCGGCCAGCCGCTTCTGGAGCGGGTGCTTGGCCGCCACCATCAGCATCGAGGGTGGGGTGAACCGGCGCAGGGCGGCGGTGGTGCACAGGCCCAGGGTGCCTGCCCCCAGCACCAGCACGCTACGGCCGAAGGCGCCCCCCCCCACGGCCGCGTGGACGGCGCAGGCGGCCGGTTCGACCATCACCGCGGCTTCGTCGCTCATCGCCTCCGGCACCTGGTGGATCTGGGAGTCGTGGGCCACCAGCGCCGTCGACCACCCCCCGCCGGTGTCGGTGCAGTACCCCGTCTGCATACCGGGCGCCAGGTGCCCGAACGCCAGTCGCTCGCACCGGTCGATGTGGCCGCCGGCGCAGGCGGCACACGGTGGGACGACCCCCCGCACGGCGCAGCCCAGCACGGGCTCAATCACCAAGCGGGTGCCGTCGTCGAGCTCGCCCACGACCTCGTGGCCGGGCACGAACGGGAACGACACGAGGGGCTCGAAGTACGCCGAGGACTTGCCGTCGACGGTGGAGAGATCGGAGCCGCAGATGCCGGCCAGGCGGGGCCGCACGCGCTGCCAGTCGGGCCCCGGCAGCTCGGGCTCGTCGACGTCGGACAGGGTGAGGGGGCCGACTCTGGAGCCCAGCCCCGGGGCGAGGGTGGCGGCCACCCGTGCCGCCGCATAGCGCGGTAGCGAACGCTCGAACAGCAGCGCTCTCATCCCGACCTCCTGTTCTTGGCGCGCTCAACGACGTCCACGGGTGACTGGCGCGCCAAGAACGACGGGGTGTGGGGGCGGGGGGACAGGGGGAGGAGCGGGCGGGGTACTCCGGCGGCCTTGGTCCATTGCTCGACGTGCCAGCCCCGCTTGCGGGCGATGGCGGCCAGCTTGGGCTCGGCGTTGACGGCCACGGGGTGGCCGACGGCCTCCAGCATGGGCAGGTCGCTGGTGGAGTCGGCGTAGGCCGACGACTGGGAGAGCGACAGCCCTTCGGCCCGGGCGTACTCGGCCAGGACGAGGGCGCGTGCCTCGCCGGTGGGGGGCACCGTCTCCAGCTCACCGGTGAGGCGGCCGTCGCGCTCGCCCAGGCGGGCGCAGACCACGTCGTCGAAGAGCGGCCGGAGGGGCTCCACCACGAAGTCGAGGGCGCCGGTGATGAGCACGGTGCGGTGGCCGGCGGCGCGGTGCTCACGCACGCGACGGATGCCGGCCGGGAACGACTTGGTGAGCAGCAGCTCGCTGAACAGCTCCCAGGCGTCGGCCCGCAGGCGCTCGGCCGGAGCGCCTTCGTAACGGCGGTAGAAGTGACGGAGGAAGTCGCCCCGGTCGCGCCGGTCGAGGGCCAGCAGGCCGGGTCCGGCGCGCAGCATGCGCAGCGTGAACCGGGCCCGCTCGTCGTCGGCCAGGCCGCGGGTGGCCAGCCAGGAATAGGACTCGACCACGTTGGAGGCGATCAGGGTGTTCTCCAGGTCGAATGCGGCCAGATGACGATCGGGCGACAGGATTGCCCGCTTCCCCCGCTCGTAGCGGCTCGGCCCGCCCTTGCGACCGGCCGTGGTGCGGACGCGGGCCTGGTGCACGATCGAGGGCATGTGCACGTCGAGCACGTAGTGACGCCAGTCGATCACCGTGGTGTCGAAGCAGAACTCGGCCTGGTCGACGGCGTCGAGGCTCTCCCAGAGGGCCACCAGGCGGGCGTCGTCGAAGACGGCCTCGGTCTCGGCGTAGGCGCCGTAGAGACGGACGTAGCCGAGGGCCCGCTCGCCATCGTCACGGCGCTCCTCGAGGCGGGCCGTCACTTCGGCCCGCTGGCCCCTGATGGGCAGCGAGGCGATGACCCTCTCGGCCGTCCTCAGGGCGGTGACGCCCCGCTGGAGCTGACGCTGGGCCCGGCCACGCTGGGAGAAGCTCCACGCCGCAGTGACGATGGGCTGGCCCTGCGTGTCGTACAGGGGGTGCTCGCGGAAGTACTCCTTGACCAGGTTGACGAGCCGCATGAGCTTGAGGGGGTTCCCCGACCCGGTGGCCACGTGGTACACGAAGTCGTCGGGGTCGTGGCCTCTCGCCGCCAGGGAGATGATGGCGGCCACCACCATGTCGACGGGGATGACGTCGACCACGCCCTCGGGGATGCCGGGAAACTCCTTTAGCAGGCCCCGGCCGTAGGCGAGGAGCACGGGCTCGGCCATGCGGAAGCCCCGGATCCATCCGGGCGTGGGTTCGGCGTAGGCCGACTCGATGATCGACGGCCGCACGATCGTGACGGGCACGTCGCCTTTGACCTCGAGCAGGGCCCGCTCGGCCAGCGACTTGGTGTAGGCGTAGGCGTCGGGCCACCCCAGGGCCTTGGCCCGGGCCCGGCCCGCCTCCACCAGGGCGTCCTCCACCCATTGCTCGCGCAGGCGCTCGGCCTTGGCCGCCAACAACGACGAACCCGCCGCACCCACCTCCGAACGCGCTGTCTTGGTGAGCTTGACGAGGCGCTCGGGCCGGCGGCTCTCGGCCTCGGCGTCGGCGCGGGCCCGGAGGGCGGCGTCGACCTCGGCTCGCCAGGCCACGTCGGCACTGAAGGGCGTGTCGGCCAACGGCGCCTCGGGCGAGCGACCCCGGCGGCTGCCGGCGACGTAGGCCGTGCCCACCGAGATGAGGTGCGCCGTCGACCCCAGCTCCTTCATGGTCTCCACCACGCGGACGGTGCCGACCAGGTTGACGTCGACGGCGGCGTCGAGAGGAGAGTCGAAGCTGACCCGGGCGGCCGCGTGGATTACCGTGTGGCAGCCGGCCAGCAGGGCCCGGCCGTCGTCGTCGAGGCCTAGGCCGTCGGAGGTGACGTCGCCGGCCACCACGTGGACCCGGCGGGCGATCTCGGCGTCGAAGCGGTCGCCCAACTCGGCCCGCAGCCGGGCGAAGGCGTCGTTGGAGAAGATCTCCCGTTTGGCCCGTGTAGCGGGGGTGGAACGCCGTCCCGGGCGCACCAGCAGCACCAGTTCGCAGTCGGGTACGCAGCGCAGGAGACGCTCCACCAGCGCCGTGCCGAGGAATCCGGTAGACCCGGTGACGCCGATGCGCGCGCCGGCCAAGCGGTCACGGATCATTGCCCCTACTCTGGCATCACGGCGGGAAGCTACGCGAACGGGAGGAACCATGGACCCCGAAACCGCCAAGACCGAGGAGCGCAACGACCGGGTCCTGGCACCTACCCGGTGGGTGTCGATGGGGATCGTTCCGGTGCTCTGCGCCGCCTTCGTGATCCTGTTCTTCTTCCCCACCAAGACGAAGGAACTGTGGGCGTGGACCATCCACCCCACCATGACGGCGATGATGATGGGCGGCGGTTACCTGGCCGGGGCGTGGTTCTTCTTCCGGGCGGCCACGACCACCGAGGGCCACCGGGTGCTCAAGGGTCTCCTCGGCACCACCGTGTTCACCACCCTGCTCCTGGGTGCGACGCTGTTGCACTGGGACAAGTTCAACCACGGTCACGTGTCGTTCTGGGCCTGGTTGCTGCTCTACGTGGCCACGCCGCCGCTGCTGCCGTGGCTGTGGTTCAACAACCGCAAGACCGATCCGGGGACGATGGGCGCAGGCGACGTGGCCGTGCCCGACCCGGTGCTGGCCGTCGTGACCGCCATCGGAGCCGGCCAACTGCTGTTCGCCCTGGTCCTGTTCGTACGACCGTCGCTGTTCATCTCCCACTGGCCGTGGCTGCTCACCCCCCTGACCGGGCGGGTGATCGCCGCCTTCGTGGCCTTCCCGGCGGTGACCTGGCTGCTGTTCGCCACCGACCGGCGGTGGAGCTCGTTCGAGATCCCCATGGAGACGGCCACGATCGGCCTGGTCCTCGTGCTGATCGCCACCATCCGGGCGGCGGACGAGTTCGACGGAAAGGCGCCCGCCTACGCCGCCCTGCTGGTGGTCACGATCGCCGGCCTGACCGGCCTCCAGGTGGTGATGCGCCGGAGGGTGCGAGGTTGAGCCTCGCCCTGCTGCGAGGCTAGAGATCGTGCTGGCCACCGGTGAGTCTCTGTACGACCTCCTGCAACAGCGTCATTTCGGCGACGCCGCGGTCTTCACGGCCTGGCTGGCCCTGGGGATCCTGCTCGTCGTGGTGGGAGCGTTCATCGCCACCCAACTCGGGTCCCGGGCGGCGCGCCGGTCGGTGGAGTCGCTGGTGGAGCGGTCGAGCCTGCCGGGTGCGGTCGCCCGCAGCGCCGGCCGGGCCCGAACGCTCGGCGGGGTCGCCGCCAGCCTGGTCCGAGTGTTCGTCTGGTCGATCGCCGTACTCCTGGTACTCGACAAGTTCGGCATCAACCTCGGGCCCCTGCTGGCGGGAGCGAGCATCGTCGGGGTGGCGCTGGGCTTCGGCGCCCAGAGCCTGGTCAAGGACTTCCTCTCCGGTTTCTTCATCCTGGCCGAGGACCAGTACGGGGTGGGCGACGTCATCACCATCTCCGACACCACGGCCACCGTCGAGGAGGTCAACCTGCGCGTCACCAGGATGCGGGGGACGGACGGCACGGTGTGGTTCGTGCCCAACGGTGAGATCCGCAAGGTGGGCAACTCGCACAAGGAGTGGTCACGGGCCATCGTCGACGTGCTCGTCCCCCCGGGTGCCGACGTGGCTGCCGCCTGCGCGGCGATCGGCCGGGAGCTCGACGACCTCGGCACCGACGAGGGGTGGTCGGCATCGGTGCTCGAGCCGCCGGAGGTGCTCGGAGTGGAGGCGATGGGTGTCGACGGCACCACCGTGCGGGTGGCGGTGAAGACCGACCCGAACGAGCGGTCCCGGGTGGCCCGGGAGCTGCGGGCCCGAATCCTCGTACGCCTCCGTTCCGACGGCGTCGTCCCCGTCCAAGAGCCGACCTGAGAGCGCCCGCCCGGCTCACAGCTTCTGGCGTGCGAAAGGCGCCCGGTTCGGCCGCGTTTCGCACACCGGAACGGTCGGTTAGCGCTTGAGGATCTCTTCGTAGAAGGCCACGTGCTCGGCGATCATGCGTTCCCGGGAGAAGTAGCCCTCGACTGCGGCCCGGCACTCGGATCTGCTGATGGCGTCGATGCCATGCAGTTTCTCGACCATGTCGGCCTCGTCGGTGCAGAGGTAGCCGGTACGCCCGTCGGCCACGACCTCGGGAGCGGCGCCCTCGCGGAAGGCCAGGACCGGCGTGCCGCAGGCCATCGACTCGATCATGACCAGGCCGAACGGCTCGTTCCATCGGATCGGGAACAGGGTCGCACGGGCTCCGCCCAGGAGCTTGACCTTCTCCGCCTGGGACACCTCACCCATGTACTCCACGTCGTCGCCCAACAGGGGTGCGATCTCGGCGTCGAAGAAGCGGTGCTCCCACGGCTCACGAAGCTTGCCGGCCAGCTTGATCGGCAGGCCCGCCTCGCGGGCGACAGCGATGGCGCGGTGAGGCCCTTTGTCGGCCCCCATGCGGCCGAGGAACAGGCAGTAGGCGCCACCGTCTCCGACGGGAAACGAGTCGGCGTCGACACCGTGGTGGATCACCTTGGCGATGGCCACTTGGGGGGCGACCTTCACCTGGGCCTGGGAGATCCCGATCAGCGGCACCCGGTGGGCCACACGGCCGTAGAGGTCGATCAGCTCTTCGTTGAACGGGCCGTGGACGGTGCTGACCACGGGGAGGTCGGCGTAGCCCTCGGCGTAGACCGGCCCGAGGACGGTGTGGTCGTGGACGATGTCGATGTCGGACTCGCCGATGGCGTCGTACGCGGCCATCACGTGGCGCAGCTCGGGAACCGTGAACCCCATGCGGTCGCCCTCAGCGTGCTCGAGGAGCCACTTCCGGGGCACCGGGCAAGTGGAATCTCCTGTCGTATAGAGCAGGATCTCGTGACCGCCCGCCTGCAGCCCGCGGGCGAGGCCGTCGACGGCCTGTTCGATTCCGCCGTACAGGTCGGGCGGGATGGGCCCCCAGGGAGGGGCGACGATCGCAATACGCATGGTCATCGATTGAACCACGCCGGCGGCCTTGTTTCGCTCCACTCGGTCTGACAGACCGGCCGGTCAACCGACCGGAGGTGTCGTAGCGTGGGAACGTGAACATGCCTCCGGGGCCCTGGGCTCTGTCCGGAGAGTGCCTGGTCGGTGTCATTCGGCCCGGTCTGGCTGCCCTGTTGCCCACCGGCCTGCACGCCGTTCCCGGCCCCCGACTCATCCTCGGTGTTCGCTACGACCAGTCGCCGGTGGGGCCCTATCTGGAGCTGGCGGTGTGCGAGCCGGCGCGCCTCGGTGGCCGGATCGGTATGTGCGTCACGACCATGGTGGTCAACACCGTCGAAGCCCGACGCGGCGGTCAGGTCAACTGGGGCATGCCCAAGGCGTTGGGGACCCTCGACTGGTCGGCCGACGGCGACGTCCGAACGCTGACCTGGGCCGAGCGGGGCATCACGCTGCGGGCCACGCCGGTCGGTCCCCATCTCCCGGCGCTGGTGCCCTTCCGCTCCGTCCAAGTCGGTGCCGACGGACCGTTGTCGGCCACGGCCCGCCTGCGGGGACGAGCCCGGTTGGCCCGGGTGGAGGTGACGACCCAGGTCGACGACCCCCTGGCCTGGACGAGCGGCGGCCACCCCGGGGCGATCGTGTCCAGCGCCCGATTCGTGATGGGCGAGGCATGCCCGGCGCCGAGCCCCCGGGCCCCTCGCGGGCGCACCCGGCCGGCTCCCGAGCCTGCACTAGCGTGGGTCCCCAACTCGGGCGATTAGCTCAGCGGAAGAGCGCTGCCTTCACACGGCAGAGGTCGGGGGATCAAGACCCTCATCGCCCACCAGAAAAGACCAGGTCAGAGGGGGTGCGCTCCCTCGATGACCCACCGGCCCCGCCCGACGTGACACGGATGTGACACATCGTTCAGCGGTGAAGGGGCACCACGACGCCCGCTGGTCGGCTCGTGGACGACTCGATCAAGGCGTCCAGGCGCGCAGCCAGTGCCTCGCCGTGCTCGGGGAACAGGTGGGCGTAGCGGCTCTTGGTGAAGGCCGCCGAGCGGTGGCCCGCCCACTTGGCAACCTCAAGGTCCGACGCCCCCGCGGCCACCCACAAGGAGACGGCGGTGTGCCTCATGTCATGGAAGGTGAAGCCCACCAGCCCGGCTGACTTGACTGCCTCGGCCCAGGCCCGGCGACGAAGGTTGTTGGCCCTTATCGGCCCACCTCCTTCCGATGTGAAGACGAGGCTCTCAGGTCCGGATGGAGGGAAGCTCGCGGCGTGGGCGTCAAGTTCGTCGACCACCCGACGGGGCAACGTCACCGTGCGCCGACCGGCCTTGGTCTTGGTTGGACCGTCGATCAGGTGGCCGTGAACCTCGACACTCTTGCGGGTGATCGTGACGGTACGCCGCAGGGTGTCGAGATCGCACCAGCGCAGCGCCGCCAATTCTCCGATGCGTGGACCGCCGTAGCAGCCGAGCCACACGAGCGCCCGGTAACGGCGAGACGCGACCTCCATGGCGTCGGCCAGGGTCTCCACCTGTGCCGGTGTGAGGTACTGGTCCTCGCTCTCCACGACGCTCGGAAGAATGACTTCAAGCATGGGGTTGTGAACTAGTCGCCGAGCCCGGACGGCCGTCTTCATGACCTTGCCCATGATCTGTGCCGCCTTCACGACGGTTGCCGGAGCCTTCTGCGTCGAGAGCCCGTTCACCCACGCCTGACAGGCGGAGTAGTCGATTGTGGCCAGCGGCGTTCTTTCGAAGCGGGGGAGGATCAGCGAGCGGAGGTAGCTCTCGTCACGCGCCTGGGTCGACGGGGCCAGCGACACCATCGTTGGCCGGTAGTACTCGGCCACGAAAGTGCCAAAGGTCATTCGCCCCTGGCTCGGGTCGACGTAGCTCCCGACCATCTGGGTGTGGGTCACTTCGGTCTGCTTACGGACAGCATCGATCTTCTTGGAGAACCGCTGGCGTCGGCTCCCACCATCGGGGGTGCGCCACCGAACCTCCCAGCCGGATCGAACCTTGGTCACTGCTGCCATGTCGGTCCCCTTTCCTCGTCAGTCGCCACGAGCGGCCTGTTGGTCGAGCCAAGACTCGACCTCTCGCGGCCGATATCGAACGTGCTTTCCCACCTTGATCCCTCGCGGTCCAAGACCCTTCGAGCGCCAGTCGTAAATGGTCGCCAGAGGGAGCCCGAGGTAAGTCGCCAGGTCGCTCGGACTAAGCAGGGTCGTTGCCGATTTCTCACGGTTGTCCACGATCCTTCCGCGCTCTCAGCCCCGATTCGACAGGACGACTCATCGTGGCCGAACAAGAAAGGGGGGTTGACGGCCCGATCTAGGTCCTGCGGTGCCCTCCACAGGACACCCTGCGGCCTCCCGGACGGCCCATGCTTCTGGCCCAGCCCGTGGGGTCCGACACCGAGCCCGCACAAGCCAGTCGTCATCCCTTCGATGTTCACGTAGGTCCTTTCCTTGGCGACCGTGGTCGAACGGCTCGCAGCCGCTCCTGATGACATGGCACGGCGACGCACCACGTAGTCGTACCAGGAGGATGAGACAACAAGGCGTCCAAGGGTGGCTCTGCTCCGGGACCCACAGTCATCCGACGATCCCCAGCATGGGACCTGACTCTGCGAAGTGTGTCGTCCAACCCCCCGATCTGGCGCTGTATCTCTCGGGTCGGGAGTACCCGGCTCTCGTCGGTCATCGTGGCTATATCTATGAAACGCAAAAGGGCAGCGTTTCAGAATTCTTGGAGTGAGACATTGTGCGGAGTCGTGCGTGACCGCCGACCCATGTTGCGGTAGACTGAGACCACGAGCCCCGCCTCAGGTGCTGCGGCATTTGGACACATTTTTTAATCTCCCCGATGAGACCGACGGACGAGATCGAGTTGGTCTTGGTACTGCCCTTGTCGGGCTTGGTCCCCAAATGAGAGGTTGCGAACAGAGTGGCGCTGAGCGGTCACCGAGTCGGCCTGAATGATAATCCCGACGAGTCGAACGTGCTCCAGGGATTCCTGGAAGACAACCAGCTAGAGCCTGCGAAACCTCAGCCACAAGGCACCAGTTCCACTGGGTCGAGGGAGTCGATAGCGTCGACGACGGTCGGCGGCAGGACGTATCCACTCCGCGTCGTTCCCTCGTGCCATGTGTGCAATTCGCCGGAGAGAATGGCGATCGAGAACGCACTTGTTCGGGGCTGGAGCCACACCAGCATCTCGCGGAGCGTTGCTGAGGAGGGCGTTACTCCCCGGAACATCAAATCGCATTTCACCAATGGCCACATGCCCCTCACTGACGAGGTACAGGCCCGGCTCGACGAGGATGCCCACGAGCGCGGCCGGGTCATCGATGAAGGCGTTGAGGTTGTCATGGACAGCCTGGCCCTCTCACGCAAGGTCAGAGCGGCTGTCGTCGAGCGGATGGAGAATGGGGATCTCCCCGTCACTGTGAAGGATGGCCTTGCTGCCGAGGCGCTCCTTGCCCGGGCGGAAGCAGCCGAACCCCTCGACCAGGCAGCCCTTGTTGATGGGTTCATGAAGTGGGCCGAAGCGATCAAAAGGCACTGCACTCCCGACCAGATTCGGGAGATTGGGGCCGAGATCCACAACGACCCTGCTCTCACTTCACTCCGTGAAGCAACGGAACGTCGAGGCTAGAGCGCGTCAGCGCACGCCACACCACGCCGCCTCCTGCCAACCCTTCCCTGTCCCGGTCCATGCATCTCCGCCAGAAGAAGTGAGCAGGGGCATCTAGCCCCTCCCTGGCCTGGAGGCAGCATGTGCGACAGCAACACGATTTTGAGGGTGACCTCGGGTCCTTGAACGTGCGGACCCCAGACCCAAAGACTTGGTCACACCCGGTGCACGAGGTGTCCAGACAATTGGGCATCAGCGTTCGGGCCGTCTTTCGGCTGATCGAAAGCGGGCAACTTCCGTCGTTCAAGATTGGCGGCGCGAGGCGCGTTCTCCACGCTGTCAATGGCCAAGTTGCAGTCCCCGCTGGTGGCCACGAGAAGTCCTCACCCCTCGCGGCCTAATCAGCTCTTCGTAGGTCTCGTCCGACCTCCCCTCGCGCGGGCTTCCTTCATGCGGAACGACTCGCCTTCGGTTGCGA
>JBBSHU010000068.1:0-15702 GCA_038232455.1 Acidimicrobiales bacterium
GAAGCCCGAATTCGGTCGTCGGAACGCCGGCTGGCGAGATTGAGCGTCGCGTTGGTCCTGCTGGTCGCGATGGCGGCCTGTGGTGGCGACGACGGGAAGGAGACGGCGCGCACCGATGTGCCCGAGCCGGCCGTCTCGCCGGCTGTCACCGGACACGAAGAGACACCTCGCCCCGATGCTCTGGACGAGTGGATCGCCGAGGTGGGCGAGGACTACCCCGTCGATCTGGTCGAGCAGACCAGGCGGGGCGTTGCCGACGGGACGACCCCGACGTTCAGCGACAAGAACGCCTTCCTGCAGCACGTGACGCGCACCAGCCTCGACAAGTCGGCGTGACCTGGCGGGTTCTCACCACACCCGCCTCCGAGCCCGACTTCCAAGGCTCACCGCGAATCCGGCTCTGGGACCTGGTAGGTGCAAAGGGGATCCGCAGCTTCGAGGTCGACGAGAAGCCTGCCGCCCTCGCGTTTCGGCCGGATGGCCGACGGTCGGCGCACGGGTTGCCGTGTGGGATCTCGAGGGCCATCGGCTCACCCCCGCCCCCGGGCCCAGGGCAATCGAACGATTCGTCGTCGTCGGTGTCGTTCACCTCCGACGGCCGAGGCATGGTGATCACGCAGGTCGGCGACCGGTTTCGCACCGCTCCAAAGTGGTCGTCAAGGACCTCGACGACGGCAAGGTACGCTTCGAGGTACCGCCCACGCGAGCCTACTCCAAGACGGCGGCCAGCTCCGGCGAGATGCTGGCGGCAGCTCGTGACGATGGTTCGATCAGTCTCACGGACCTGCGGCGCGGACGCGAGACGTCCGTTCTGCGCCCGGACCGACCCCAGACCGTCGCTGGCACCAAAGGTGTCGACGCCTTGGCCTTCGATGGCAGTGGCGGCCACTTGGCGTCGCTGTCCGCCGGTACCGTCACGGTGTGGGACGTGGCCGAACACCGGCCACGGTTCACCATTCGATGGGGCAAGACCGGGCGGTCCAATTCAGCCCGAAGGGCGACCTGCTGGTCGCTGCCGGTTCGGACGGGGAAATTACCCTCTGGGACGTGGCCAGCCACCAGCTCTTGGGGACGGTGCAGGGCCAAAACACACGGGGCGACTATCCCGACGTGGCGTTCACGCCTGATAGCAACAAGATGGTCTCGGTCGTCGCCGGCGGCGGAGTGATGTTATGGGAACTCAGCATCGATGGCTGGCTCAGGGACGCCTGCGCCCTGGCCCGCCGCGACCTCACCAGCGCCGAGCGGCAGAGTTTCGTGGGCTCTGGACTGGTGTCCGGCAACGTCTGTCCGAGGGGCGCGTTCAGGGGGCCGGGGTGAGGACCAGCCTTCGCTTCCGCGTCGTGTGGTAGGCGGCGACCAGCAGCACGACGGCGGCCAACACGAGGGGGCCGTCGCCGAGCCGCACCGCGAGGGTCTGGCCGCTACGGCGGGTGACGCTGGCCGAGATCACCGCGGCAGATCCCAGGCGGCTGCGCTGGCGGACGTGGCCGTGGGCGTCGACCACGGCGGTGAAGCCGGTGGGTGCGGCCTGGACGACGTCGCGGCCCGTCTCGATGGCCCGCAGGCGGGCGGCGGCCAGCTCCTGGGCCGGCACCTGCGAGGTGGTGTACGACGAGGCGTTGGTGGGCACAAGCAGCACCTCGGCACCGGCGCGCACGGCGGCCCGGGCCCGGTCGGCGAAGAACACCTCGTAGGAGATCATCACGCCGAGGCGGCCGGCCGGCGTGGCCAGCACGCCGGGACCGTGGCCGGCGATGGCGTCGCGGGGCACGGCCGACAGGTCAGCCAGGTGGCTGACGATCTCGCGGAGAGGCACGTACTCGCCGAAGGGCACACGGTGGACCTTCTCGTAGCCGTCGATGACCTGACCGTCGGGCGCCCAGGCCACGGCAGCATTGCGGAAGCGGTCGGGACCGGCATCGGTGACCACTCCGGCCACGACCGTGGCGTCCACCGTACGGGCCACATCGGCCATGGCCTTGTCCTGGGTCGACCCGCCCAGGGGTCCGTCGACGGTGACCACGTTCTCGGGGAAAACGACCACGTCGACGGGCCGGGCCACGCCGGCCGCCGCCGCCAGGTGGGCGTCGAGGGCGACCTGGGGGTCGACGTAGATGGCCCGCAATCCCCGTTGGCCACCTCCTTGTACGGCGGCCACCCGCAATGTCCCCCGGGCCGACCCGACGGGCGACACCGTCCCGGCCACGGCCACCGCCACCACCCCGGCTATCGCCGCCACTGGACCGAGCACGGCCCGTACTCCCGGCCGGGGGCGCTCCGCCCCACGCCAAAAAGGAACAAGAGCCGAGACCAGGGCGGCCAGGGCCGCGCCCAGGGCTCCGACCATGCCGACGATCAGGAGATGGCCGCCGACGCGGGCGGCGGGGGCAAGAGCTCCACCGGCCTGGCCCAGGGCGATACCGGCGAGGGGGAGGCCGCCGAACGGCCAGTGGCCCCCGACGGCGCTGGCCAAGACCAGGGCGGCGGAGAAGGCCACTCCTCGGCCCCGCCCGGCGGGGACGGCCACCATGGCCAGGCCCACAATGGCGGCCTCGAGCAGCGTGGTGATCACGTACCCGGGCCCGGAGAACTGGATCATCCACCACAGGCCGGGCCCGAAGAGCCCCAGGCCCGCCGCCGTACCGGCCACCAGGCGGCGCGACCAGGTCCGGCCGGCCACGCCCAGGGCCAGCCCGGCCGCGCCCACCGGAGCGAGCGGCCACCAGCCCCACGGCGGCAGGCTGGCGGCCATCAGCACACCGGCGCCCAATCCGGCCGCGGCCAGGGCGCCCCGCTCTTTGGCCGCCCTCATCGCACCACTCAACCTCGTTCATGGCGCCGGCCGCCAACCCCGACTGCCATAGGGCCGGGACCTCTGCTAGTCCTGGTGGGGCGATGGAGGCGATCATCACCACCGAGGGCAAGCCGCCCTTCCGGCTCGGCGACCCCATGCCGCCCGAGTACCGGGCCGATCCGTATCCTCTCTACGACTGGATCCGCGACAACGAGCCCGTCCACCGGGCCGCCGACGGCAACTGGGTGATCGTCCGCTACGCCGACGCCAGCGCCGTGCTCCGCGACCCCCGTTTCTCCAACAACCCGGAGTGGCTGGGCCCCGACCAGGTCAACGCCAGCTCGGTACGGGTACCGGGGTCACGGGTGATGATGTTCCTCGACCCGCCCGACCACACCCGCCTGCGGTCGCTGGTGAGCAAGGCCTTCACGCCCAAGGTGGTCGATGGCCTGCGCCCCCGGATCCAGGCCATCGTCGACGAATCGCTCGACGCCGTGGCCGAGCAGGGCCAGATGGACGTCCTCGCCGACCTGGCCTACCCGCTGCCCACCACGGTGATCTGCGAGCTGCTGGGCATCCCCCTGGCCGACCGGGAGCTGTTCAAGGACTGGTCGGCCGACGCCTCGCGCCTCCTCGACGGCTACGTCGACGCCGACGCCCAGGTGCGGGGCATGGCCGCCACCATGCACCTGGCCCAGTACTTCACCGACCTCATCGACGAGCGCCGGGCAAACCCTAGAGAAGACCTCCTCACTGCCATGATTGCGGCCGAGGAGGGCGGCACCAAGCTCACCCACGAGGAGCTGCTGACCACCGCCACCCTGTTGTTGCTGGCCGGGTTCGAGACCACCATGAACCTGGTGGGCAACGGCATGTTCATGTTGCTGCGCCACCCCGACGAGCTGGCCCGGCTGCGCGACGACCCGACGCTCGACCGCACCGCCATCGAGGAGCTGTTGCGCTACGAGGGCCCGGTGCACATCACCGCCCGCATTGCCACCACCGACGTCGAGGTGGGCGGCGTCCACATCGAGAAGGGCGAGCAGATCGCCGTGTCGATCGCCGCCGCCAACCGCGACCCGGCCCAGTTCGCCGACCCCAACCGCCTCGACGTGGGTCGGACCGACAACCGCCATCTGGCCTTCGCCGCCGGCGCCCACTTCTGCCTTGGCGCAGCACTGGCCCGCATCGAGGCCCGGGCCGCGGTGACCACCCTCGTGCGGCGCTTCCCCGATCTCCACCTGGTCGGGCCCGACCCACAATGGCGCGACCACTTCGTGGTGCGGGGCCTGAAGGAGCTTCCGGTCGGCTTCGACCCGGGGGCGGCCCGACGCGGGTGAGCATCGGTCGCCGAGGGGGCGTAGGCTCGCGCATGGTGGACGACCGCCCGCTATTGCTCCTTCTCTCCCCGGCCTGGCTGGGGACCGGCATCTTCGAGACCTTCGGGCACCGGATGCCGCCGATGTCGCTCATGACGCTGGGGGCCCATGCCCGGCGCTGCGGCTGGCGTACCCGCATCGTCGACCTCCAGTTCGAGAAGATCCCCACCGACATCACCCCCGACCTGGTGGGCATCACGGTGTGGACCATGAGCTCGCCCCAGTCGTACCGGGTGGCCGACGCCTTCCGGGCCAAGGGTGTGCCTGTCGTGCTCGGCGGCGTGCACCCGTCGCTGCTGCCCGAGGAGGCACTCCGCCACGCCGATTCCGTCGTGTGCGGGGAGGCCGACAGCATCATCGACCAGGTTCTCGCCGACGCCGCCGCCGGCTGCCTCCAGCGCCTCTACAAGGGCGAGTGGTTGGGCATGGACACCGTCCCCACGGCCGACACGTGGGCCGCCGACCTCAAGCGCGTCCCCCTCACGCGCTACGCCCCCCTGAACACCCTGCAGACCACCCGGGGGTGCCGTTTCAACTGCGACTTCTGCTCGGTGATCCGCATCAACGGGCGGGGCTCCCGGCACAGCGATCCCGACCGGGTGGTCGACGAGATCAACGTGATCAAGAAGGCCGGCCAGCACGTCGGCGGGTTCGCCTACGTCTTCTTCCTCGACGACGACCTGGCCGCCGACCTCGAGTACACCGAGTTGCTCTGCGAGACCATCATCCGGCGCAAGTGCAAGGTCAAGTGGGGGGCCCAGGCCTCCATCGGCCTGGCCAAGAACCCCAAGCTGATCGATCTGGCAGCCCGAGCCGGCTGCAAGGTGGTGTTCACCGGCTTCGAGAGCGTGTCGCGCGACAGCTTGGTGGAGGCCAACAAGAAGAACCGCCCGGGTGAGTACGGCGAGCTCATCGAGGCCCTCCACCGGCGGGGCATCGCCGTGGAGGGCGGCTTCATCTTCGGCTTCGACACCGACCACCTCGGCGTGTTCGACGAGACGGTGCAGGTCGTCGACAGCATCGGCGTCGACGTGGCCCACTTCGCCGTGCTCACGCCGTACCCCGGCACCCAGACCTTCGCCCGCATGGCCTCCGACGGCCGCATCACCAGCTACGACTGGAAGCGCTACAACCTCTACACGCCGGTGTTCGAGCCGGCCAACATGACGGCGGCCGAGCTCTCCGACGGCCTCCGCCGGGCCTACCGTAACTTCTACGCCGTGCGCCCCCGGGCCCGCCGCTTCTGGAAGGAGGCCCGCCGGCGCGACCCCCGCTTCCACATGGCCCTCACTGTCGCCAACCAGAACTACGCCACGCGCTACCGCAACCCTCATCTCTCGCCCGAGGCCGGCTACGAGGCCGATCCCGAGCACATCACCCGCCTCATCACCGCCTCGTCGGCACCGGCCCAGGAGGCCCTCAACGTGGCGTTCGCCAACGTGCGTCTCCTGCCCGAGAAGCCGTCGTCGTCGGGCTCGGTCGCCGCGCCCACCGGCGGCTAGCCGGCTTCGAACCATGGCTCGTCCGCCACTCCGCTCAGAGGGCCGCTCGGGCCCTGTCGGACTGGCCAAGCGCGTGCTGCAGGCCACGTTCACCGTCGGCCTGGCCCTTGGTCTGCGGGAAGTGATGCAGCCCGAGCCCAGCTCGCCGATCGTGGTGATCGACGATGCCACCGAACCGCCCCCGTTGGGCCCGGTGACGCTGTTCTTCCACCCCGAGGTGCCCGAGGCCAGCCTGGTGCTCGTGCGGTAGCGCTGCCGCTCGCGCCGGGTCACCGATGAGTCCTCGCCCCCGGCCACGTCTACCCCGCAGTCATGAGATCCGAGAACGAGATCGTGGTCGTCGGCCCCGGTGGCATCGAGGTGACGAGTTGGGCCCTTCCGGTGATCGCCGAACCCGACCTGGCCCTGGTGGACGAGCTGGCCCGTCTCCAACTGACGGCCCGGCGCCTGGGCTACACGCTCCGACTGTGCAATCCCTGTGCCGGGGTGGCGGAGCTGCTCGACCTGGCCGGCCTACGCCTCGAGGCGCAGGGGGAGGCCGAAGGCGGCGAAGAGGTTGGTGTCGAGGAAGTTGTGATGCCCGGCGATCCTGTCCCCTGAGATCTCGATGACCTGGAGGGACCAGGGCTGGTGGCCGCCGGCGGGGTCAACCTTGTAGGACCCGAAGGCGGCACAGCCGTTGGCCGCCGTGGGGATCAGGCGCGACCCGCGACAACCGCGGCCCTGGCCAAGGAAAAACCTGCCCATCTCGACCGGTCCGCGCAGCCAGAAGTCGAAGGGCGGCATCGACATGACGGCGTCGTCCCGAAGCAGGGAAACCAGCGACTCGATGTCGTAGCGCTCGAAGGCGTCGACGTAACGGGCGAGGAGCGCCTGCTGGTCGGCGTCCATCGACTGGGGCTCGGACTGGGCCGGCGACTGGAACTCCGACCCGGCCAGATCGAGGCCGGCCAGGGTGGCCCGGGCCCGCTGGAGGGCGCTGTTGACCGAGGCCACGGTCGTGTCGAGCAGCTCGGCCACCTCGGTGGCCTGCCAGCGCAGCACCTCGCGCAGGATGAGCACGGCCCGTTGGCGGGCGGGCAGGTGCTGGAGGGCGGCCACGAAGGCCAGGCGGATGGTGTCGCGGGCCTCGGCCACCTCGGCCGGGTCTCCGTGGTCGGGAACGACGCGGTCATCGGCGATCGGTGTCACCCAGGAGTGCTCGGGAAGCATCTGGCCGATCGGCGTGTCGGCGGTGCGAACCGGTCCCATCTCCATGGGGCGGGCCCGGCGCTGGCGGCCGCGGAGCATGTCGAGGCACACGTTGGTGGCGATCTTGTAGAGCCACGACCGCACCGCCGACCTGCCCTCGAAGCTGTCCGTGGCCCGCCAGGCCCGCACCATCGTCTCCTGCACGGCGTCCTCGGCCTCGAAGCCCGAGCCGAGCATCCGGTAGCAGTGGGCCGTGAGCTCCCGTCGATAGGTCTCCAGGGCATCGGGACGGATGTCCTCGGCGGATCGGACGTCGGGTAGCAGTGCCATGTCCGGCGATTCTATGGGCGCCATGGTCACTTGGCGAGGGCCCGCTCGGCGTCAGGTGCGGTCACGAGGACTACGACGTCACGGCCGCCCGGAACTCATCGCGAGTGTCGCCACGAGTACGGGACGCAAAAGCTGGGTAGATAAGAAGTTTGGCCACCCGGGCAGGGGGTCTCGCTTCTGCGAGACGGTGGCCGAATGGTCAACCAACCTTCGTCGACTGCGAGAGAACGGAGACACGCATGGTGAAGATTCCTCTTGAATCAGTGGCCTACCGCCAGGACGCAGTGTCCCGCCCCGACATGGTGAGCGTGCTCGGCGACGCCGCGGCCAAGGAGAACGCCAAGTCACCCGGCCCCACCGGCGACAGCTCCGGCCTCGAGTTGGAGACCAAGCTGTCGCTGCAGGCCTGGGTACGCAACGTCGACCCGGTGAAGTACACCTGGGTCGACCTCCACGTGTTCGACGAGCACGACCAGCTCATCAGGGCCGAGACTCTGGCCCTCGAGTGGCTGAAGGCGGCCGGCGACGACGGCGACATCTATGCCTTCGACGGCAGCGTCTACCGCGGCACGGGAGCCGTGGGCGGGTCGGTCTGGTTCGGCCAGGACGTCCGCAAGCTCCAGTACCGGCTGTACTACGAGGTCAACGGCACGGTGTTCAGCGACGGCGTACTGCGCCAGCACGATGTGGTCGCCGACAGCGACATCGTCAACCCGCCCGCTCCGAAGCGCCGCACCAGGGCCGCCGGCTCGGCGTCGCGACCCCGCAAGACTCCCTGACCGGCGGCGGGCTCAGCGCCTCGGAGACCGCTTCCGGCCGGCCAGCACCAGTGCCCCGCCCACCTTCAACGATGCCCCGGCCATGAAGAGCAGGGACGAAAACTCCCCACCGGTGATGGGCATGCCGTTGGCATCGGTGGCGCCGGTGTTGACACTCCCGGTATCGGGGCTGGCGATGCTCACGCCCCCGGGATCAGCGCCGAACTGGTCGCCCGTCGTGGGGTCGGTGAGGTCGGGGTCGGGAGAGTCCTGAGAGGGGTCGCCCGTGCCCGTGGCGCCGGTGTCGCTGAGGCCCTGGTCGGTGCCGGCACCGCCATCGAGGCCGGCACCACCCCGGCTGGGTAGGACTACCCGGAGGGCGACGGCGGCGTTGCCGCTCACGTCGGAGAGGACCAGGTGGTGGGCGCCGGGCGCGGCGTCGGTGGGGATCTTCACATCGGTCCGGTAACTGCCGGCGGTGTCGGCGGTGACGGACCCGAGCATGGTCGGAACGCTGCACAGCGTGACTGTCAGCTGCTGGCCGGAACCGAACCCGTTGCCCTGTACCCCGAGTTGCTGTCCGGGCGTGGCCGTCGACGTGCTCACGCTCACCGAGCGGGTCATCCAGGAAGGCGAGGTGCTGGTCGGCGTCGCAGCCCCTTCTTCCACCAGCCGACAGAGCGAGGCCGGGTCGGTGGGCTGGGCCGGGGGCGCTACGCCGTTCGGAGGAGTCGGGGCGGTGTCGGCCACCGCCCTGTCGATGCGGTTGCGGGGCGAGTTGGCGATGAGTGCCGCCCCCGACCGATCGACGGCAACGCCGAGGGGCCCACGGGCCACGAGCGGTCCGGGAGCCACCAGGCCAGGGGGCGTGGCCGGGTCACCCTTCGTTCCGGTCGCAACCGAGTCGGCGCCTCCGGCAAGCGTGGTGAGGATCCCGCTCTGGGCGTCGAGGCGGCGGACACGCTGGTTGGCGGTGTCGGCGATCGTTACGTTGCCACCACCGTCGACGGCCACGCCGGCGGGGCTGTCGAGCTGGGCGGCCGTGGCCGGCCCGCCGTCGCCGCCGAACCCAGGGGCACCGTCGGCTGCTCCGCCGGCGATCGTAGTGAGGATCCCGCTCTGGGCATCGATACGGCGCACGCGCTGATTGGCGGTGTCGGCGATGAGGAGGTTGCCTGCGCCGTCGATGGCGACACCCGAGGGACCACTTAACTGGGCCCGGCCGGCCGGCCCACCGTCACCAGCGAAACCGGGGGCGCCTTTGGCTGCCCCGCCGGCAACGGTGGTGATAACGCCGGTGGCGGCGTCGATACGGCGGATGCGCTGGTTGCCGGTGTCGGCCACGAACACGTTGGCGGCGCCGTCGACGGCCAAGCCCGTGGGGTTGCTGAGCTGGGCCTTGGTGGCTTTCCCGCCGTCACCGGCGAAGCCGGGGGCTCCGTCCTTCGCCCCACCGGCCACGGTGGTGATGATGCCGCTGGCGGAGTCGATACGGCGGACGCGCTGGTTGGCGGAATCGGACACGAACACGCTGCCGGTGCTGTCGACGGCCACGCCTGCGGGACTGTTGAGCTGAGCGGCGCCGGCTTTCCCGCCGTCACCGGCGAACCCGGGCCCCCCGTCCTTCGCCCCACCGGCCACGGTGGTGATGATGCCGGTGGCGACGTCGATGCGGCGGATGCGGTGGTTGGCGGTGTCGGCCACGAACACGTTGCCGGTGCTGTCGACGGCCACGCTCGAGGGACTGTTGAGCTGAGCGGCCGTGGCCGGGCCACCGTCGCCGCCGAACCCGGGTGCACCAGCGCTTCCGCCGCCGGCCACGGTGGTGAGAGCCGAGGAGGCCCACGCCGAGGCGTGGATCATGTTCAGCGAGAGGACGGCGACCACGGCCAGCGCCGCAGGGCGGCTGATGCCGTGTCGTCGGAGATCAAGATGGGAGAATCTCTGGTGCGCCATTGTCGGAGAAGCCTACCGCGGCCCTTTCGTAGCCTTGTCGTCGGGCGCCGCCGGGAGCGACTGCTCCATCTCGGCCACGGGGGCAAAGAGATCACCGTGTTCGGCCACCCGGGCCAGGACGGCGTCGGCGTCGAGGATCACCGGCTCGGGGTCGCCCGTGGACGCCACCCGCTCGACCTCGTCCCACGTGAGGGGCGTGGACACGGTGGGGTGCTCCCGGGCCCGGAGCGAGTACACGCACACCGTGGTCTTCACTGCGTCGTTCTGGCTCCAGTCGATGAAGATCTTGCCCTTGCGCAGGTCCTTGGCCATCTGCGACACGACCAGGTCGGGCATCCGGGCTTCGAGCAGGCGGGCCAGGGCGTGGGCGAAGGGCTTGGTCTGGTCGAAGGTGACGGGGGTGTTGAGGGGGGCGTAGATCTGCAGGCCCTTCGAGCCCGAGGTCTTGGCGAAGCAGGCCAGGCCCAGCTGGTCGAGCACGTCCCGTACGGCCAGCCCCACCCGGGCGCACTCCACCATCGCGGCCGGCGCGCCGGGGTCGAGGTCGAACACCAACATGGTGGGACGGGCCACGTCGTCGGCGTGGGCCAGCGAGGTGTGCAGCTCCAGGGACGCGAGGTTGGCCACCCATACGAGGGTGGGGAGGTCGCCGGCCAGGCAGTAGTTCACGTCGGCCTTGTTCTGCCTGCTCCACACCGCGACCGTCTCCACCCAGGGAGGCCGGTGCTTGGGACAGTTCTTCTCGTAGAAGAACTGCTTGTCGACGCCGTTGGGGTAGCGCTTGAGGGTGAGGGCCCGGTTGCGCAGGTGAGGAAGCAGCACCGGGGCGATGCGCGAGTAGTAGTCGATCACCTGGCCCTTGGTGAACCCTGTCGCCGGGTAGAGGACCTTGTCGATGTTCGACAGTTTGAGCTGGCGCCCGTCGACGGTAACCTCCACCGGCGTTGCGGCCGGGCTCACGTGCCGGTCTTGTCCTTCTTGCCGGAGTCGCCCTTCACTGCGGCCAGGCTGGCCTCCAAGGCGGCCATGAGGTCGACCACTTTGGTGGGCTCCTCGGTGGCGTCCTCGACCACGATCTCCTGGCCGGCGGCCTTCTGCTCGATGAGCTTGAGCACCCGCTCGCGGTACTCGTCGCGGTACTTGTCCGGCTCGAAGTCCGACGACAGCGAGTCGATGAGCTGGCGGGCCATCTTTTCCTCGCGGGGCGACACCTCGACCTCGTCGCGCGGCAGGTCGAGCTCGTCGTCGGGCACGACCTCGTCGGCGAAGAGCATGGTCTCGAGCACGATGGCGTCGCCCTTGGGGCGGATGGCGGCCAGGTACTGCTTGGTGCGCAGCACGACGCGGGCGATGCCCACCTTGTTGGTCTCGCGCATGGCCTCGCGCAGCAGGGCGTAGGCCTTGGTACCGCCCTTGTCGGGCACCAGGTAATAGGGCCGCTCGTAGAAGACGGGGTCGATCTGGTCGAGGTCGACGAAATCCTCGATGTCGATGCTCTTTGTGGCCTTGGGGTCGAGGGCGTCGAGCTCGTCGGGCGTGATGGTGACGTAGGTGTCAGGTCCCAGCTCGTAGCCCTTCACGATCTGGTCGAACGGGACCTCCTCGCCGGTGGCCGCCGACACCCGCTTCTGTTTCACCCGCGCGTTCGATTTGGCATCGAGCTGGTGGAAGCGCACGTCTTTCGACGACACCGCACTGAACAGCTTCACGGGAACGTTCACCAGCCCGAAGCTGATTGCGCCGCTCCAGATGGGTCGGGGCACGGCCACCTCCTTCAGGGTCGATGGTAGATGGCCGCCGACCGGGAGGGGGCACCCCTAGTCGGTAGCGTGGCCGGATGGCATCCACAGACAAGCCCGACGTCGACATTCCCGGCGGCGAGCCGCCCACCGAGCTCACCATCGAGGACCTCACCGTCGGCGACGGTACCGAGGCCACCGCCGGCACCCAGGTGGAGGTGCACTACGTGGGGGTCTCCTGGTCGAGCGGGAAGCAGTTCGACGCGTCCTGGGACCGCGGCTCGACTTTCAGTTTCGGTCTCGGCGGCGGCCAGGTGATCGCCGGCTGGGACCGGGGCGTGGCGGGCATGAAGGTGGGAGGCCGGCGGCGCCTCACCATCCCGCCCGATCTCGGCTACGGCAGCCGTGGGGCGGGCCGGGCCATCGGGCCCAACGAGACCCTCGTGTTCGTGGTCGACCTGATCGGCGTGCGCTGAGCTAGGCCGGGACCCGGCTCGGGCCGGGAATGGCCGCGGCCAGGGCCAGCACCACGGCGGCGCCGAAGGCCACCCCGCCGACCACGTCGGTGGGGTAGTGCCAGCCCAGGCGCACGACGCCGGTGCCCACGGCGAGGGGCAGCAGGGCGACGAGTGGCATCCACCGCAGGGCGCAGCGCCAGCCGTACCAGCGGTTGAGCAGCACGAGCACCAGAGCGGCCGTGGCTGCCGCCCCGGTGGCGTGCCCGGACGGAAAGGCCAAGGCGGCGCCGTGGTAACGGCCGACGAGCGGCTTGGCCAGCACGTCTACGAGAGTGACGGCCAGCATCGGGGCGACGAGGCTCAGCATGGCTGCCCACGTGTCACGCCGCTGACAGGCCATCGCCACCAGACCCAGGACCAGCACGGCGGCGACGAGGATGGAGCCATAGGCCACGAGGTGTCGGAAGAGCGCTCCCGGCTCGAGGCTCCTCAGCTGGATGGCCAACTGGCGGGGAGCCCGAATGGAATCGACGATGCCGGAGCCGGCCCGATCGACCCGCATGGGAAGCCGGGCTCCGCGGACACGCAGGGCGAGGACGGCAACGATGGCGAACAGGCCAGCCGACATGACCCAGAGCTCGCCCCGGCGCAGGCGATCGATCGACTCGGCACCACTCGGGGGCCGGCGCATGGCACAAGCGTAGGTGCTTGTCGGAAGTGTATGGCTGCGCGCTACGTTGGCGACGATGACGGCAGCGGAGGCGGTCGGGAACGCATTTGCCTGGTTCGAGGTGAACAGCGGCTGGGCGCCCCCCGACCCCGAGACGTTGGAGGACTGGCTGGGCGACGGCGTGTGCCGATGCCCGGACGATTGTCTCGTCGAACCCAACGGTTGGTGCGAGCACGGACTGGCCAGCTGGTCGCTGATCCTCACCGCCATGGAGGAGGGCGAGGGACCCTCGCCTTCCCGCCCCGACAAAGGGAGAACATGATGGCCGCCCTCGGCACCGACGCCCGGGCTGCACTCACCGCCGGCCGTCTGGGCCATCTCGTCACCGTCAATCCCGACGGCAGGCCACAGATCAGCATCGTGTGGGTTGGCCTCGATGGCGACGAGATCGTCGTCGGTCACCTCGGCCAGGGCCAGAAGATTCGCAAATCGAGCGTGATCCCCGGGTCGCCCTCTCGGTGGAGGCCGAGGGGCGCAACGAGATGGGACTCGACAAGTACCTCCTCGTCCACGGCACCGCTCGCCTCACCGACGGCGGTGCGGCCGACCTCCTCCAGCGACTGGCCGAGGTCTACATGGGCCCGGGCGTGAAGTTCCCCCCGTTCGACAACCCGCCCCCGGGCCGGGTCATCCACATCACCGCCGAACGGGTCGGTGGGGTCGGACCCTGGGCCGAGACGAACTGACCAGGCAGAACCGGTGCGCGTCGGCGGCTGAAGCAGGGGAGGGACGCGCTCGGCAATCCGGCCGGTACAATCGGCGCCAACATCGTTTCGGGATCGGGGATTGATATGGCCGCGAGAGCTCGTCGAGCACGCGGTATTCCGTTGGCACTCGCGTTGGTGGCTGGCGTGGTCGCATCGACCGTCGTGGCCGTCAGTCCTGCATCGGCCCGCGTCGGTTCCTCGGCAACTTTGACCGTGCCTACTGGTGCCAGCGTCGGCAGCACCAGTCTGAACGGCGCGATCACCATGACCAACCAGAACACTGCTCCGAACCAGGCTGAGTCGAACACCGTCAGCGAGATCAAGTTCGCCCCGTCGTGCGGCACCGGCACCACGGGGACAGTGGCCTGCCCCATGCCGGACCCTGGCGTGTTCTCGATCAACCCGACAGCCCCCGGGGAGGTGGGCACAGCCTGCGCAGGCCAGGTCTTCTCGGTCTCGGGTCCCGACGCTTCAGGCGTCTTCACCTTCTCGCCCACCATCGGCTCGGTCGTCTTGGCGCCGCCGGGCGGCCCGGGCTCGAGCTCGTGCACGATCGACTTCCTCCTGAACGTCCTCAAGGTGCCCACCATCGATGCCAGCGTGGCGCCGGCGGTTCAGACCTTCGCCAACCTGCTGGTGAAGGAGACAGGCAACGTCACCGGACTGATGCCGGTCGCTGCGGTGTCCCAGATCGTCACCGTGAACAAGGGCGTTCCCGGTTTCGTGACCCAGGCTTCGCCGTCGGTGGCCGTCGGCGGCACCGTCTCCGACACGGCCACGCTCACCAAGACGGCGGGAGCGGCGGCCGTGACCGGCACCGTCACCTTCAGCGTGTTCGGTCCCGGTGATCCGACGTGCGCCGGCGCACCCTTGGCCCAGTCCACCGTCGTGGTGGCGGCCGACGGCACGGCGCACTCGTCACCGGTCACCGCCGCCCAGGCAGGCGTCTACCGCTTCGTCGCGTCCTACAGCGGCGACGCCAACTACGTGCCTCTGACCCCGGCGTGCAACGCCGCCGGCGAGAGTGTCACCGTCACAGCCTTCCCCCGCCGGCCTCCCGCCGACTTCGACGGCGACGGCAAGACCGACGTGTCGGTGTTCCGGCCTGGCAGCAGCATCTGGTACATCCACGGGTCCGGCGGTGTCGACACGGCCACCAACTTCGGCACCTCGGGTGACATCCCCGTCCCGGCCAATTACGACAACAACGCCACCACCGACATCGCCGTGTTCCGGCCCTCGACGGGCACCTGGATCATCCAGGGGAGTCCCGCCGTCAACTGGGGAGGCGCCGGCGATATCCCCGTGCCCGGTGACTACGACGGCAACGGCACCGCCAACGTGGCCGTGTTCCGGCCCTCGACCGGTACCTGGTACATCCAGGGAGGCGCCTCCGTCGTCTTCGGAACCAACGGCGACATCCCCGTGCCCGGCGACTACGACGGAAACGGCACCACCGACATCGCGGTCTTCCGACCTTCGACGGGCACCTGGTACGTGCGCGGAGGCATCACCGTCGGCTTCGGAACGAGCGGCGACATCCCCGTCCCGGGCGACTACGACGGCAACGGCACCACCGACATCGCCGTCTTCCGGCCCTCGACGGGCACCTGGTACGTTCGGAACGGCATCACCGTTGCCTGGGCCACCAACGGCGATATCCCCGTTCCCGGCGACTACAACGGCGACGGCAGCATCGACACCGCCGTGTTCCGTCCCTCGACCGGCGTCTGGTACGTGCGGGCCGGGGCTACCACCAACTGGGGAGGCGCCGGCGACGTCCCCCTGCCGCTGCCCGACGCCATCCGGCGCTTCTTCTTCATGCCACTGTGAGCTGATGCCGCTCCCCTCGGCCATCCGGCCGGCCTCTTGATCCTGTAGGGTCCTCGCCGGTCGGATCTGCCGGAAGTGCGAGCGGACCCCGCTATCGGCTGTTCACCCCTGTTCTGACCCTGATATTTCACAGCGATAGGGCTGTCGCTGCGGATTGACGCGACAGATGCCCCACCACCTAGGACGATGCGGCTTGCGACAGTCGTATCAACCCGGGCAAAAGGAGCACCTGACAGGTGAACGCTACCGCGCTGGCATTCGAGCTTGACGACAGGATCGCAAGCCGGGCGCTCCCGGCCGTGGCCCACCCGGTGGTCGAGAC
>JBBSHU010000069.1:0-15591 GCA_038232455.1 Acidimicrobiales bacterium
ACATCGGCGTTCCTTCCTCGCCGGCGTTCCACCGCCAGCGACATCTCGTTTTGGTCAACGAGGAAGGTACGCCGCGCCCTCGAGCGGGTGGTCGATCCACAGGTTCCGGTTATAACTCCGGGTGCGCCCGAAGGCCTTTTTCGACAGAAGAGTTTTCGCAGGACCTAATCCTTTCAGGACACACACGCGAATTGAGGGTTGCACCAGTAGGGCCCTGACGGCCTCAGGGCCCACCACGTGGTGGGCCCCGGCTCCCATGCTTCGGCTTGTCGAAGAGCTGAAGAGGGGAACCCAGACCCGTGGCCGACCGTCTCTCGATGCGCCGTGGCCGGCGCGACATGAACGTGTTCCGCACCATCGACGAGGAGGACGGCGACCGGTGGTGCACGTCGCCGGCAAGCACGAGGTGGCGCTGTGCCCGAGCCGTGCCCGCCCGTCGGGCACAACCAACGGCACCGGCTGGCGTGACGTGATCGACGTCGTGCGCACCGTCGTCATCACCCTGTCGGTGTGCGTGCGCCGCTTCATCTGTGAGTGGGAGGACTGTGACCAGCGTTCCTTCGACGAGCGCTTCGAGGGCATCGACCGAGGTGGCGCCACCCAGCGGGCGCTGGGCTTCTTCGCCGATCTGGCCCGAGGCCGGGCCACGCAAGAACTTCGTCTACGCCACCGTGTTCAGCGACCCCGCCCGTGGCGTTGTGATCGACATGGCTCCCGGGCGCGACGCCTCGGCGGTGTTGTTATTCGCCTCGCTGTTCAGCCACGCCGAGCGCGCCGAGGTGCGTATCGTCACCATCGACTGCCACGCCCCCTATCGCTCGGCGGTGCGGGTGCTGTTCCCCAATGCCCTCATCGTGGCTGACGCCTTCCACCTGCACCGCCGCTTGCTCAGCGCTCTCACCCAGGTACGACGCGACGCCTGGAACCGCTGGCGCCATCGCAGCCGTCGCCTGGGCAAGCCCTTCAAAGACGCTCGCTTCGCCCTGGCCCGATCCCGGGATTCCCTCGAGGCCGACACCCGCCGAGCCGGCGAGCGACAACGCCTGGCCCTGTTCGACGCCACCAATCTCGATCCCGACCTGGCCGTGGCCTACGAGCTCAAGGAGGCGTTCCGGGTGGCCATGGCCATCGGTCGCTCTGGGGACACCGCCACCTTCGCCGCCTGCATGGACCTGTTCGACGCCCTGTGGCCCGACTCCCTAAGATCGGTTTACCGTTCTTGTCAACACCATTTTCCGGGAGCGGGTCAAGTCATATCCACGGATGCAGGACTAGTCCCGCTCTCTTCGTCGGATGCAGCCAGGGCCGGGGGCGGCGACAGAGTGTGTTGCGACCCGTCCAGGGCCGAGACCAACGCACCGGCCACCCCCTCCAGACGACTGCGCATCTCACCTTCGGCGACGACCAGCTCGGCGTACCTGGTGCTGGCCTTGCTGACCAGTTCGGTTGCCTCCTGCTCCGCTTCCGACCGCATCGTGCGAGCATCGTCCTCGGCGGCGTGGCGCATGGTGGCAGCGTCATGTTCGGCCCGGTCCCGTACCTCGGTGCTCTGCACCTCGGCTATGGCTTGGACGTTGCGAGCGCCACGGTCCGCCTCGTCGCGTATGTGACTAGCGTCGGCCTCCGCCCGCTGGCGCGTGCTCTTGGCATAGCGGTCAGCCTCGTCGCGCAGCTCAGCAGTCTCCGTAATCACCGCCTGCCGGAGATCGGTGGCCTCGGTGCTGGCCTGTCGCCGCTCGGAGGCCGCCTCCCTGAGCGTGAGCTCAGCCTGCTCTTCGGATTTGCTCGTGAGCGCCTCGGCGGCGGTCTCAGCCTCGCGTCGCATCGCGGCGCTCTCGTCCACTGCCTTTTGGCGCAAATCGGAGGCGTCGCTCTGAGCTTGGTCCCGCACAGCGCCAGCATGTGCTTCTGCCTCGGAGCGAACTCGATGGGCGTAGCGTTCCGCGTCATCGCGCAAACCCGAGGACTGCGCCGCTGCACTCCGCATCACCGCTGCCACTTCGTCGCCTAGCTGGGTGTACGCGTCGGGCGGCAGGTTTTGCTGGGCATCAGTGACGGAGCGGAGGACCTCGGCCAACTGCTGTGCTGCTTCCGTCACCGTCTGTTGGGCCTCCCGTAACGCCTCTTGTGCCGTGAGCCGTCCCTCAACTGGCGGGACCGGGAGCGACGGCAGGCCTCGAGCACCGTCTAGGTCGACGTCCTCTGCCTTCATCGCCTTCAGCGATATCTCCTCTTCGTTGACCTCATCGTCCGGTGAAATGCCCCTGTTGGTCTCTGGGCCCTGCTCGAGCGGACGCGCTCTGTCACCGGTCGGTATCCCCTCGAGGGAGACGGCCGGCCTTCGTTCGATTGCCGCCAGTGACCACTTGCCTTCGGGGTCGAGATCCACCCAGGGGCCGCCCTCCGATGTTGGCGAGCCACGCTCGAACTGAGGCGCGTCACTGACATGAGTGGCGGAGTCGACAGCGGGCACACCTTGGGTGGCGGCGAGTAAGTCAGCGAGGCTTGTGGTCAGAGCCTCGACCTCATTGGCCATGTTCTCGTACACGGACAGAGGTTGGCCTATTGGGTCGGGAATGTCATCCTGTGGCGAGAAGTGTCTTGAGTCACCGAGAACACGTCCCGAGTGCAGTCTGGCCAACCAGTCATCGACGGTCTCCTTCGACCGGCGGCCACCCACGGCGTTACTTCGCCGGATCAGCTCTTTGAGAGTGAAGACCCGTGGCCATGTCTCAGGCGCCATGGCCACGACCGCTTCTACGTGCTCCGTGGCCATACTCAACACCAGGTCAACACCCGACAGCCGAGCGGGTGTGAGCGTGAGCGTTGCACTGCGGTGCCCACGAAGACGGAAGCCTCGGCGGCGTAGCATCTTGACAACAACCGGGTCAGCAGCCTCTCGTTCGGAGCGCAGAGCAGCGGATTGGACAACGACATCCGACCCGAGGCCGGCCAAGCGATGGCGGAGGAATGTTTCGGCCACCAGGGACGCGCAGACCCTCCCGGTGCAGACCAACAGCACCGCGGTTGTCTGGCCACCAGGCTCTGACGTGGTTGAGGCGGCGAATCGTTCCGATCCGGACGGAGCCGACGCCGGCCGGGGCTGGGCAGTATGTACGTTACGTGACTCTTGCAAGTCCCCTCCCTATCAGCCAGCCTTGGTAGTCCGAAGAGATGTGTACCCCCGCTGGTGGACAGTACCAACTTTGGGGGCGGATTGTCTGGGCTAGGACCAGGATATGCCGGTTGTTTCAGAGAGGGGGTCAGCTCCATCTGTCGCCCGCCAGCAGATCGGGACGGCTGACTCCACCGGCCGGATTGGTGGCACACGCCTCGGGAGGTCAGGTTCTGGTTGCGCTCACCGGGTTCGGCGTAGCGCCGACGCTCACCGAGACGTCAGCCGGGGGCGGCGGCGTGCCGGTGCCCGAAAGGGCGACCGGCGCCACCCCGGAGGCGGCATTGCTCGGGATGGCGAGGGAGGCACTCTTCGGGCCCTGCGACGTCGGTGCGAACGACACCGTGACAGTGCAGGGGCGCCGGCCGCGAGCGTGCGTCCCGAACAGTTGTCGGCAACGAGCGAGAAGGCAGCCGGTCGGCTCTGGCGAGACTGGTGCTCCCGACTGACAGCGGAGCTCCTCCTGTGTTGGTGACCGTCACCGACCGCGGCGCGCTCGTCGTGGTGCAGGCCGGTGTCTTCGGGTTCGTGCCAGCCGCCCCCGGTCTGCGTGAACTCCCCGCCTGCGTGAACTCCCCGGCGGACTACATCGGTGTGGCGATGGCCGAAGCCCCGCAGCACGCCCGCGAGTGTGATGGGGACCGTCGATCCTCGAGCTCGATCAGTCGTAGCGCAGCGAACAAGCGGAGAAGAGGCCAGATCGGGTCGAGGGGACCCGTGCGGCTGGCGGCCGGATGGGCGTGGTGTGAGTTGTGGTACCCGTGGCCCAGCAGCGGGATGGCGAGCCAGGCCAGGTCATATCCCGGGAAGTCGGGGTGGGGCTTGCGCCCGTAGAGATGTCCCACCATGTTGACCGCCCCCATGATCCCCAGGTAACAGATCAGGTGCACGGCCATCATGGTGAGCAGTTGGACCGGTCCGAACACGACGAAAGGGACGGCGATGACCAGCCCACGGAGGACGACAATTCCCCTCCGAGGCGGCGTGCCCACCGCCAGGCGCCGCCGGGCCATGGCGAACAGGTACGACGAGCCCAGGAGAATCGCGAGAGGTGGGCGCTGCCGGGGCGAGTGGGGATCCAACGGCGTGTCGGCGTATCGATGGTGGAACCGGTGGACGGCGGCCCACGACTCGGGATCGGTCCAGACGATGACCCGGAAGTACGTGTCGAGCACCGACGCCACGACCGGCTGGACCCGAAAGGCGCGGTGAGCCAGGGCGCGATGGCAGTAGATCTCGGTGACGAGGGCGGTGAGGATGGCCGAGGAGAGGCCGATGACGACTGCGAGGCGCACGCCGGAGAACATAGCGTTCGCTCAACCAGCCTTGCTTGTCCAAGTCTCCACGCCCCGAACGGACAGTCGTTGACAGTCCGTCACCCTTGCCTACGTTGCTGCCATGAGAAGAATAGTGCGGGCAGGCTGTCGGTCTCTTTTTCGTCCTGGTCGTCGGCGCGTGCGGAAGCAGCTCGAGCTCCAAGGCGCCCACAAACCGCCGTGAACGCTATGGCCTACGCGGCGTTGACCCGCGAACCAATCTTGGCCAGAAGCGAGTTCTCCAGCCCCGGGTCCATCGGCTGGCCGACGGCGAAGACGGTTGCGGTGACCTCGGCCCGGTTCTTACCCATCAGCACCAGGTCGACGTACACGGTGTCGGTGGTCCCGGTTCCCGTTTCGACCTTCATCCGAAGGCCGGTGGTGACGTCGCCGTACTTCTTCACCTGGAACGGGGTCACATCGAGCGACGTGGGCTTGCTTCCGATGGCCTTGGTCAACACTTTGCCGAAGACGTCCTTCACGCACGTCTGCAGCTTCGGGCTCTTGATGGCGGCAATATCCTTCTTGTAGAGGGCCTTGTCCGTGACCAGATTGGTTTCGGAGCTCACCTGGTACTGGTCCATCGTGAAGTCGTCCCCGTTCCACCGCGCCTTCTCGGCCTCCGGGCCGCTGGTGCCCACGCAGTCGCTGAGCTCCTTGGAATCGGCCTTGTCCTCCGGGGACTGGGTCTGATCATCGGGCTTGGCCGTCCATCCTGGCGGGAAGTCGGTGGACGTCAGGACCAGCTTCTTGGCCGTCGCCATGTCGGCTTCCGGCGACGCTGTAGTGGTCTTGTCGCTCCCGCAAGCGACGAGACCGAGGGTGAACAAAACGCATAAGGAGACCGCTCGTGTACGCACGGTCGCCGACCCTAGCCCCTCGGCCTCGGCCGGGGTCGACCCATCCCGCCGGTCGGAGCGGCAGTGTCGTGGCCCGCTCTCGGGGCCCATCACCATCCCGTAGCCGACAGTGGGCGTCAGCCCGGCACTGGCGACACGTCACTCGCTTCCCAACGCCCGTGATGGCCGGCCACGACGCTGAACGCCACCGTCGTACCGGCCTCCATCGAGCGCGAGCCGTCGGCGACGCTCGTGCAGTGAAAAGCGAGCTCCCGCCCGTCGTCGCCCCGCACCGTGCCCAAACCCCGGTGCCCGCCGAACTCCACGACGGTGCCCGTCAACACTGTCAATGGACGATCTTGGCCAAGGCCACCTCGATGATGTCGGAGGCGCCGGCGTCTTTGAGGGCCGGTATGAGGATGTTGATCTCGGACTTGGGCACCACGGTCTCCAGGGCGTAGGCCTCGGCACCGAACAGCTTCGACATCGTCGGCGCTTTCAGGGCGGGCAGCAGGGCGATGACGCCGTCGAGGTCGGAGGAGGCCACGTTGAGCTTCACCAGCACCTTGCCCCGGGCCTCGAGCGTGCCCTGGAGCAGGGTGTGGAGTTGGCCCATGGCGTGGCGCTTGGTCGGATCCTCGTAGGCGGCGGGGTTGGCGATGAGCTCGGTGAAGCTGACCAGCATGGTGTCGAGGATGCGCAGTCCGGCCGCCCGCAGGGCCCGGCCCGTCTCGGTGATCTCGACCACAGCGTCGGCGATCTCTGGCACCTTGGCCTCGGTGGCGCCGTACGACAAGCGGATGTCGGCATCCACGCCGTGCTTCTCGAAGTACCGGCGGGTGAGCTCGGGGTACTCGGTGGACACGCGCACGCCCGAAGGCAGGTCCTCGACCGCCTCGACCTTCGAGTCGCCACTGACGGCCAGCACCACCCGCACCGGGCGGGCCGTGGCCTTGGAGTAGTGGAGCTGGCCGAGGGAGACGACCTCCCGGCCCGTCTCCTCGATCCAGTCGCGGCCGGTGATGCCCAGATCGAACAGCCCCTCGGCCACGTAGTGCGGGATCTCCTGGGGACGGAGGATGCGCACCTCGTCGATGCGGGGGTCGTCGACCGAACCCCGGTAGTCGACGTCGGATCCCCGGGACACGCTGAGGTCGGCGTGGTCGAACAGGGCCATGGTGGCCTTCTCCAGTGAGCCCTTGGGCAGGACGAGGCGCAGCACGGGCTACCCCGGGCCCTGGCTCTTGGGCAGCTGGCGCAGCACATCGACCATCTCGATGGCCGTGGCGGCCGCCTCGAACCCCTTGTTCCCGAGCTTTCCGCCCGCCCGGTCGAGGGCAGCCTCGGGGGTGTCGGTGGTGAGCACGCCGAACACCACGGGGACACCGGTATCGAGGCTGACCCGCAGGATCCCCGACGCTGCCTGGGCACAGACGTGTTCGTAGTGGTCGGTGGACCCGCGGACGACGGCGCCCACACACACGACGGCGTCGTGGTCGCCCGACGCCACCAGGCGCTGGGCCACCAGGGGTAGCTCGAACGCGCCTGGCACCCATACCAGAGTGATCGACGCCTCCTCGATTCCATGTCGCACCAGGGAGTCGCGTGCACCGGCGACCAGCCGGTCGGTGATCAGGTCGTTGAACCGGCTGGCGGCGATGGCCACGCGCATGCCGTCGCCGCGAAGTCGGCCTTCGTAGGTGTTCAATCGAGTCCTTCCAGAAGGTGGCCGAGCCGTTGCTGCTTGGTGCGCAGGTAGGCGATGTTCTCGGGATTGGGCTGGGACTGCAGGCCCACGCGTTCCACGATCTGCAGCCCGTAGCCCTCCAGGCCCCCGTACTTGGCCGGGTTGTTGGTGAGCAGGCGCATGGTGGTGATGCCGAGGTCGACGAGGATCTGGGCACCGATGCCGTACTCACGATTGTCAATCGGGAGACCGAGGGCCAGGTTGGCGTCGACCGTATCGGCCCCCTCGTCCTGGAGGTTGTAGGCCCGCAGCTTGTGGGCGATACCGATACCCCGGCCTTCGTGGCCGCGCAGGTAGACGACCACGCCGAGGCCCTCCCTGGCGATCAGCTCGATGGCCGCCTCGAGTTGGAACCCGCAGTCGCAGCGCAGGGACCCGAACACGTCGCCGGTGAGGCACTCGGAATGGACCCGAACGAGCACGTCGGGTTCGCCCTGGACGGCTCCCCGGACGAGAGCGAGGTGGCGGTCGCCGTCGAGCAGGCTCTCGTAGACGTAGCAGGTGAAATCGCCCCATTGCGTGGGGATACGCGCCTCGGCCACCCGCTCGACCAGCTTCTCGGACTGCCGGCGGTAGTGGATGAGGTCGGCGATGGAGATGAACGCCAGGCCGTGCTCGGCGCTGAAGCGTGCCAGCTCGGGCAGGCGGGCCATGGAGGTCTTGTCCTCGGTGACGACTTCGCACAGAACCCCGGCCGGGGTGAGGCCGGCCAGCCGGGCCAGGTCGACGGCGGCCTCGGTGTGGCCGGCGCGCTTGAGCACGCCACCCTCGCGGTAGCGCAGGGGGTACATGTGGCCGGGCCGCACCAGGTCGATCGGGCCGGTACCGGGGTCGATGAGGGCGGCGATGGTAGCCGCCCGGTCGGCGGCGGAGATACCGGTGGACGTGCCCACCCGGGCGTCGACCGAGATGGTGAAGGCGGTGCGGTTCGACTCGGTGTTCTCGACCACCATCGGGGGCAGTTCGAGGGCGTCGAGGCGTTCGCCGGTGAGCGGAGCACAGATGACCCCCGACGTGTGGTTCAAAAAGAAGGCGATCTTGTCGGGAGTGGCGAACTCGGCGGCCATGATGAGGTCGCCCTCGTTCTCGCGGTTGGCGTCGTCGGCCACCACGACGATTTCCCCGCGGGCGAAGGCGGCGATGGCGTCGGGAATGGTGGAAAAAGGGCCGTCGCTCGACGTGTCGTTTCTCGAGGCGATGGGCCCGGTGGACGAAGGCCCGAATTTGGACGGCATTGCTGTCAGCTCCCGGTGACGAGTCTCTCGACGTATTTGGCGACGATGTCGACCTCGAGGTTCACCCGATCGCCGGGTTTCCTCCTCCCCAGAGTAGTGACCGCAGCGGTGTGGGGAACGATGGCGACGGCAAACCCGTCGGCGCGGACCCGGGCCACGGTGAGGCTGCAACCGTCGAGGGCCACCGAGCCTTTCTCGACCAGGTAGCGGTGCAGGGCGGCCGGGGCACTGACAACCAGGTGCGGTGCCGGGGAGGTGACCTGACCCACGGCGTCGACGTGGCCCTGCACCAGATGTCCGCTCAGGCGGTCGGCCAGACGTACCGGACGCTCGAGGTTGACCGCCTCGCCCGGGGCCAGATCGCCCAAGGTGGTTCGGTCGAGGGTTTCCGCCACTACGTCGGCCGACCACCAGCCCGGGCCATGTTCGACCACCGTCAGGCAGCAGCCGTTCACCGAGATCGACGCGCCCGTCTCGGCGTCGTCGAGCACGAGTTCGGCGGCGAAGGTGAAACGATTCCCGTCGCGGGCCTGGAGCCGACCCAGTTCCTCGATGATGCCGGTGAACACGACGCGCCTCAGGTCCCGGCGGGGGGCATGGCGGCCGTCGTCGTCGGTGTGACATCGATCCGGAGGTCGCCGCCCAGCTGACGCACCTCGGCGATACGGCCCCGCCAGGCGTCGACCATGGTGGCCGCGCCGGCTCCCGAGAACACGGGGCGGCCGTCGTCGCCGCCCAGCAGCGCCGGGGCCAGGTAGAGCACGTAGCGGTCGACCAGCCCGGCCCGGTGGAACGCCCCGGCGACGGTGGCCCCGCCCTCCACCAGGACCTGGAGGACGCCCCGACGGCCGAGGTCGTCGAGCACATCTCCGAGGTCGCCCCCCAGCTCGATCGCCGGTTGCACGCGGGCCTCTGAGGACACCTTTCCCAGCACGATGCGAAGAGGGTGGGGAATCGACGTCGGCACGTTGCCCTCAGCCGGCTCGGGCCCGACGCGCGCCGTCAGCTCGGGGTCGTCGGCCCGGACGGTGCCGGCACCCACGAGCACGGCGTCGCTGTCGCTCCGCAGTCGGTGGACGTCGGCGCGTGCCTCGGGGCCGGTGATCCAGCGACTGGACCCGTCGGGGGCGGCCGTGCGGCCGTCGAGGGTGACCGCCAACTTGACCACCACCCACGGGCGCCCGGTCGTGCGGTGCTTGAGGTAGGGAGCGAGTTGATCGGTGACCTCGGCTGCGCCGACACCGGTGGCGACTTCGATCCCCGCTTCTCTGAGCGCCCGCACCCCGGCACCCGAAACCTGAGGATCGGGATCGGAGACGCCGACGACCACCCGACGGATGCCGGCGGCCACGATGGCGTCGACGCAGGGCGGCGTACGTCCCTGGTGGGCGCACGGCTCGAGCGTGGTGAACAGGGTCGCCCCGCGCGCGGCCCGGCCGGCCGCAGCCAGGGCGATGGCCTCGGCGTGAGGGCCACCCGGTGGTTGGGTCGCACCCTCGAAGCCTCCAGGCTCGATCAGACAACCCACCCACGGATTAGGCGACGTGGTGCCCCGGACCCCCGCAGCCAGTTCACGCGCCCGTCCCATTGCCTTTTCGTCGGTGCTCACGGCCAGCTCACCACCAGCCCGCCGAGGCTCATTGGGGGTGGACGGTAGGGCGGTCGGCGAGCAGGGCGACGGCGTGAGGGAGGACGTCGATGACGGCAGCGAGCGACTCGACCGCTCCGGCTTCCGAGCCCGGCGTGTTGATCACGATCACGCGCGCCAGGGTTCCGGCCACGCCCCTCGACAGGCGTCCCTTGGCCGGGTTGGCCAGACGCATGGCCTCGGCCAGCCCGGGAGCCTCTCGGTCGATGACGGCGCGGGTGCCTTCGGGGGTGAGATCACGGGGGGCGAAACCGGTGCCGCCGGTGGTGACGACCAGGCCGGAGAATCCCTCGGCCATCGTCGCCAGTGCCTGCGCCACCTCGTCGGACCCGTCGGCAGTAACCCGGTGGTCGACGACCTCCCACCCCCCGGCGCCGAGGGCGGCAACGAGGGCGGCACCCGAGCGATCCTGCCTGGTTCCGGCGACCACGCCGTCGGACACGGTAAGCACCTTCGCTCGCAGGACGCCGTCGGCCTCAGCCACCCAGGCGCTCCTCGGGACCGAGGCGGGCTCCGTTGCGCCATGCCCCAGCGCTCTGGACGGGACGGCCCTCGGGTTGCACCTCCACCAGCTGAAGGCCTCCCTCTCCGGCGCCCACCACCAAGGTGACGGGGTCGACCACTCCGGGCGGCGGCACCGGCGGATCGCCTACCAATCGGGTGCGGTGCACTTTGAGGCGCGCACCCCGGAACGTGGTCCACGCCTGGCCGACCCGTACCACCCGGTGCAGGTCGATGGCCGGACGCCGCCAGTCGAGGTGGTGGTCGGCCGGCGCCAGCTTGGCCGCGTAGGTGGGCTCGCCCTCCTGGGGGTGGGGCGGAGGCAGACCCTCGTCCAACACTCGCAACAGCATGGCTGTGCCCCGCTCGCTGAGGACGGCCCGCAGGTCGTCGGCCGTGTCGTCGGGACGGATCGCCACCTCCTCGCCGGCGTAGACGGGCCCGGTATCGAGTCCCTCCTCCAGGGCCATGACGCACACACCGGTGGAGGCGTCGCCGGCCAGAATGGCCCGCTCCACCGGGGCCGCGCCCCGCCACCGGGGCAGCGACGAGAAGTGGATGTTGACCATGGGCATGGCGGCGAGCACGTGGGGCCGGATCAGGCGTCCGTAGGCCACGACCACCCCGAGGGTGGCACCGGTGCCGATCACGTCGTCGACCTGGTCGCTGGTGGGTAGCCCGAGCTCGGCGGCTGCGGCTTTGACCGGGCTGGGAACGAGGGCCCCGCCCCTCCCCCGCTTCCGATCGGGCTGGGACACCACCAGTGCCACGTCGTGACCGGCTTCGACCAGGCTCCGTAGGGGGCCGACCGCCACCTCGGGCGTACCGAGGAAGACGATGCGCAGAGCCGCTCCTATCGGGTGACCGACGCCGGCTCGTCGGCGGCCGGGTGGTCGGCCGTCGAGACGCCGCCGATCGACGCGACCGCGTCCTCGGGGATGCCCAGGGCCCGCTGGCGCAAGGTTCGCATGGCCCCCTTGCGCTGGCGCTTGTCGAGGCGCTCGAGGAGCAGCATGCCGTCGAGATGGTCGCACTCGTGCTGGAACATGCGGGCCAGTAACTCGTCGGCGTCAACTGAAAGCTCGGCACCCGACAGGTCGAAGCCGTCGAGATGGACCCGCTCGTAGCGAACGATGGGCCACGACAGCTCGGGCACCGAGAGGCAGCCCTCCTCGTAGGTCCACTCGCCCTCGTGCCCGGAGAGGCGGGGGTTGACCACGGCGTGGGGGCCATCGCCGATGTCGTAGACGAAGAACCGCTTCTGGATGCCGACCTGGGGGGCGGCCAGACCCACGCCGGGCGCCTCGTACATGGTGACGAGCATGTCCTCGGCCAGCTTCATCAGGTTCTCGTCGATCTCGGTCACGTCGTGGGTGGGTTGACGCAGGACCGGGTCGCCGAACACTCGAATCTTGAACGGTGCCACGTTCCGAGGGTACCCCGATCAGGGCGGCCACGATGACTACTGCGCCCTCTGAGGGCGGTCCCGGATAGGTAGCTCATGAACGCGTAGGGGTCCATCGGCTGACCCTCAAGGGCCGAGCAGCCCCATCTCGTGACGCACGCCATGGTCGAGGTCGGTGATGCGGGTGGTGTCGCAGGTGCCGTCGCCGATGTGGCTGTGCGAACGGGTTGGGACGGTGGTGCGGTCGGCTGTCGGCGAGCCGAATATCGCGCTCACGGGGGTCAGGTCGGAGCAGTGTCGCAGGGGCTGCCCGTAGTACTCGGTCCACATCACCGACCACGGTCGCAGGCCTCCCCAACCCGGCGCCGCCCGCAGCCTGCCGATGTGGCTCTCGACGCTGGCGTCGACATCGATCACCGATGCCGTCCACCAGGCTCCGTCGGGCGTGACGTCGTCGGCGACCAGCCGGAACCGGTAGGACCTGCCCGCCGTCCACAGGTACGGGATGCGGGCGCTCCATCCCGTGCCCTCACCGCTGAAGCGGACAGAGCCGGGGCCGTCGGCGCCGGTGGCGTCCCAGAGGGAGAAGATGGCCAGTTTGCCAAGTGTCCCGTCGACCCGGTTGCCCTTCGTCTGCAAGCCGAGGTAGCCGCCCTCGCCGCCCTCGAGGCCGAACTGGTGGGCCCAGAAGTAGGTGGCCGCCGGGCCGGGGTCGATCTCGGGCATCAGCGTGTGCTCGAACGTCGAGAACCCGGTCCTCCCGTCGGTCGTGGGAGGGGTGGGCCAGAACCATTGGGTGTACGGCCCCCGGGGCGTGGGCCGCGGCGCCGGACGGAACCTCACCCGTGGGAGTTCATCACCGAAGCAAGCCGGGCCGCCACCACAGGCGAATGACTGCTCACGTTCCAGCCATGCGCTACGGAATGGCACCACTACTGGGGGGGGCGACTGCTGCCGCGTACCTTGCGCGACACCTTGTGTGGGGCGCTGGGGAGTCACACCTAGGCGCGCGTACCTTGCGCGACTGTAGGGATCCCGTGAAGATGCGCAATCGCCCGTCTAGTTGCGCGGTGGGTGCGCAACGGGCTCTGGCAGATGCGCAAGAGGCCCGACTGTGCCAACCGGCTGACGCACCTTGCGAGCCATGACCGTCCACGCACACGGGCGAGCAGGGGAAACGGCACGCCCTGTTCGGCGCGTACTGGGTGCGATGCCGGTATCCGCGGCTGCGTCCGCATAGCCCCCCGGTCCCGGGACGGCTCACCGGACCACTCTTACGGGACACCGGCCGTCCGAGTCTTGGGGGCCGAACGACACCGCGGACGCGACTCCCGTTGAAGGTTCCTCCTGCGGGACCCAGTCGATCGACGGTTCGAGTGGTGGGCCGCGTTTTACGCTGAGGCACCGAAAATGCGCGGACTTCGCCGTCCGCACCTCCCTGGGGCTTGAATACGTCTTTCTTTCCACCGAGACTGGCGACGTGGACGACCCTCGGAGCGGTCCGAGGCTTCGCGCTATGCCAGAGCCTCCAGCGCGGCGGCAACGTCCTCGGGCGACGGCATCGCCTCGATAGACGCGCTGACCCGGCCCGATTCGGTCCGAAAGGATGGGTCTTGAAGGAGGCGCAGGACGGCGTTGCGGACGGCGTCGGTCGTTGCCTCACCCGGCATCAGGGAGATGCCCGCCCCGGCCGAGGCCACCGCGGCGGCGTTGAGGAACTGGTCGGCGCCCTGGGGAACGCAGAGTTGAGGAAGCCCTAAGGCCAGCGTCGCCAGCACCGTGCCGGATCCAGCGTGGGACACGACCACGTCGCAGTGGGCCAGCACGACGGTCTGCGGTACGTATCGCTCGACGCGCACATGCGCCGGCTGGGTCCCGAGGGTGGCCGGGTCCGCCCGAGGGCCAACGGTGACGAGGGCGCGAACCGGCAGATCGCCCAGCGCGTCGATGATCACACGGAGCGGCGCAGGGTCGTTGAAAACCGTGCCCATGGTGACGTACACGAGCGGCGCATCGACCCGATCCGTGGGCAACGGGAGCGGTGTGGACGCCTCGCCATGCCCGTCGTGGGGGACGGGACGCAGGAGCTGGCAGCGGGGAATGTGCGGTGCCGGCTCAGTCTGCAGCGCCGGTGGGTAGACGTCGAGGTAGAGGTGATCGTAGGAACCGCCGTACGGACGGGGCGCGAGCCCTCGCTCCTGCCACAGCTGCGCCACCTCCTCGGCGGCTCCCGCCACCCGGCGCTCGGGTAGCACAGGGCCGAAGCCCTTGGTGACGCTCGGTACGCCCAACTCCGCGGCGACGATGTGGCCGGCGAACTCGGCCGCGTCGGCCACGATCAGGTCGGGCTGCCAGTCGAGTGCCACCGGCGCCAGGTCGGCCAGCATCGACGGCGTCGCCACCGCGCCGAACATCTTCCCGAACAGCACGTCGGGCATCTCGGCCGGGGAGAGATGGCGGAGCTCGGGGTAGCGGCGAAGGACCTCAGCCGGGTGTGTGAGCCCGGCGGCGCCGGTGGCGACGGCCCGGATCCCCGCCTGCCGGACGTGGTCGACGCCGGCGGCGGGAGCGGCCCACAGCACGTCGTGGCCGCGGGCGACCATGGCCCGCGCCAGCGGCACCATCGGGTGGATGTGGCCGAGCCCTGCCGGGGAGGTGAGGAGCACCCGCATGCCCATGGGCGACAGTCTGCCAGCGGTACCCGTCGCGAGGTCAACTGGCGGCTCCGCGGGAGGACCGACGTCAGTAGGGTCGACCGCGTAACCCGACCGACAAGCGAGGACGAGCACATGGGTCTTGAGCGGGTGATCCCCGTGTTGGATCGCCTTGGCGCGTCGGCCGAGGCGCTGGCCGTGCTGGCGGGAGCCGCAGGGAAGCGGCTCGATGGGCATCCCGCGCCTGTCTCGAAGTGCTCTCACTGCTCGGCGTGGATCAAGAGGTCACAGAGCTGACGCCCGCCGAG
The DNA here is from genome assembly GCA_038232455.1 of Acidimicrobiales bacterium. Classification (GTDB taxonomy): domain Bacteria; phylum Actinomycetota; class Acidimicrobiia; order Acidimicrobiales; family AC-14; genus DATAQC01. The sequence continues at coordinate 14,829 of JBBSHU010000069.1, forward strand.
GCGGAGTTCGTGAATGGCCTGGCCTCCACCATTCTGCTGCAGGCAGTTGACCTGCTCGATGCACCGAACCGATCCGCAGGCTGGTCACACGCCGACCCGCGCATCCTGCATGGCCAGGGCGCCGCGTCGGCGACGCTGGTGCCCGTCTTGTGCGATGTGATCCTCCCCGACCTTGACGGACTGGCCGACCGCCTCGACCGGCCCGGTGCAGCATTCTTGGACGTCGGCGTCGGCGTGGCCGCCCTTTCAATCGCGATGTGCCGGACCTGGCCCAGGCTGCATGTCGTCGGTGTCGATCCGTTCGACGCTGCCCTCGAGCTCGCAAGATGCAACGTCAACGATGCCGGACTGGGAGGCCGCATCGAGTTGCGCGCCATGGGAGCGGAAAACCTCCACGACGTTGACGCCTTCGACCTGGTCTGGTTCTCCCTACCCTTCGTCCCCGACCTCGTCCTCGACGCGGCGCTGGCCGTGGCCTGCCGGTCGTTGCGACCCGGCGGATGGCTCCTCACGGGTACCTCGGCGGCGCGGGTGAGCGTGGGTTGGCGCTCGCCCGCCTTCGCACCGCGCGCGCAGGCGGGCGGCTCGTGGATTCCGCCGCCATCGAGACGCTGTTGGCTGCCCACGGGCTTATGAACGTTCGCAGCTTCCCGCCGGGCACATGGGGTCCCGGTACCCAGACGGTCGGGCGCCGACCGCTGGACTGACACTCGCCACACCTTCTTTGCCGGCTCCGGTCGCTTCGGTGGGTCATGCAGCAGCC
>JBBSHU010000070.1:0-14353 GCA_038232455.1 Acidimicrobiales bacterium
CCGGGCCCGAGCGGCCCCCTGAGCGGGGTGCCGGCCATGTCGTCCACAACTGACCTCGACGTGCTCGTGCTGGGCAGCGGCGTGGCCGGGCTCTCGGCGGCCGTCCAGGCGGCGTCGATGTTCGGGCTGCGGGTCGGCGTGCTCACCAAGGGCGAGCTTTCCCAATCGGCCACGAGCTGGGCCCAGGGTGGGGTGGCCGCAGCCATCGGCGGCGATCCCGACTCCGCCGACCTCCACCTGGCGGACACCCTGGCTGCGGGCGCGGGCCTCTGCGATGCCGACGCCGTCCGGGTGCTGGTCGACGAGGGGCCGGCCCGGGTGAACGACCTCATCGCCTTGGGGGCGGTGTTCGACACCGACCCCACCGGGGTCCTGGCCCTGGCCCGGGAGGGCGGCCATTCGGTCCCGCGGGTTGTCCACGCCGGCGGGGCGGCGACGGGCGCGGAGATTGAGCGGGCCCTCGTGGAAGCGGTACGGACCACGGCGGTCTCCGTGCTGGAGGGGTGGTTCGCGGCCGACCTCATCGTGGCCGGCGGCCGATGCCACGGGGTGGTCGCCCTCGACCCGATGGGCAGGTCCCACGAGGTTCGAGCTCCCAACACACTTCTGGCCAGCGGAGGCGGTGGCCAGCTCTACTCCGTCACGACCAACCCGGCGCAGGCCACCGGCGACGGCGTAGCCATGGCCCTGCGGGCGCGGGTCCCGGTGGCCGACCTGGAGTTCGTGCAGTTCCACCCCACCGCCCTCCATCATCCCCAGATGCCGAGGCCACTCCTGTCAGAGGCCCTTCGGGGCCATGGGGCCCTCCTGCGCGACACCCGGGGCGACCGCTTCGTCGACGAGTTGGCGCCTCGCGACGTCGTCTCCCGGGCCATGGCGATTCGCATGCGGGAACAGGGGGCCGAACACCTCTGGCTCGATGCCACGCCCCTGGAGGCCTTCGACCAGCGCTTCCCCACCATCGCCGCGGCCGTCGAGCGGGCCGGCCTCAACCCGGCCGTCGACTGGCTTCCGATCGCCCCGGCAGCCCACTACATGGTCGGCGGCCTGCTCACCGACCTCGACGGGGCCACGGCCCTGCCCGGCCTGTGGGCAGCCGGCGAGGTGGCATGCACCGGCGTCCACGGCGCGAACCGGCTGGCCTCCAACTCGCTGCTCGAGGGCATGGTCTTCGCCCCGCGGGTGGTGGAGGCCATCGCCGGGGGCGAAGAGCGGCCGTCGCCCACCGGCGCCCTGCGTGGCCTAGAAGAGACGCCACGCCTGACGTTGCCCGCCCCCTTCCTTGGCGCGTCGAGCACCTCACAAATGTTCAACGCGCCGAAGAAGTCTCCCGGCGTGGCTGGCGACCCCGGCGACTCCGGCGACTCCGTGAAAACACGCGAGCACCTTCAGGCAACGATGACCGGCTATGCCGGCGTCGCCCGCGATGCCCGGTCCCTCGCCGAGGCCGATCACCATCTGACCGCCGCTGCTGACGCCCTCGATCCTGCGGACCTCTCCCGGGACGCGCACGAGACCCGTAACCTCCTCGCCGTCGGTGCCGCCGTGGTACTGGCTGCTTCGGCCCGTGAGGAGACCCGGGGTTGCCATACCCGAACCGACTTCCCGGACACCAGAGCCGACCTGGCTCACCGGCTCGCCATCTCGTGAGCCTCGTCGGGTCCTGTCCCGTGGCCGGCCCCTCCCACCGCCCTCCAGGCGGCGGGCCCCTCCCCTCGGGCCTCCCGTCTCGGGAACGTGATATCGACGCCCTGCGGGCGGCGGTCTCGCCGTGAGCCCGGCTTCGTACCCGCCGACGGGCGCCGTTCGGGAGATCGTGGCGCGGGCCCTGGCCGAGGACCTGGGACCCCTGGGTGACCTCACCGCCGCACTCCTCCTGGCCGGCGTCACCGCCGTGGCCGACCTCGTCCCCCGAGCCGACGGCATCCTGGCCGGGCGCCTGGCCGCCACCGAGACCTTCGCCCAGGTGGACCCGGCCGTCACCGTCGAGTGGGCGGCCGACGACGGGCACACCGTCGCCGCGGGAACGTCGCTGGCCCACGTCGAGGGCCCGCTGGCATCGATCCTCACCGCCGAGCGGACCGCTCTGAATTTCCTCGGCCACCTCTCCGGCATCGCCACCCTTACCCGCCGTTACGTCGACCTCACGACCGGACGATGGACCGCCATCCGCGACACTCGCAAGACCACGCCGGGGCTGCGTGCCCTGGAGAAGGCAGCCGTCCGGGCGGGCGGTGGCGTGAACCACCGGGGATCGCTGTCCGACGGCATCCTCTTAAAGGACAATCACCTGGCCGGCACGCCGATGGGTGAGGCGGTGGCCCGGGCCCGCGCCCTGTGGCCGGGGCGGACGGTGCAGGTCGAGTGCGACACCGCCGACCAGGTGGACGAGGCCCTGGCGGCCAGAGTCGACCTCGTGCTACTCGACAACATGACCCCCGAGCAGGTCTCGGCCTGCGTGAAGACGGTGAGCGGCGCCTGCGCCGTCGAGGTCTCGGGCGGGGTGACCCTGGACACGGTGGAGGCTTACGCCGCCGCCGGCGCCGATCTCATCTCCGTCGGCGCTCTCACCCACTCCGCGCCCGTCCTCGACATCGGCCTCGACATCGTCGAGGCCTGAGCCTGTGCTGCTCGCAGTCGACGCCGGCAACACCCAGACCGTGATCGGCCTCTACGCCAGGCCCGAGCGGCCTTCTGAGCGGGGTTCCGGCGCCGACCTCGTGAGCCACTGGCGCATCGCCACCAGCGCCGAGCGCAGCTCCGACGAGCACGCCCTGCTCATCGGCCAGTTCCTCGCTCAGCAGGGCATCTCGTTCAGCCAGGTCACCGGCATGGCCGTGTGTTCGACGGTGCCCCGCCTTTCGGTGGTGCTGGGTGAGATGGCCGAGCGCTATCTGGGGTCCTTGCCGGTGGTGATCGTGGGACCGGGAACCCGCACGGGAATGCCCATCCTCTACGACAACCCCAAAGAGGTCGGAGCCGACCGCATCGCCAACGCGGTGGGTGCCTTCGATCGCCACGGCGGCCCCACGATCGTCTGTGACTTCGGGACGGCCACGACCGTCGACGCCACCTCGGCCAAGGGCGAGTACCTGGGTGGCGCCATCCTGCCGGGCGTGGAGATCAGCCTCGACGCCCTGTTCGAACGGGCGGCGGCACTGTCCCGGGTCCGGCTGGTCGAGCCCCGGCGGGCGATCGGCAAGAGCACGGTGGAGTCGATCCAGTCCGGGGCCATCTTCGGTTTCGCGGGGGCCATCGACGGCCTGTGCCGTCGATTCGAGGAGGAGCTGGGCCCCTGTTCGGTCGTGTCCACCGGAGGCCTGGGCGCCCTGATCGCCCCCTATTCCGCCAGCATCGAGCATCACGAGCCCTGGCTCACCCTCCACGGCCTTCGCCTCATCTACGAGCTCAACATCACGCCGTGACGGATCCGATCCCGCCTACCATCGAGTGGGTCGACGGGCACGTGCGCCTCATCGACCAGCGCCGGCTCCCCGCCGAGCTGGTGATTCTCGACGTCACCACCGTCGACCAGATGTGCGACGCCATCACGACCATGGCCGTGCGCGGCGCCCCGGCCCTCGGTGTGGCCGGCGCCATGGGCGTGGCCCTGGCCCAGGTCACGGGCGCTTCCCTCACCGATGTGGCCATCCGCCTCGTGGCCACCAGGCCCACGGCGGTGAACCTGGCGTGGGGCGTGGAGCGGGCCCTCGAAGCCGACGACCCGGTGGCCGAGGCCCAGCGGATGGCAGCCGACGACCTCGCCCGCAACCGCCGACTCGGAGCTCACGGCGCCAGCCTGGTGCCCGAAGGGGGGCGGGTCTACACCCACTGCAACGCAGGGTCGCTGGCCTGTGTCGGCTACGGCTCGGCCCTGGGCATCGTGAGGGCGGCCCACGAGAGCGGCCGGCGCCCCACGGTGTGGGTGGGCGAGACCCGCCCCGCCCTCCAGGGCGCCCGCCTCACGGCGTGGGAGCTCGACCGCCTGGGGGTTCCGGCCACCCTCGTGGCTGATGTGATGGCCGCCTCGCTCATGGCCGGTGGCGAGGTCGACTGCGTGGTGGTGGGAGCCGATCGCATCGCCGCCAACGGCGATGTGGCCAACAAGGTCGGCACCTACGGGCTGGCCGTGCTGGCCCGCCACCACGGTCTTCCTCTTTACGTGGGTGCTCCCACTTCCACCATCGACCTGGCCTGTCCCGACGGCTCGGCCATCCCCATCGAACGTCGGCGCGCCGATGAGGTGACCGCCCTGGCCGGCGTCGACATCGCCCCGGCGGGCTTCGCGGCCGAGAATCGGGCCTTCGACATCACCCCTGCGGCCCTGGTGACGGCCATCGTCACCGAGGCGGGCGTGGCCTGGCCGCCTTACCACAGATCTCTCCGTCAGTAGGTTCACTGGCCCTCTAGCCAGGCCTTGTGGTGGCGCCGGTTCCGGTGTCAAATGGCCGTCCGACAACGCCGGTCACTTCGCTGGGGACCGCACAGACAGAGGGGAACAAGAGTGATCGCAACCATCCGCCGAAAGGCGGCTGCCACACTGATCTCATCCGGGATGGTGGCCGGAGCCTTCGTGGCCCAGGCCGCGCCGGCCGGAGCGGCCACGCTCACGGTGAGCCCGGGCCAGTCGATCCAGGCCGCCATCGACGCCGCACCCGCAGGGTCGACCATCGTGGTCAGGCCCGGCACCTACCACGAGAACGTGGCGATCACCAAGAACAACGTCAACCTGGTGGGAACGCCGGGCAAAACGATTCTCAAGCCTGGCGCTGGGGCCCCGACCGGAGCGTGCGCCGCCTCCGGACCGGAGGGAGGGCCGCCCGAGAGCGACGGCATCTGCGTTCTCGGTCAATTCGACTTCTCCACGTTCACCCTGATCTCGCCGATCAAGGGAGTCAGGGTGACCGGCTTCACGGTCGAGAACTTCCCCAACGAGGGCATCTTCGTCCTCGGTGGGCTGAACACGACCGTGCGGAACAACACCCTCGTCGACAACGGTGGGTACGGCGTGTACGCCAACACGTCCACCAGCACGGCCATCCTGAACAACACCGCGTCTGGTAGCGGCGAAGCCGGTGTCTACGTCGGTGACTCGCCCGACGCCAGAGCCAACGTCCAAGGCAACAACGTGTTCGACAACGGCTTCGGCATCTTCATCCGAAGCGCGTCGAACGGGACGGTCACGGTGAACAACGCCCACGACAACTGCCTGGGGATTCTCTTCCTGGGCGAGCCGGACCCCGACAAGAACTGGGTGGCCGCCGGTAACCAGGTCAACCACAACAACAAGTTGTGCCCGGGCGGTGACGAAACCCCGCCCATCTCCGGTGGGGGCATCATCGTGTTCGGTGGCGAGAACATCTCCCTTCGGGCCAACACCGTGAACGGCAACGCCCCGGCCGGTCCCTCCTTCGTGTCGGGTGGGATCGTGCTGATCGCCGGCTCGTCGGGGACCAGGGTCACCCAGAACATCGCCCGCGGCAACGCTCCCGCCGACCTGATCGACCAGTCAGGCGCCTCGAACTTCTTCGCAGGCAACCGGTGCGCCACGTCGATCCCGGGTGGACTGTGTGGCCACACGGTCACCACCGACCCGGGCACGACCGCGCCACCTGCCGGCTGACCCGGACCGGGCCTCCTGACCCACCGGCCCCGGTGGGTCAGGCGGCGGCCGGGCGGTGATCCTCCGAAGTTCGGGTCAGGAATCGGGCTGGGGGCGCCGATGTTGAGAGAAGAGGTACTTCCTCTCCGTCGCCGAGTGCGGAGGGGTGCATCTCGCATCCCCACGCGGCACAAGTAGACTTGCCGCCACTGGACCCCACCGTCAGGAGGCAGGGTTCCCATGTTTGAACGCTTCACAGACCGAGCCCGAAGGGTCGTCGTGCTGGCCCAGGAAGAAGCGCGGCTCCTCAACCACAACTACATCGGCACCGAGCACATACTTCTCGGGCTCATCCACGAGGGCGAGGGCGTGGCCGCCAAGGCCCTCGAGCAGCTCGGCATCTCGCTCGAGGCGGTGCGCACCCAGGTCGAGGAGATCATCGGCCACGGTGGATCGTCGCCGAGTGGCCACATCCCCTTCACCCCGCGCGCCAAGAAGGTCCTGGAGCTGTCGTTGCGTGAGGCCCTCCAGCTCGGCCACAACTACATCGGCACCGAGCACATCCTCCTAGGGCTGATCCGCGAGGGCGAAGGCGTGGCCGCCCAGGTGCTGGTCAAGCTGGGTGCCGACCTCTCCCGGGTCCGCCAGCAGGTCATCCAGCTCCTGTCCGGCTACGCGGGCAAGGAGGGGGCGCCTCCGGGTGGTCCCGCCGGCGAGTCCGCCCCCACCGGGTCGCTGGTCCTCGACCAGTTCGGCCGCAACCTCACCCAGCTGGCCCGCGACAAGAAGCTCGACCCCGTCATCGGGCGCGAGCGCGAGATCGAGCGGGTAATGCAGGTCCTGTCCCGCCGCACCAAGAACAACCCCGTCCTCATCGGCGAGCCCGGCGTGGGCAAGACGGCCATCGTCGAAGGCCTGTCCCAGCAGATCGTGGCCAACACCGTGCCCGACACGCTCAAGGGCAAGCAGCTCTACACCCTCGACCTGGGCGCCCTGGTCGCCGGGTCCCGCTACCGGGGCGACTTCGAGGAGCGCCTGAAGAAGGTGCTCAAGGAGATCCGCACCCGGGGCGACATCATCCTGTTCATCGACGAGCTCCACACCCTCGTGGGTGCGGGCGCCGCCGAGGGCGCCATCGACGCCGCTTCCATCCTGAAGCCCATGCTGGCCCGGGGTGAGTTGCAGACCATCGGCGCCACCACGCTCGACGAATACCGCAAGCACCTGGAGAAGGATGCCGCCCTCGAGCGACGCTTTCAGCCCATCAAGGTGGAGGAGCCCACCGTGGCCCACACCATCGAGATCCTCCGGGGCATCCGCGACCGCTACGAAGCCCACCACCGGGTCACCATCACCGACCAGGCCATCGTCGCCGCCGCCAACCTGTCCGACCGTTACATCTCCGACCGGCACCTGCCCGACAAGGCCATCGACCTCATCGACGAGGCCGGTTCTCGCATGGTCATGCGCCGGATGAAGTCCCCGCCGGACTACAAGGAGCTCGAGAACGACCTGTCCCGCGTCCGCAAGGAGAAGGAACAGGCCATCGAGAACCAGAAGTTCGAGCAGGCCGCCAAGCTCCGTGACCAGGAGAAGTCGCTCGAGGAGCGCAAGAAGGTCAAGGAACTGGAGTGGAAGGCCGAGGGCATCGACCTCTTCGACGAGGTCGACGAGGAGGGCATCGCCGAGGTGCTGGCCATGTGGACGGGCATCCCCGTCTACAAGCTCACCGAGGAGGAGACGGCCAAGCTCCTGCGCATGGAGGAGGAGCTGCACAAGCGGGTCATCAGCCAGGAGGACGCCATCAAGGCCGTATCCCAGGCCATCCGCCGCACCCGGGCCGGCCTCAAGGATCCCAAGCGCCCGTCGGGCTCATTCATCTTCCTGGGCCCGTCCGGCGTCGGCAAGACCGAGCTGGCCAAGACCCTGGCCGAGTTCCTCTTCGGCGACGAGAGCCATCTGATCCAGCTCGACATGTCGGAGTACATGGAGAAGCACACGGTGTCCCGGCTGGTGGGCTCGCCCCCCGGCTACGTGGGCTACGAGGAGGGCGGCCAGCTCACCGAGGCCGTCCGCCGCAAGCCGTTCTCCGTGGTCCTCTTCGACGAGATCGAGAAGGCCCATCCCGACGTCTTCAACGCCCTGCTCCAGATCCTGGAGGACGGGCGCCTCACCGACGCCCAGGGCCGCACGGTGGACTTCAAGAACACCGTGATCATCATGACGTCGAACCTGGGCACCGCCGATCTGCGGAAGGCCTCCATCGGCTTCCAGAAGTCGAGCGAAGGGGTGACGTACGACAAGATGAAGGAGAAGGTGGCCGAGGCCCTCAAGGCCCACTTCCGCCCCGAGTTCCTGAACCGGATCGACGACACCATCGTCTTCCACGAGCTCAGCCGGGCCGAGGTCACCCAGATCGTCGACCTCATGAGCAAGCGCCTGCGTGACCAGCTGGCCAGCCAGGGCCTCACCCTGGAGCTCACCGACGCGGCCAAGTACCTCCTGGCCGAGAAGGGCTACGACCCCGCCATGGGCGCCCGGCCGCTGCGTCGGGCCCTCCAACGCATGGTGGAGGACAAGCTGTCGGAGCGGATCCTCTGGAAGGAGTTCCGGGCCGGCGAGACCATCATCGTCGACGCCGAGGACGGCGAGATCGTCTTCCGCTCCATCGAGGGCATCGAGCCGCCGCCGGTCGAGCTGGCCGAGACCGGCCCTCCCGCCGACTAGGCACCAGCGCCAGTCCAACGAACCGGTGGTCCATCGTGCGACTTGTCGTGCGATGGGCCATCGGTTCTTCGCGTCCCGGCTCAGGCGGTTGTCATTCATACCTGATACAGCTATTATGCTGATAAGAAGCGTACGAGAGCTGTGCGTACGATTGTTTGACTCATCGAAGGAGGCATCATGGCCAATGGCTATCGGGTGACCACCAATCTGCCCGCCGACCTGGTCGACGAAGTCAAGCTCCTGGCCGCCAAGCGGCGGGGCGACAACCTCACGCAAGGCATCAAGTCGGCCCTCTCCACCAAGGTGTACTTGGACAAAGCGGTGCTCGACGGCGGCACGATCCTGATCAAGAAGAAGGACGGGTCGATGATCGAGGTACATATCCCGTGACCCCGGCGGCGGCTGGCGGCGCCGACTCCGAGATCGTCGACACCGGAGTCGGAGCCCCGGAAACCGCCGACGGCGTCACCACGCTGGCGCCCATCTCCATCTCCTACGATCCCGACCTGCCGGCCCGGGAGGTCGATGACTTCGAGTACAACCCGGCCAAGGACCGCGAGGACATGCGGAAATGGTTGGGGATCGGCATCCTCGGAACTACTGGCGCCATCGCGTTCATCGCCGCGGTCGCCATCCTGGCCGGGTCAACCGACGGTGAGCTGCTCCTCACCGGCGTGTTCACCCCTCTCGTCGGCCTGTCCGGGGCGGTGCTCGGGTTCTACTTCGGCGGCGGGAAGGACGCCAAGGCCTGACTCGGGCTCGCCGCCGCCGACCCGGGTCCCCTGCCCCCGGCTACCGTCCTCTGCGGATGTCCCGCCGGCTGCTGCTGCTCCTCGCCCTGGTGGGGTGGGTGGCCACGGCCTGCCAGGTCGACTTGGTGGCCGGGCTCGACGTGAACCGTGACGGAACCGGTCAGATCTCGGCGGGAGTGGGGCTCGACGCCGACGCGATGAAGGAGGTCGGCGACCTGTCGTCGGCCCTGCGCGTCGATGATCTCCGTCAAGCCGGATGGAAGCTGACCGGCCCCCGTCGCGAGAACGACGGCCTCACGTGGGTCCGGGCTACGAGGCCGTTCGCCACCGCCGACCAGGCCACTGCCGCCATGGCCCAGTTGGCGGGCCCCGGGGGTCCGTTCCGGGATTTCCGCCTCACCCGCACCAAGTCGTTGACCCGAAGCAAGACCACCTTCACCGGCGTCGTCGATCTGACCGGCGGGCTCTCGGGGTTGTCCGATCCTGACCTCACGGCCACCCTGGGCGACGTCGACCTGGGTCTCGACATCGAAGGCCTGCGCCGCCGCTTCGGCGCTGACCTGGCCAAGTCGGTGCAGGTCCGGGTCACCGTCGGCTTGCCCGGTGAGGTGACGACCGATGCCCCGGCCCGGGAAGGGGACCGGGCCCTGTGGTCGCCCGACGTCGGCCGGCGCGTGCGGCTGTCGGCCTCCAGCGAGGCCCTGAAGGTGGCTCCGGCCCTGATCGCCGCCGGAGGAGGCGCCCTCCTCGTGCCCGTCGTCGTCATCCCCTTTGCGGCCCGCCGCCGGCGCCGTCGTCGCTGAGGACGGCCTGTCCCACCTTCTCGGTAGGGTCAGCGACCATGGCGAAGCTGAAGTCGAGGTCGATCTACCGCTGTGGGGAGTGCGGTGCCGACTCTCCGCAGTGGACGGGCCGGTGCGGCGGTTGCGGCGCGTGGAACACCATGGTGGAGGAGCGGGCCCGGGAGACGGCGCCGGCTTTCCGGGGATCTGGCCCCGCCACCACCGCCTCCCTGCCCATGCCCATCGCCGAGGTCGACGGCGCCGGGTGGCGGCCTCGCCCGGTGGGCATCGGCGAGCTCGACCGGGTGCTGGGCGGCGGGCTGGTGGCCGGTTCGGTGACGCTGGTCGGGGGGGAGCCCGGGATCGGTAAGTCGACCCTCCTCCTGCAGGCCCTCTCGGCGCTGGCTCGCTCGGGCGCAAAGTGCCTTTTGGCCAGCGCCGAGGAGTCGGCCCAGCAGGTCCGGCTGCGGGCCGCTCGCCTCGGCGCCCTGGAGCCGTCGCTGTTCCTGATGGCCGAGACCGAGCTACCGACCATCCTGGGCCACAGCGCCGCCCTGGCGCCCGACGTGCTGGTCGTCGACTCCATCCAGACCGTTCACGACCCGGAGCTGAGCTCAGCGCCCGGGTCGGTGGCCCAGGTGCGCGAGTGCGCCCACCGCATGGTGCGGGCGGCCAAGGACCGCGGCACGGCCACCATCCTGGTCGGCCACGTCACCAAGGACGGCGCCCTGGCCGGCCCCCGGGTGCTCGAGCACGTGGTCGACACTGTCCTGTCCTTTGAGGGCGAGCGCCACCACGCCCTGCGCCTGCTGCGGGCGGTGAAGCACCGCTTCGGCCCCACCAGCGAGCTGGGCCTGTTCGAGATGACCGACGACGGCCTGGTCGACGTGCCCGATCCCGGCGGGCTGTTCCTGTCCGACCGTCAGGCCCAGGCGCCGGGCTCGGTCGTCGTGCCCACCATGGAAGGGCACCGACCGCTGCTCGTCGAGCTGCAGGCCCTGGTGGCCAAGTCGCCCCTGGCCATGCCGCGGCGGTCGGCCCAGGGGCTCGATTCCGGGCGCATGGCCATGATCTCGGCGGTCCTCGAAGAGCGGGTCGGGGTGTCGCTGGTGGGGGCCGACGTCTACGCCCTGGCCGTCGGCGGGGTGCGCATCGTAGAGCCGGCGGCCGACCTGGCCCTCGCGCTGGCGCTCGTCTCCTCCGTCACCGGCGTTGCCCTGCCCGCCGACATGGTGGCCTGCGGCGAGATCGGCCTGTGCGGGGAGCTGCGCCAGGTCGGCCAGACCGGCCGTCGCCTGGCCGAAGCGGCCCGGCTGGGGTTCCATCGCGCCGTCGTCCCCGCCTCGGCGCCAGAGCCGCCACCGGGCATCGCCCTGCTGCGGGCGGCGACGCTGATCGAGGCCATCGCCGTCGCCGGGCTGCGCCTCGGGCCGCAGTCGGCGGAGAGCCGCCATGCAGCCCAGTCGGCGGAGAGCCGCCATGCAGCCCAGTCGGCGGAGAGCCGCCATCGAGCAGAGCCGGTAGGATTTTCGCGTGCCACTCAGGCGTGATGTCGGGTTCACCGATGCGCTGACCATGGTCGCCCCCGGTCAGCCCCTGCGAGAGGGCCTCGACCGGATCCTGCAGGCCGACATGGGCGCCCTCATCGTGGTCGGCGATGGGCCCGAGGTGCTGGCCATCTGCTCCGGCGGCTTTCTCCTCGACGCCGAGTTCAGCCCTCAGCGGTTGTCGGAGCTGGCCAAGATGGACGGCGCCATCATCCTGGCGCCCGACGCCAGTCGCATCGCCCGGGCCAACGTCCACCTGGTGCCCAATCCCAACGTTCCCACGTCAGAGACCGGCACCCGCCACCGCACCGCTGAGCGGGTGGCCCGCTCCATCCCGGTGCCGGTGATCTCGGTGTCCGAGGATCTTTCGATCATCGCCGTCTACCACGGCCCCCACAAGCACCCGCTGGAGCTCACGCCCCGCCTGCTGAACCGGGCCAACCAGGCGCTGCAGACCCTCGAGCGCTACAAGAACCGCCTCGACGCGGTGGCCGGCACCCTCACCGCCCTCGAAGTGGAGAACGTGGTGACGGTGCGCGACGTGGTGACGGTCCTGCAGCGCACCGAAATGGTCCGGCGCATCGCCGAGGAGATACACGGCTACATCATCGAGGCCGGCGCCGACGGCCGCCTCGTCCGCCTGCAGCTCGAGGAGCTCATGGGCGGTGTGGAGGACGACCGGCGCCTCGTCATCCAGGACTACTCCCACATCACCGAGGGCTGGAATGTGGGCGAGGCCATGGAGACACTGGCCGGGCTGAGCACCGAGGACGTCCTCGACCTGCGGGCGCTGACCTCGGTGCTGCGCCTTCCCACCGCCTCGTCGGAGTTCGACCACCCGCTGCAACCGAAGGGGTACCGGCTGTTGCACCGCATTCCCCGCCTGCCGGGGCCGGTGATCGATGCCGTCGTCGCCCATTTCGGCACCCTCGACAACATCCTCGACGCCGGCGTGAGCGATCTCGACGAGGTGGAAGGGCTCACTCCCTCGCGTGCCCGGACCATCAAGGAGAACCTGTCTCGCGTGACCGAGGGCGTCGGCTTCGACCGGTTTTAGGCGGAGCAACGGGAACAGCTTGGCGTTCCTTGCCGTTTCCTGGCACTCTTGACCGAGTGGCGTACTCGTCTTCTCTGGGAGTTGTATGGCCTTCGACGTAGGTGACAAGGTCGTTTATCCCCATCACGGCGCCGCCGTCATCGAGCGGCGTGAGCGGCGGGACGCCTTCGGCGCCGACCGGGAGTACCTGGTGCTCCGTCTCGCCTACGGCGACCTCACCCTCATGGTCCCCGCCGACAACACCGATGAGGTGGGTCTTCGCGAGGTCATCAACGACGAGGAGGTCGAGGAGGTGTTCGCGGTCCTTCGCAAGAAGGAGGCGCGCATGCCCACCAACTGGTCGCGCCGCTTCAAGAACCACGTCGAGAAGCTGAAGTCGGGCGACATCTACCAGGTGGCCGAGGTGGTGCGGAACCTCTCCATTCGCGAGAAGGACAAGGGCCTGTCGGCCGGCGAGAAGCGGATGCTCACGAAGGCGCGTCAGATCCTGGTGTCGGAGCTGACCTTCGCCCTCAGCGTCACCGAGGAAGAGGCCGAGAAGAAGCTCGACGAGGTTCTGCCCTAAGTCGGCGGAGAGCGCCCGACATGGAGTCGGCGGAGAGCCGCCAGGCGATCGAGTCGGCGGGACCGGTGTGGGCCATCGTGGTGGCGGCCGGCACCGGGGCACGGTTCGGCGGGGCCAAGCAGTTCGAGCAGCTGAGGGGACGGCGCGTGGTCGACTGGTCGATCGCCGCCAGCCGGGCCGCCGCTGACGGCGTGGTCGTCGTGGTGCCCGCCGACCGTGTCGGCGACCCCACCCTGGCCGAGGGCCCGAGCGGCCCTCTGAGCGGGAAGCCGGGCCCGAGCGGCCCTCTGAGCGGGAAGCCGGTCGTGGTCGTCGCCGGTGGCGCCTCGCGCTCCGGGTCGGTACGGGCCGGGCTGGCAGTCGTGCCCGCGGAGGCTGGCATCGTCGTCGTCCACGACGCCGCCCGGCCGTTCGCAACCCTGGCGCTGTTCGAGGCCGTGGTCGCCGCCGTGCGCGCCGGCGCCGCCGGCGCCGTCCCGGGCGTGGCCCTCTCGGATACGGTCAAGCGGGTGCAGGAAGGGCGAGTGGTGGCCACCCTGGACCGGGCCGACCTCGTCGCTGTCCAGACGCCACAGGCTTTCGCCGCCGCCGCCTTGCGAAAGGCCCACGCCGCCGCCGGTGAGGCCACCGATGACGCCGCCCTGGTGGAATCGACCGGAGGACGGGTGATGGTGGTCGACGGCGACCCTGTCAACACCAAGATCACCTACCGCCAGGATCTCCAGTGACGCGCGTCGGGCTGGGATTCGACGTCCACCCGTTCTCCGACGACCCCACCCGGGCGCTCGTGCTCGGGGGCGTCACCATCCCTGGCGAGCGAGGCCTGGCCGGCCACAGCGATGCCGACGTCGTGGCCCACGCCATCGGCGACGCCCTGCTCGGCGCCTGCGGTCTGGGCGACCTGGGCCAGCACTTCCCCGATACCGATGCGTCCTGGGCCGGCGCCGACAGCCTGGCCATCCTAGACCGCGTGTTGGGAATGATCGGCGCCGAGGGGTGGTCGCCCGGCAATGTCGACTGCACGGTGCTGCTGGAGGCCCCTCGGCTTGCCCCCCATCGGGCGGAGATGGCACGGCGGCTCGGGGCCGTCGTCGGCGCCGACGTCGGGGTCAAGGCCACGAGGGCCGAGGGGCTGGGCGCTCTCGGGCGGGGAGAGGGGGTGGCTTGTTGGGCCGTCGTCCTGATCGAGCGCCGGTAGGGCGTCGGGCCCAGCCTCCCGCTCAGAGGGCCGCTCGGGCCCAGCCTCCCGCTCAGAGGGCCGCTCGGGCCCAGGGAGGCGAGGCGGCATCCCGTCGCCCGCAGACAGAACCAGGGTCGCGCC
>JBBSHU010000071.1:0-14318 GCA_038232455.1 Acidimicrobiales bacterium
CACCGCCAGAAGCCCACTATCGGGCCCGTCGACAAGGAATCCCTTGACCGACCACCGTCGATGCCGCGATCATCCCGTCGCCGACGCTGACGAACCCCGAGCCGGTCCTATGTCACTGGTGCAGGGGTGGTCCCATCACGCTGGCGGGCGACAGCTCTCGCTGCCGCCTACCGGAACCACGACCCCGACCGGATCCCCTTCCGGCAGAGGGAACCTCATCGACGGAGGCGCGGTCTGCTCAGATGCGGTCATCATTCGACGCCTAGTTTCGGCCTGACGCCGCTGGTCGCACTGGCTCGCGGCCCCCGGAGGAATACCGTGCCCGACCAGATCGTTAGCTAAGCTAATGATGATGACGACGACGACACGCGGGGTGGGACCGGGAAGGGCCGTAGGGAATCGGGCGGGCCAGGCTGAGGATCTGGCCGCCGACCTGCGGCTCGCCGTGGGCCGGCTGAGCCGGCGCCTGCGTCAGCACTCGGTGGGCGGCCTCAGCCCGTCTCAGGTGTCGGCGATGGCCAGCCTCGATTGCCACGGGCCCGTGCCCATCGGACGCCTGTCGCGTCTCGAGGGCGTGACTGCGCCCACCATGACCCGCATCGTCGACCGCCTCGAACAGCAGGGCCTGCTGGCCCGGCGCCTCGACCCGGCCGACGGCCGGTCGGCGGTGGTGGGGATGACGGCCGAGGGGACGTCGGCTCTCGCTCGCCTCCGCCACGAGCGCACCGCGTTCCTGGCCGAGCGACTGGCCGGCCTGGGCCAGGCGGAGATCGCCGCCCTGGTGGCCGCCCTCCCGGCGCTGCGCCTCCTCGCCGACGGCACCGATGTCGGGTCGGAGCGGCGATGACGGCACCCCGCTCAGAGGGCCGCTCGGGCCCGGCCGTGGTGCGGCGCACCATCTCGTCGCTGGCCGTGCACAACTTCCGCCTGTACTTCTTCGGCCAGATGGTGTCGTTGTCGGGTACCTGGATGCAGAGCGTGGCTCAGGCCTGGCTGGTGCTCAAGCTCACCGGCAGTGGGACGGCCCTGGGGCTGCTGGTCGCCCTTCAGTTCCTTCCCGTGCTCCTCCTCGGCCCCCTGGGCGGGCTGGTGGCCGACCGCTGCGACAAGCGCCGCCTGCTTTACGCCACCCAGACGTCGGCCGGGCTCCTCGCCCTGGCCCTCGGAATTCTGGTCAGCTTCGACGTCGTCCGGCTGTGGATGGTCTTCGCCCTGGCTGCCGGCTTCGGGCTGGTGAACGCCGTCGACAGCCCGGCCCGCCAGACCTTCGTCCACGAGATGGTCGGGGCCCACGAGCTTCCCAACGCCGTCACCCTCAACTCGGTGATGGTGAACCTGGCCCGGGCGGTGGGGCCGGCGGTGGCCGGCGCCCTGATCGCCACCGTCGGGCTGGGCCCGTGCTTTTTGATCAACGCCGGGTCGTACCTGGCCGTGCTCACCGCCCTGGCCCTCATGCGGGCCCACGAGCTTCATCCCACGGCTCCCCAGCCCCGGGCCAAGGGCCAGCTCCGAGAGGGATTCCGCTACGTCCGGTCCACTCCCGCGCTCTCGACGCCCCTGCTCATGATGGCGGTGATCGGCACCCTGGCGTACGAGTTCGGGGTGATCCTGCCCCTCATGGCCCGGTTCACTTTTCACGGCGATGCCGGAACCTACGGCCTGATGAGCTCGTGCATGGGCATCGGCTCGGTCGTGGGCGGGCTCTACGTCGCTTCTCACCGGCGGGTCGGCGGCACGGCTCTCGCCCTCAACGCTGTCGCCTTCGGTGTGGTGCTGCTCATGGCCGCCGCTGCTCCCAACCTGGCCATCGAGCTGGTCGCCCTGGTCCTCATCGGGGTGACCAGCATCGGCTTCCTCTCCCGCGGCAACGCCACCCTCCAGCTCACCACCGCCCCGGAGATGCGGGGACGGGTGATGGCCCTGTGGGCCGTCGCCTTCCTCGGGTCCACGCCCATCGGGGGCCCGATCATCGGATGGATCGGCCAGAACCTCGGCCCCCGCTACGGGCTGGGCCTCGGTGGGCTGGCTGCTCTCGCCGCCGGTGCCTGGGCGTATCGGAGGCTTGCCCGCATCGGTCACGCCGCCGGGCTCGAAGCGGCCGGACCGACACCAGTCGCCGTCACGCCGGGGCCGCCGGAGGCCGGCGCACCGTTGGGAACGTGGCCGTCACCCGAAGAGCTGGACCTCGAGCTCGAGCTCGGCCGGCGTAGCTAGCGTCCGGTCATCGCGTCGCCCGAACCATGCCTGCCTGACGTACACGTCGACCCGGGTCACTGGGCCCGTCGGCTGGGGATCTCCACCGAAGCAGTCGAGCTGTACGCGGCGTCGGAGGTGGTCGACGCTCACATCGAGTCGTTCATCTGGACCCGTGTCCTCGGCTACGACCTCGGCCGCCGCCATGGCGCAGGGTTGTTCGGCGGGTGCTTCTACTCCCAGGCCGACCTGCCCCGGATGGTGGAGGCAGCCCTGAGCGCCGTCGTGCTCAGCGTGGCCACCAACCCCTTCCGCCCCCGGTCATGTCGCACCGCCAACCTGATCGGCAATCTCGCCCACCTGCGAACGGAGGTGGACGCCCAGGGCGACCGGGTCGCGCTGGTCACCGATCGCGCCGGCTATGACCGGGCCCGGAGGGCGGGCCGGCTGGCCTGTTTCGTGGCTCTGCAGGGCGGCAACGCCCTAGGTTCGCCCGACGACGTCGCCCGCCTTCCCCCCGGCCTGGTCTCGCGAGTCACTCTCGTCCACCTGACGGCGTCGCCGCTCGGATCGCCGAGTGCCCCGTCAACGCGCCGGGGCGGGGGACTCACCGACGAGGGAAGGTCTTTCGTCGGGGCGCTCAACGCCGGGTGCATTCTCGTCGACCTGGCCCACATCAGTCCCCGAGGGTTCTGGGACGCCCTCGAAGTCCATGACCGCGCCCAGCCGGCGATCGTCTCCCATACCGGCGTCCGGGGGGTGCACGACGTGTGGCGCAACGTCGACGACGACCAGATCCGGGCCATCGCCGAGCTCGGAGGCGTCACCGGCATCATGTTCCACGCCGGTTTCCTGGGTGGGTCGTTCTGGTCGGGGCGGGCTGCGGCGATCGTGGCCCACATCGAGCATGTGATCGACGTGGCCGGCGAGGACGCGGTGGCCATCGGCAGCGACTTCGACGGGCTCATCGTGCCGCCCGCCGACCTGCGCACGGTGACGGAGCTCCCGGTCCTCGTCCAACGCATGCTCGACCGGGGTTTCTCCGCCGAGCGGGTGGTGAAGGTGCTGGGGGCCAACTACCTGGACGTGATGTCGCGGATCCGCCCGGGAGCGTGAAGTCAGACCCGCATCCTGACCCGACGCTCTCCCTCGGGGACGAGGGCGGTGTCCTCGCTTTCGGCCTGGCGCAGCAGCCGCCAGATGTCGTTCCCGAGAACGTCGAGCTCGGTGGAGGCGAAATGCTCGGCCCCGAAGCGTTCGACGTTCTCGGCCTGGCGGCGCAGGATCATGGCGTCCTGGGCGAACACCCGGTTGGCGATGGGTGTCACGACCGCTCGCACCACTGAGGCCGGCAGGGCGGCCCGGAAGGTGACGGCGGCGTAGAGGCGGGTGTCGACATCGGACACCGGTGTGAAGGCCGTCGTCACCACCAGATGATGACGGCCGAGGCGGTACTCGACCTGGGCCACCGACGGGAGCAGGAAGCGGTCGAAGTGGGTGACGACGCCACCGCCCGGCGCCAGGATCCTTCCGATGACGCCTGGCGGTCGAGGCTCACCCAGATACTCGGCCTCGACCCGGCCGGGACCGTGGCGGACGATCACCTCGATCTCCACCGGGTCCCGTCCACCCCGGAAGAAGCCGCGGTGCAAAAAGGCGGTGTGGGGGACGTCGAGGGTGTTCTCCAACGCGGCACGGAGGGTGGCGGTCACGCGCAGGCTGCGGCGGACGGTGACGTAGCCGGACACGTCGGTGTACGGGAAGGACGGGGGCTCGAGATCCGGCGCCTCGCCGGCATCGGGGAACACCCACACGAAGCCGTCCCGTTCTGCCGCGGGGAACGCGGTCGCCCGCCGGGCAGCCCGGTCGGCGGTGCCGACCAGGCCGGGCACGGCCAGGCACGATCCCCGGCCGTCGAAGCACCATCCGTGGTAGCGGCACTCGAGTACGTCTTGGCGGACCCGTCCGATTGAGAGGGGAGCGTTGCGGTGGGGGCAACGGTCGAGCAGGGCCCACGGGCGCCCACTGTCGTCACGGAACAACGCCACGGCCGTGTCGAGCACCACCCGGGCCAGGGGCCTGCGACCGAGCTCGGACGACAGGCACGCCACGTACCAGTACCGGGGAAGGTGCACCACCGAGTGCCCCTGGGAAGGCAACTTCAGCCCACGACGGCCAGATCGACGACGACGGGGCGGTGGTCGCTGCCGCGTCCCACCCCTTCGGACACGTCCAGCACCCGCAGATGCGGCGAGACCAGGACATGGTCGATGCGGGCGAACGGGGGGGCCAGGCGCATGTCGCTCGGCCAGGTGGTGGCCCACCACCGACGGCGGGACATGTGGGCGTCTCGCATCCCTGCCGCCAGCACGGCGCGGAACGGCCGATGTCCGGAGGCGGCGTTGAAGTCGCCGGCAAGTATCAGTGGCCCCGTTTCCGCGCCGACGACGTCGGCCAGGGCTTCCAACTGGTCCTTCCAGAGTGTGAAGCCGCCGGGTCCGAAGGGAGCGCGCGTGTGCACGTTGTACAGGCGCACGCGGTGGTCACCGACGGCGACGGTGGCCAGGGCCATGGGCATGCCGGCGATCACGCACGCCCCGACATCGTGGAGTGGGAACCGGGAGAGGATGGCCGTGCCCAGGGGATCGGGGCGCGCCGTCAGCGACCTGTAGGGGAAGCGGTCGAGGGTGCCGGCCAGGCGAAGCCCGGCCAGGGTCGGCGGTGAGACCTCCTGGAGGACCACCACATCAGGGTCGGCGTCGCACACCTCGGCGGCGATACCGCCCAGGTCGGTGTTGGTGAACAGCACGTTGGCCGAGAACAGGCGGAGCTGCCCGGCTCGGTCTCGGTGATCGGCGTCGGGCCCGGAGTTGGCCGCCCCTGCCTGGCGCAGCTCGGTGGCGAGCCAGGTCAGATGGAGGCCCGTCACCGTCGCCGCCAACGCCATCAGCCCTCGGCGCCGGGTGACCGCCGCCAGGCCCAGGGCGGCGAGGGCGGGAACGCCGAGGAGCGGCCCGAAGGCCTCGGCCATGAGGACCCTGCCGGTGCTCTCCCGGCGGGCCAGCCGGGCTGCCGCCACCGCAGCCGGGGGGGCGACCAGGAGCCACCCGGCGATAGTGGCCAGGCCTGTGTGGCCCGAACGCCGTGCCCAGGCTGTGTGGCCTGAACGCCATAGTGACCGTCGCACCTTAGAAACGGCTCAGGAACGTGTCGAGGGCGCGGTTGAACGCCTCGGGCGCCTCGAGGTTGGAGAGGTGTCCGGCTCCCTCGATGACCTCGAGCCGGGCGTCGGGGAGGGCGTCGGTCATGGTCCTGGCCTCGGCCGGGGGCGAGGGGCCGTCGTGCTCCCCCACGACGACCAGGGCGGGCATGGCGATCGTGGCCAGCTCGGCGGTGGCGTCGGGCCGGGCCCTCATGGCCCCGAGGGCGGCAATGATCCCGGCCCCGGGATTGACGGACATCAGGGTCCGGGCCCGCTCAACCACGTCCGGCCGTCGGGCCCGGGTCTCGTCCGACAGCAGGCTCCCGACCATGGTCTCGACCAGGTCGGCCGTACCGCGCTCCGCCACCTGGGCCTGCTGGGCGGTTCGACGATCGGCCACTTCGACCGAATCGGACCCGGCCCGGGTATCGGCGAGTACTACGCCGGAGACGAGGTCGGGGCGATCACGCAGGAGGGCGAACGCCACGTAGCCCCCCATGGACAAGCCGCCGACCACCGCCGGTCCGATACCGAGGTGCTCGATAAGACCGGCGACCAGAGCGGCGAAATCGGCCATGGCGGGTGCGCCGCTGCCCGGGAGCGGAGGCGTCGACCCGAAACCGGGCAGGTCCGGGGCCACCACCCGCCGATGACGGGAGAAAGCGGCGATCTGGGCGTCCCACATGCCCGCGTGAAGGGGAAAAGCATGGAGCAGTACGAGGGCCGGGGAGCCCGAGCCGGCATTCACGAAGTGCACCTGAGTACCCGAAACGGTGGCGGAAGCCATAATCCGTGCATCCTAGGAAGGCGAACGTCGCTCCCGCGCCCGGGTGGGGTCGCTAGTGTGGCGTGCTCTGGAACCAATGGTGGACCCTACGAGTGGGCGGGTCTCGCCCGGCGATCTCTTCGCCAAGTGTGATTCGTCGCGCGTGCAGGAATACCGGATGGCCGAGGCGCTCGGCCTGCTTCCGTACTTCCGCGAGATGGACAGCGAGTCGGGGCCCGTCGTCGGCCATGACGGTCGCCAGGTCATCATGCTGGGGTCCAACAATTATCTGGGGCTCACCGGCGACGATCGGGTGAAGAAGGCGGCTGTCGACGCCGTCGAGCAGTTCGGAAGCGGATGCACCGGAAGTCGCCTCATGAACGGCACGCTGTCGCTGCACCGGGAGCTGGAGACGGAGCTGGCCGACTGGACGGGTACCCAGGCGTGCCTGGTGTTCACCACGGGCTACGCCGCCAATTTGGGGCTGATCTCCACCCTCGTGAGCTCGCGCGACGCCGTGTTCGTCGACGCCTCCGGCCATGCCAGCCTCATCGACGGCGGACGCCTGGCGTCGGGAACGCTCAAGTCGTTCCGCCACAATTCGGTGAGCGCCCTCCATCGCCGGTTGGGGGAATGGGCGGCGACGGCCGAGGGTGGTGCCCTCGTGGCCGTGGACGGGGTCTATTCCATGGAGGGCGACGTGGCCCCCGTCGGCCCCATCGCCGCTGTGTGCGCCACCATGGGTGCTCGCCTGCTGGTCGACGAGGCCCACGCCCTCGGGGTACTCGGCCCCAAGGGGGCGGGGGCGGCGGCCGACGCCGGCGTGCAGCCGGACCTGGTGATGGGCACCTTCTCCAAGTCGCTGGGCTCCTGTGGCGGCTTCGTGAGCGGGCCCCTCGACGTCATCGACTACCTGCGCGTTTCCTGCCGGCCGTTCTTGTTCACCGCTTCGGGGGTGCCGGCGGCGATGGCCGCCGCCCTGGCCGCTACCCGCATCGCCCGGGAAGAGGACTGGCGCCGGGAGGCCGTGCGTGAGCGGGCCGACCAGCTACGGCAGGGTCTGTGCGAGCTCGGCTACGACGCCGGCCCCGACCGCGGCGCGGCCATCGTCGCCGTCCAGATCGGCGACGACTGGCATGCCGCCCGGTTGTGGCGCTGCTTGCTCGATCTCGGCGTGTACACCAACTGCGCGGTCTCGCCGGCCGTGGCACCGGGGCGGGCGCTCCTGCGCACGTCGGTGATCGCCACCCACACCGAGGCTCACATCGCCCAGGCCCTCACCGCGTTCGAGGTGGCGAAATCGACGTTGGCCTGACCGGCGCCACCGGCGCCATCGGATCCCGCCTCCTCCACCTGCTCCTGGGCGATCCCGACGTGGCCACGGTGCGCTCGGTGGCCCGGCGGGACCTGGCGGAGCATCCCAAGCTCGCGCACACCCGGGCCGACCTGTGCGACCCGCAGGCCCGCCAGGCCCTCCAGGGCTGCGACGTCGTGTACCACCTGGCGTTCCAACTGTGGCGCTCGGGGGGAGGCAAGGGGCTGGGCCCGGTGAACATCGAGGGGACACGCAACGTGCTGTCCGCTTCTCCCGGCCGGGTGGTGTTGGCCTCGTCGGCGGCGGTCTACGGGGCGTGGCCCGACAATCCGCTGCCGTTGACCGAGGCGTTCACGCCCCGGCCCAACGCCGAGGTCACCTACGCCCACGACAAGCTCGAGGCCGAGCGCCTGTGTACCGACGCTGCCCCGACGGCCGCCCTACGCATCTCGGCCGTGCTGGGGCCCCATTCCGACAGGCGGGTCAAGCGGTCGGCCCGGGGCTACCGTCTGGCCGTTCCGGCCATACGCGGCGTTCGCCAGGCACTCCAATTCCTCGACGAAGACGACGCCGCCGGCGCGCTGCTCGCTGCCGGGCGGGGAACCGCCACCGGCGTGTTCAACGTGTCCACCGACGACTGGTTGAGCGAATCCGACATCGCCCGCCTGGCTGGCGGCAGGGTGGTGCGCCTGCCCCTCAAGGCCATCCTGGCCGCCTCCGAAGTGGCGGTCCGGCTCCGGCTGATGCCCTTCGGTGCCGACCGGGCCATCTTCCTCCACGGTCCCCTCGCCCTCGATCCCTCGGCCGCGGCCGACGGCCTGGGCTGGCGCCCCACCCGTTCGTCGGCCGACGTGCTGGCCACCTTCGTCGGCCGGCCGAAGGCCTGACCCGCGTCCGGTCGGGTTTCCTGGCGCCAGGGTGGCGACCCCAAACCCGACCGGAACGGCGTTACGAGTCGACCACCGGGTCGAGGACCGGTTTCACGTCGACGACGGGGGTGCCATCGAGGGCCTCGAGGTTGCGGACCTGGACCCTCATGCCGTCGATCGAGATGATCTCGACACGGTGGAGCCCGATGGGGTTGGGCCGGTCCGGGGAGCGGGTGCTGAACACACCGGTCTCGGGATTCGCCGGATCCCCCCGGGGGTGGACCCTCAAGGTGTCCCGGCTCGCCCGGTCGAGCCAGGTGAGCACCACGACCTCCTCACCCGGCCGCAGATCGCGGAGCGCCGGCTCCACCCGCGGATCGAACACCAGCCAGGCGTCGGGCGACCCTTCGTTGCCCTGATTGGGCGCCTGGTCGCGGTCGACCAGCAACGATTCGACCCGCCCGATCGGCTTCAGCTCATGGCTGGTCAAGAAGCTCGCCCAGGTCGGCAACCACCACGTCGGCTCCCGCCTTCCGGAGGCTGTCGGCCTGGCCGGCCCGGGCGACGCCCACCACCACGCCGAAGCCGCCACGGGCTCCCGACTCGACGCCCGACAAGGCGTCCTCGACGACGGCGGCGTTGGCCGGATCGACGCCCAACATCTTCGCCGCCTCCACGTAGGTGGCGGGGTCGGGCTTACCCGCGAGCCCTCGGTCGGACGCGACCAGGCCGTCGACCTTCTCCTCGAACAGCTCGGACAGGCCGGCGGCGGCCAGGATCTGGTCGGCGTTGCGGCTCGCGGTGACGAGGGCGACCCGCACGCCGCCCCTCTTCAGCTCCTTGATCAGCTCGACGGTCGTTTCGTAGGCGCGCACACCCTTGTCCTCGACCCACGCCCGGAAGTACCCGTCCTTGCGGTTTCCGAGCCCGCACACGGTGTCGTTCTCGGGCGGGTCGTCGGGCGTGCCCTCGGGCAACTCGATCCCCCGGGCCGCGAGAAAGCTCCGAACCCCGTCGTAGCGGTTCTTCCCGTCGACGTAGCGCTCGTAGTCGGCCCCCTCGTCGAATTCGACGAAAGGGTCGCCTCCGTCGTCGGCCTGGTCCTGGAGGTACTTGTCGAACAGCTTCTTCCAGGCGGCGGCGTGCACCGTGGCTGTCTCGGTCACCACGCCGTCCATGTCGAAGATCACGGCATCCAGATCGGCCAGGCGCTTATCCATCGTCACAGCTTGACCGCATCCGCAACCGCCGACCAACCCGCGGCCTGGTGGTGGGCGACGAACGATCCGCGACCCAGCTGGACCTCGGCACCGTCACCGACGGCGACCGCGGCCGGACCGTCGAGATGGAGCAGCAAGGTCGCCGGGGTCACCTCGACGTCGATCAGCGTCCCCCGCCACCGGATGGGGAAGGCCAGCGTCGTCCACGACGGTGGCAGGTGGGGGTCGATGCGGACGAAGTCACGTTCCGGTTGGACGCCGCCGAAGCCGAACACGGCCGCCTGCCACAGCCCGCCCATGGTGGCGATGTGCACGCCCTTGGCTGCGTTGCCCATGTGATCGGCGAGGTCGAGGCGGGCGGCCGCCCGGAAGTAGTCCATCGCCTCGTCGAGCGCACCGACACGCGCGGCCACCGCAGCATGGATGGCAGGCGACAGCGAACTGCCGTGGCAGGTCCTCGGTTCGTAATAGTCGAAATTGGCGACGGTGGCGCCGGTCGGGAGTGCCTCCGGCAGCATGTGGGCCAGCATGAGCACGTCGGCTTGCTTCACGATCTGAGTGTGGCGGAGGCGGTCGACCCCGACGACCAACTCCCCGGTGAACGGGCGGGGGGCGAGGTCGACGGCTCGAAGGTTTTCCAGGGCGAAGAACCCGGCAAACTGCTCGTAGAGCCGGGAGTCGGGGTCGAACCCGTCCACCAGGCCGGCGGCGACCGATTCCCACTGCTCCACCTCCGAGGCCTGGAGGTCGAGCCGGGCCGCCAGCTCGTTCCAGGCGGCAGCGTCGATGGCGGGGACGAGGCCACAGACCTCCACGGCCGTCCGCAGGTTCCATCGGGCCAGCATGTTGGTGTAGGCGTTGTCGTCGACGCCCTCGTGGTACTCGTCGGGGCCGATCACCTCGTCGATGTGGTGACGGCCCTCGTCGTCCATCCGCACCCGGCTGGCCCAGAAGCGCGCCGTCTCCACGATCATCTCCGCCCCCATTTCGACGAGGAACTCGTCGTCGGCGGTCGCCTGCCAGTACTGCCACGTTGCCCAGGCCACATCGGCGGAGATGTGGTGCTCCTGCAGGCCGGTGAGGATCGTCAGGGTGGTCCCGTCGGGCAGGTCGATGGACGCCGGCGTCACCTCCTCGCCGGTGTCCGCCGATTCCCAGGGGTAGAGGGCACCGACGTACCCGAGCCGAACGGCCTTGGCGCGCGCCGCCGGGAGGGTCCGGTAGCGGTAGGCGAGCAGGGCACGGGCAGTGGGAGGGTGCGTCCAGATGAAGAAGGGGAGGACGAAGACCTCGGTGTCCCAGAAGACATGACCTCGGTAACCGGGACCGGTCATGGCCCGGGCACCGACGGAGGCGGCGTCGCTCTCGGGATCGCCCGCCGAGATCAGGTGGTAGAGGGAGAACCGCAGCGCCTCTTGGATGGCGGCATCGCCCTCGACGACCACATCGGCCTCGCGCCATCGGTCGCGCCAGGCCCGGCGATGGTGGGCCTGGACGCTCGCCATGCCGGCGGCCCGGGCCCGGGCCAGGGCGGCCACGGCGTCGTCGCCGGGATCGTCGTCGGAACCGTCGACGGTCCGCCCGACGGCGGCGAGTCGGTCGACCCGGCCGTCTTCGCCTTCGTCGGCGATGGCGAACGAGGCCGACGCGCCCCCGCTGGCCCGGACCGACGCGACCACTTGATCGTCGACCCGGTCGGTCTCCGCCGACGCGATGGCGCCCTGCGCGACCGGGAGGGGGATCTCGCCGGTCAACGAGATCGTGGCCGCGCCGGGTTCGGCGCCGGTCCCGGCCTCGGCCTCGGCGTGCATGGCGAGGATCGCCCGGTCGGCCAGCGAAGCGAGCCGAACGGAGCGGAATCTCCACTCTCGGCCCGTCGGAAGCAGCTGTCGCCACTCTCGGAACACGGTTGCCTGGCGGAGGTCGAGGACGCGGCGGTGCTCCAGGGTCTTGCCCGTTCCGAGATCGACAGCGTCACCGTCGACGCAGGGTTGCAAGTGCGTCCACCTGGGACCGGGCGCCAGCTCGGGGCCGTCCTGATCGCCGGGAACACATCCGAACACGCCTGCGACGAAGACTGTAGGCGACGACGGGGTGGTTCGTTCCTCGAGGGATCCACGGGTGCCCGTGCGGCCGTTGCCGACGGTGAGCCACGCCTCCACATCGCCCTCCCGCCGAGGCTCGAAACCTCCGGCTTCGAGCCTCCAGGCCTGCTCGGCGACCATCGGCGGGAACCCCGTCTGGGCCCTGACCAGGTCTTCGAGCTGGGTCGACGCGGTGACCGTCAGGACCGCGTCAGGGGCGCCTGTGCCCGCCAGACAGCGGCGGGCCCAGTCCTCGGGTTTCATCGCCGGGACGGGGACGGGGGCGGCCGTGATGGCCGAACCGGCGACAGCCACCTCGACCACCTCGGGGGGCTGACCCGACCACACGAAGATCCTGCCCGGGCCCCGGTGCGACCCGCCGATCCCGGTGGTCGCAGCGCCGTGATCCTCTGACGCCACCAACACCACGTCGACGCCCAAGGCGCAGAGCTCGTTCAGGCGCGCCCACGGCAGCTCGGGACCCATGTGATCGCAGAACCAGAGCACGACCTCGATCATCAACTGCACCCTCTCGTTGGCGATCGGAGGAAACCGCGGATGCTAGGGGTCGTTGGCGCCCGACGACAACACCGGCCGGGAAGTCATGGGTGGCGTGGTGGGAATGACACGAACGCGGCCACGCCGAGCCCTACTGTCGGTACCGTGTGGTCGAGCCGCGCGTCCGAATCAGCTCCTACTCCGGTGGAGACCATGGCGATCGCTGTCGGGGCGGACGGCGACGAGGCCGTCGGCGAGCCGGCGACGCTGCAACAGCAGCTCGCAGACGACCACCACTCCTCGTCGGGGTGGCACGTCGACCCAGCCGGACCACCGATCACCGACCCCGTCGCCGTTCTGAGGCACCTGGAGATCGGCGGCCGTTTCCACCGCGACACGGGGTTCGGCCGCATCTACCATCCCGGCAGCATCTCGTTCCGTGAGAACCGACCCAACGACAGCCTCCACATCGTGGTGCACGACAACCGCATCGCCGCACATGTGGACCTGGTCTCACCACTGGGCGTCCGCCCCGAACGCCCGACCGGGTACTCGGTACGCCGGGCCGTGGCCCACAACCTGGTGGGTATGGCTCAGGATCTGGTCTCGTTGCTCCGCGGGCGCCAGGGCGACCACCGCAGCGAGCTCGACTGCGAGTGGGTCTGGGACTCGTGGCGGGCGGTGCCCGACGTGGGCGATCTCCTCGATCCACAGGCGTCGGCGTGGAGCGTGCAGCTCGAGGTTCGGGTCAGTGGTTCTCTCGACGAGGCCCGGCTGCGGACGGCACTGGCCGAGGCGCTGAGCAGTCACCGCTTCGAGTACGACCCCCTGGAGGTCGTCAGCTGCCCTGACGACTCCGCCCTCGACAAGACCCGCAACGAGCTGCAGCGCATGCCGATGACGCTGACCGAGTGGCCGCCGCTGCGGGCGCGGTTGGTGCGGCACCACGACGGCGACATCCTGATGCTCAACATCAATCACGCAGCCAGTGACGGCTTCAGCGGGCTTCGGGTGCTGGGCTCGATCGCCGCTGCCTACGCGGGCGAAGCCGACCGTGATCCACCGCTCGACTTCCCCACGATCCGCGACCTGCCGGTGCGCCCGGCGTCGGCCCCGGTCTCGACGCTCCGGGGCCGGTACCGCATCCTCGTGGAACGGCTGCGCAACCAGCTGGCCCGGCCGGCCCGGTTGGCCACGGAAGATCCCGGGGACGAACCGGGCTACGGCTTCCACCTGGTGAAACTGTCGACCGAGGACACCCGGTCCGTGGCCAGTACCGAGCACCCGGGCACCAGCAGGAACATCCTCATGGCCGGGCTGCACCTGGCCATCGGCGACTGGAACCTCGAGCACGGCCAGCCCGGTCGTCGCGTCGGCGTACTCGTCCCGGTGAACCTGCGTCCCGACGATTGGCGCCACGAAAGAGTGGGGAACTTCTCGGTCACCGCCCGGGTGTCGACAAGCCGACGCCACCGGGCCGGCCCGGCGTCCGCCCTCAAGGCCATCACCACCCAGACCACCCGGAACAAGCGTTCCCGCACGGGTGTGGCCCTGCTCGGGGCCCTCGACCGCACGCGCCTGTTGCCGTTGTGGGCAAAGCAGTCCCAGGTCGTGCTCCAGCCGCTCACCGGCAACCGCCTGGTCGATACGGCCATGCTCGCCAACGTCGGATGGGTCGATGACCCGCCGTCGTTCGGGCCCGAGGCGGGCGAGACACTCGAGGTCTGGTTCTCGATACCGGCCCGGGTGCCCGAATGCCTGTGCATCGGTGCGGTGACGGTGGCCGGCCGGCTCCACCTGGTCATCCGGTACCCGCACCGCCTGTTCAGCCCCGCCGCCGCCCGACGCTTCGCCGACTGCTTCGTGGCTCAGATCCGCATGGTTGCAGCCAGCCGCTCCTGAGGGGACCGCCATGCCCGGCGCCGTTCGTGGGGTCGTGAGCCGACCTCCACCCCGTAGGGCGCGGTGAGCGCTACCATGAGGGCTGGCCCTTGCGTTGCCGTGCACTTGCCTGGGTGGCAACGGGACGCAATCAGATGTCAGCGGACCACGGGTCCCCTGGTATGGCCGGGGCAGCGAGACCCAGGCAGAGGGAACACAACAGGGGGGCGCGGGCCGAAGAGTGGTCGCCGCCGTCATCGCCTGGGACGAGTGCCGGAGGGCAGATGCAG
>JBBSHU010000072.1:0-14139 GCA_038232455.1 Acidimicrobiales bacterium
CCGCGTGAACCATCCGAGCGAACGCCGACGTGCAGACATGGCCGGACGCGGCGATCGCGCCGACGCCGCCCATGAGGATCGTCGGCACGATGAAGGCGTCGTCGCCGGCGAGCACCTGGAAGTGCGCCGGCTGCCCCCGGAGGACCTCCAACGTCGCCACGTCGAGCGCACCGACCGCCTGCTTGAGACCGACCACGCCGGGCGTGTCGGCCAATTCCAAGAGCACGTCCGAGCCAAGACCGCGTCCAGTCCGGTACGGGACGTTGTAGACCACGACTGGCGTCGCACATGCCCCAGCGACCGCTCTGTAGTGGTCCACAATCGCCTCTTCCGACGGGCGGGTGTAATACGGCGTGATAACAAGCACGGCGGACGGCTGGACCGCGGACTCCACCTCAAGAACCGTCTCGATCGTCGAACGCGTGCAATTGGATCCGACGCCGACCAGGAGCGGCACGCCCCGGTCGGCACACGCGGCGGCACACGTTTCGATCACCAGGGCGCGCTCGTAGCCCTCGAGCGTTGCCGGCTCACCCGTCGTGCCCAACGCGACCAGACCGGCGCAGCCGTCGGCGAGCAGCCGGCGCGCCAGCCGAGCCAGAGCCCGCTCGTCGACCCCACCTTCGGCCGTGGTGGGCGTGATGATCGGAACCCACAAACCTCCGAGATCGGGACCTGCCATGCGGATAGGATCTGTCGAAGAAGCGATAACCGCCAGTTCACATTCAAAAGCCCGGTAGTAACGTTTCGTTACTGTGCTGGACTTGGTGCAGGTGAGGTCCTTCCTTGAAGTGGCCGAACGTGGCACCGTCGCCGCGGCCGCGGCGACGCTCGGGTACACGCCGCCGGCGGTGACTCAGCAGTTGGCCAAGCTCGAACAGGCGCTCGGAACAGCGTTGTTCGACCGCACCAGCGGGCGGCTCCGGCTGAACACCGCAGGCGCTGCGCTGGTCCCCATCGCGATCGAACTGCTCGATCTCGCCCGCCAGGCGGCCGACGCAGTGCTGGAGCCGCCCCCACGACAGCGGGTCGTCATCGGCGGCATCGCATCCGCCATCGCGGCGCTGGTCGTGCCTCGCCGGGCTGCGCTCGCAGAAGGCGCCGACATCGAAGTCATCGAGGTCGAGGACGCCGACGCCCTACGCGAACTCCGGCTCGGACACGTTGACATCGCGCTCATCCAGGAATACCCCGGCGACGACCTGAAGCGCCATCGTCGCCTCTCGTACACCGTCGGACTCACCGAGGCGCTCCGGCTCATCCTGCCGCCCTCATGGCTACCGAGTACGTCGCTGAGCGACGTGGGAGACCTGCCATGGCTCGTCAACGGCACCGGCACACGCTGTGAGACCGCGACCCGGGACATCCTCGCTGTAGCCGGCGTCGACCCGACGGTCGTCGGTGACGTCTCCGACAACCGCCTGCTCCTTGCCTTGGTCGCCGCCGGACACGGCGCGACGATCGTGCCCGAGCTCGTCATCGCCGACGCGGCACTCGATGTGACCATCTCCTCGCACGACCTCGCGGTCACCCGCTCACTCGTCGCCGTGACGAGGCAGTCGCCATCTCCAGCCGCCAGGGCAGCGGTCGATCACATCGTGTTCCGATGAGCGGGGCAGTTCCGGCGAAGATCCAAAGACCAGTACCTCTGCTGAGTGCCGTGTGAGCGACCCGATCGTCCCGGCGCCAACGTCCGCCAGCGGAGACCCAGGGCCAACCGCGGGCGCGGCCGACGAGCCGGCCAGATCGACGGTTCTCGCGCCTGCCGGTGAGGCGAGGAATGTCCCCCGAACGCGCGCACGTATCGGCGTGGGACATGACCCCGAGGTGCCGGCGTGGGCGCATCCACGGTTACGCCCGAGGGTGCCCGCGACGACGACGGTGCGCCGGCGCGAGATCGCCCATAATCGCTCGCAGCGAGGCACTGGTGGCCATCCTCCGTTGCACGCATAGGTGCCACTTCCGGACGGTCGCGAGGCCGCCCGCGATAGCGACAGGGCCCCATAACGCTCATGCACTCGTCCGCTCCCGAGGGTGCCCACTATCGCCGGTTAGTGGTTATGGCCCGCAGTTCAAGCCGCTGGCGGTTCAACCTTTCGATGCTGGGAAGCCGGTCGAGTGACCGGTCGAACGAGGCGATCTTGCCGACGCCGGTGCTCTCCGCGCAGGCAACCAGGTACGCGTCCGCAAGGTCGATCCGGTCGGTCTCATAGACCTCTGCAGCCCGGAGCACGAGCGCCGGATCGACGCACGCGACCGACTCGAACGCGATCAGGGAGCGGACCGCCTCCGCCACCTTGTGGCGGGGAGCCTCGTAGAACGATTCCAGGACGTAGACGGTCTCGGCGACTACCAGGTCCGTGAGTAGCAGCTCGTTCTCGCTTCCGAGGTAGGCCGTGGCCCGGGCCGCCATGTCGGGCGGGTGGCCGGTGAGGTGTCGGACGAGGATGTTCGTGTCGACAAAGGCGCTCACCGGCGCGACGCTGCCCCACCCGTTCTCGTCCGGCGGAACACTCGTCCCAAACGACGTTCCGCTTCGCCGCCGGCACCTTGATCGAGCTGGCCAGATCCAGGAAGTCCGGAGTCCTGGCCAACACGGCCCGGTTGCCCTCGACTCGGAACACGACCTCGTCGCCAGCTTGGATCCCGAGGGCGTCACGAACGACCTTGGGCACGGTGACCTGGCCCTTCGACGTCATCTTGGCGGCCGCGTCCGCCACATCTTCTTCTACGCTGGCGATGACTCCAGCTTCGGGCAATCCCGCACGAAGCGGCGGGACGCCGATCCTGACCGGGCCACCGCCACGGTCTTGGGCGGCCCTCAACCACCGGACGCTCCGAGCACTGTCCTGTGCCCACAACGCCGGCTGGTGGACATCAGCCCAGAGAGAGGAGGTCGACTTCGTAGTCGGAGAACCGGCTGTCGACGCTGACGAGGGTAAATCCTTCGAGCTGCGCCTGGGCGATGAGCACTCGGTCGAACGGATCGGGATGATGAGGCGGGAGGCGACCGGCAACGATGGCGTGGCCGGCAGTGACGGCAAGGGTCCCGAACTCATTCGCCGCCACAGCCTCCAGAAGATCCTCGGGTGCCCCGAGCCGCCCGGCGGCCTGCTTGATCGAGATCTCCCATGCGCTGGCGGCCGAGAAAACGACCTCGGTGTCGGGGTCGGCGATAGCGGCCGCAGCCTCACCCGGGAGACGGGGATCGTCGGCAAGCCACCAGAGCAGGATGGGGGTATCGAGGAGGATCCTCACTCCTTCTCGCCCGAGAACGCGCCGGCGACATCTGGGGGAAGGGTGTCGAAGTCCGGGGGGATCGACACCCGGCCCGCCCAGTAGCCGGGACGACGCGGACCCCTTGGCCGGGGCGGGACGATGCGGGCGACCACCTGCCCGGCTCGGGCGATCTCGACCTCGTCCGCCTCACCGGACTCGACGGCGGCCACGAGTCGGGACAGGTTGGTCTTGGCGTCATGCATGTTCACTCGCACGCAGGCAATGCTAGCTAGGTTAGCTAACATTTATCAACGCGCCCTGTGCTCGACGCGGCCCGTCGAGGAGAAGCGCCACCCGTCGCGCGACCCTCCCGGTTGTATCGTCCGCACACCGAGACAGGAGGGCCGAATGGCCGACGAGGAGATCGTCGTCGACAACGGGGCGCGCAAGCTGACCCTCGACGAGCTGGGTCGGACCCAGGCCGGGATGGGCCGGCTCATGCCCGAGGTCGGCGCCCGGATCTGGAAGCTCTGGTACGCGGCCGAAGCCGGCAACTGGCCGTTGGCGCGCTACGAGCTGGTTGAGGCCGTGGCCCTGCTCGAGCTGGGCGCGTTCGTCCGCCCCAAGTACCGCACCACCATGGCGGCGTTCCTCTCCGAGGACATCGAACCCCTGAGCCACGCCATCGAGGCCCGCGACTGGACGGCGTTCGAGGCCGGCTTCGGTCCGATGGTCGATGCCGCCAACCGCTATCACGGGGTCTACAACAAGGGCTTCATCCGCTGGCGCCTTCCCGACACTCCCCCGCCTGACCTCGACCTCACTCCCCTGCCGGACTGACCCGGCCCCTTGGCTTCGGCTCCGCCGGCTCCGGGCGCCCACGTCCGCTACGGCACGCCCGCCGGGCGTTGGGTCATCGCCGCGACCGTCGCCGGTTCGGGGATGGCCTTCCTCGACAGCACGGTGGTCAACGTGGCCCTGCCCTCGATCGGACGCGACCTCCACGCCGGCCTGGCCGGCCTGCAGTGGACGGTCAACGGCTACCTCCTCACCCTCGGCTCGCTGCTGCTACTAGGGGGATCGCTCGGCGACCTCTACGGACGTAGGCGCCTCTTCGTCGCCGGCCTGGTGGCCTTCACGGCCGCCTCGGTCCTCTGCGGGTTGGCGCCGTCGTTGGGAGTGCTCATCGCCGCCCGGGCCCTGCAGGGGGTCGGCGGGGCCATGCTTGTTCCCGGCAGCCTCGCCCTGCTCACCGCCAGCTTCCGAACCGAGGACCGCAGCGCGGCCGTGGGCGCTTGGTCGGGCCTGGCGGGAGTGGCAGCAGCCATCGGGCCCTTCATCGGCGGATGGCTGGTCGACGGGGTGTCGTGGCGACTGGTGTTCCTGCTCAACCTGCCGGTGGCGGCGACGGCCATCGTGATCACCCTGCGTCATGTGCCCGACAGCCGCGACTACGAGGCCATGCACTCCCCCGACGTGGCCGGGGCTCTCATCGCCACCCTGGGACTCGGTGGGGTGGTCTTCGCCCTCATCCAGTGGTCGGCCCACGGAACTTCGGCTGCTGTCGTCGTCACGGGCGTGATCGGCACCGTCGCCCTCGTGGCCTTCCCCTTTGTGGAGCGGGGAACGCGTCAGCCCCTCGTGCCCCTCGACATCTTCCGTAACCGCCAGTTCAGCGGGGCCAACGCCACCACCCTGGCCGTCTACGCCGCCTTCGGCGGGGCCCTGTTCCTGCTCGTCCTCGAGCTCCAGCAGGTGCTGCACTACTCGGCGCTGGCCGCCGGTTCGTCGCTGCTGCCGATCACCCTGATCATGCTCACCCTGTCGGCCCGCACGGCCCGACTCGGCCAGCGCATCGGTCCCCGTGGGCCGATGACCGTGGGCCCCATGGTCATCGCCGGCGGCCTCGTCTTGTTGAGCCGCCTGCGCCCCGGCGACAGCTACTTGTCGGGGGTGTTGGGGGGCGTGGTCGTGGTCGGGCTGGGGCTGGCCCTCACCGTGCCTCCCCTCACCGCCGCGGTGATGGGCGCCGTCGAGGAGCGCCACGTGGGCGTGGGGGCGGCGGTGAACAACGCCGTCGCCCGGGTCGGCACCCTGCTGTCGGTGGCGGTCCTGCCCCTCGCTGCCGGTCTGGGCGGGTTGGCCCCCGGCGATCCCCGCTACCGGGACGGGGTCAGCCAGGCTCTTCTGCTGTCGGCGGGGCTCTGCGTGGCCGGAGGGTTGGTCGCCTTCGTGACCGTGCGCCGCAGCTCCCCGGTGACAGCGGTCACCCAGCCGGGCATCTCCCACGCTTGCGCCGACCCTTGCCTCCGCGAGCACGCCGCCTCCTAACGCTCACACCGTTCTTGTCGCGCTGAACGACGCTATTGGGTGACGAGCGCGCCAAGAAAGGCCCTGCGTCTCAGCGCCCCCGGAAGGTGTCGAGCCGGCGGCGATCCCTCTTTGTCGGCCGGCCGGAGGCCGCGTCGCGGACGAACCCGGGTGCCGCCAGCTCCCGGGGGGGAACGGGTGGGCTGTGGTCGACTACGCACTCGGCGGCGACGGCTGCGCCCACGCGCTTGTCGATCACCCGTACGACCTCGAGCTCCCGGTCGCGGTCATGGGCGCGGGCGGCAACCCGATCGCCGATCCTCACGGCCGTGCCCGGCTTGGCCGCGCCCCCGTTGACCCGGACGTGGCCGGCCCGACACGCCCCCGTGGCCTCGGAGCGCGTCCGGTAGAGCCGGACGGCCCAGAGCCAGCGGTCGACCCTCGTCGTGACCAGGCCCTCGGAGGCGGTCACAGCCGAGCCACCGCCTGCACCTGGCAGACGGGCGCCCCGGCCTCGTCGGACGCGTCGAGGTCGACGGTGGCCTCGATGGCCCACTCGTGATAGCCGTCGGGGTCGTCGAGGATCTGACGCAACTTCCAGGTTCGTGGCGCCGTCACCCCGCTCCGAGGGCCGCTCGGGCCCGCCACCCCGCTCCGAGGGCCGCTCGGGCCTTCGTCGACGACGAGCAGGGCGGCGCTGTGGGCGTTCGCCCCGGTCCCGATGGCGTCGTGCTCGCCGAAATAGGGCGCCAGGGCGTCGCGCCACCGATCGGCGTTCCATCCGGCGTTTTCGTCGAGGGCGGCCAGGTCGTCGTAGCGCCGCAGGGAAGCCAGCTCGACGTGGCGGAACATGGCGTTGCGCACCAGGATCGAATAGGCCCGGTGATTGGCGGTGACCGGGGGAGGCGTCTCGTCGATCGGGCCGTCCACCGGCACCTGAGATGTCGGATGCCGCAGCTGCTCCCATTCGTCGATCAGTGAGCTGTCGACCTGGCGGACCAGCTCGCCCAACCACTCGGTGAGGTCCCGCAGCTCTTCGGTCTTGATGGTGTCGGGGACGCTCTGGACAAGCGCCCGGTAGGCGTCGGTGAGATAGCGCAGCACCAGCCCCTCGGAACGGGCCAGGCTGTAGAAGCCGACGAACTCCACGAAGGTCATCGCCCGCTCCCACAGGTCACGCACCACCGACTTCGGCCGCACCGGGAACTCGGTCACCCACGGATGGCCTTGGCCGTAGATCTGCCAGGCCCCGTCGAGAAGCTCGGCCAGGGGCTTGGGATAGGTGACCTCGTCGAGGCGGGCCATGCGTTCCTCGTACTCGAGCCCGTCGGCCTTCATCTGGGCGATGGCCTCGGTGCGGGCCTTGGACTCCTGGGCCCGCAGGATCGCCCCAGGATCGTCGAGGGTGGCCTCGACGATCGAGATCAGGTCGAGGGCGTAGGTGTCCGACTCCCGGTCGAGCAGCTCGAAGGCACCGAGGGCGAATGGGCCGAGGGGCTGATTCAGGGCGAAGTTCTCCTGAAGGTCCACGGTGAGCCTGGTGACGCGCCCGTCGGTGTCGGGTCGGTCGAGACGTTCGACTACACCGGCGGCCAACAGTGTCCGGTAGATGGCGATGGCCCGGCGGATGTGCTGTCGCTGAGCCTCACGCGGCTCATGGTTGTCGGTGAGCAGGCGGCGCAGGGCCAGGCATCCGTCGCCGGGTCGGTCGAGGATGTTGAGCAGCATGGAGTGGGTGACCGAGAAGCTCGACGTGAGGGTCTCGGGCGGGGCGGCGACGAGTCGCTCGTACGTCGGTTGGCCCCAGGACACGAACCGCGGTGGGGGCTTGTGTCGGACCACTTTGCGCCGGGCCTTGGGATCGTCGCCCGCCTTGGCCAGGGCCTTGATGTTCTCTATGACATGTTCGGGCGCCTGGACGACCACGGTGCCGGCATCGTCGAAGCCGGCCCGTCCCGCCCGTCCGGCGATCTGGTGGAACTCGCGGGCCTTGAGCAGGCGCACGGTGCTGCCGTCGTACTTGCTGAGGCCGGTGAACAGCACCGTCCGGATGGGGACGTTGATCCCGACCCCGAGGGTGTCGGTGCCGCAGATGACCTTGAGCAACCCGGCTTGGGCCAGGCGCTCCACCAGACGGCGATACTTCGGGAGCATGCCGGCGTGGTGGACCCCGATGCCGTGGCGCACGAAACGCGACAGCGAGCGGCCGAACCCGGTAGTGAAACGAAAGTCGCCGATGAGGTCGGCAATGGTGTCCTTCTCGGCGCGGGTGCACACGTTGATGCTCATGAGGGACTGGGCCCGCTCGGCGGCGGCGGCCTGGGTGAAATGCACGATGTAGACCGGGGTTTGGCTGCGGGCCCGAACGCCGTCACCGGTGGCGAGCATCTCCGAGAGCGTCTCGTGCAGCGGGGTCTCCCGGTACGAGTAGTGCAGCGGCACCGGGCGCGACGTGTTGGCCACGACCGCCGTCGAACGCCCGGTGCGACGGGTGAGGTCGACCTCGAATCTCGACACATCGCCGAGGGTCGCCGACATGAGAAGGAACTGGGCATGGGGGAGGTCGAGCAGCGGAACCTGCCACGCCCACCCCCGGTCGGGTTCGGAGTAGAAGTGGAACTCGTCCATGATCACAACGTCGGCGTCGGCTTCGGGCCCGTGACGCAGCACCATGTTGGCCAGGATCTCGGCCGTGCAGCAGATGATCGGGGCCCGGGGGTTCACGCTCGAGTCGCCGGTGATCATGCCCACGCGATCGGCACCGAAGACCCTGCACAGATCGAAGAACTTCTCCGAGACCAGGGCCTTGATGGGAGCGGTGTAGTAGCTGCGCCGGCCCGTGGCCAGGGCGGCGAAGTGGGCGCCGAGAGCCACCAGGGACTTACCGGATCCTGTCGGTGTGCTCAGGATCACGTTGGCCCCGGTGACGACCTCGATGAGCGCCTCCTCCTGGGCCGGGTACAACTCGAATCCGCACGTCGAGGCCCAGCCACCAAAGGTGTCGAACAGGACGTCGGGATCAGACCCGTCGCAAGCCGGCACAAGGTCCACAAGAGCCGCGGGCATGGCCCGCAGTCTCGCAGCCGGACTTACGGCCGGGGCGCCGCCGAGGGGTGCCGGGCCATCGACGCCCGCCGGGAGGCGGTCATCTTGTTGCCGTCGACGGAGACGACCAGCGTCAGGTGCCGGGTGACCGGTCCGGTGGCGTCGTCGTCGAGCGACGGCTCCCCGGGCTCAGGATCGGGTTCATCGAGCCGCTTGGCCGGGTTGGCCATGGTCACGGCTCCATGCTCGGTACCTCGAGTTGCCACTCCACGACGAAGTCGTCCGCCGCTGAACCTGTCGGCGCGGACACGGGTGGATGCTTCGGGCAGTACGTCCCCGGCGGCGAAGTGCGTAATTCGGAGAGCAACGGTGCCACCTTCTTTCGAACCCAGGGCGACCGGCCATGGTGGCCAGGAGAACTCACAAGAGCGGCTGCGTTCTCAACCGTACGGCTCAGTAACGAGAGTAGCCGACGTACAACTAACAGTCCTCCGGGCAGGGGTCAATGGAGACTCCCGACATCTACCGGCCCGGTGTCAACACTGCGGCGCCTGCGGATCGAACCACCATCGGTGGACCTACAGTGCCCTGGTGGTAGGCGGGGAGATCCAACCCATGATCGCCGGGTGCCGGACGGCCCATCAGCGGTTGTTCTCGACTCTGGACACCCTGGACGACGAGGGGGCGGGGCGTCCCAGTCGCCTGCCGGGCTGGACCGTCGGCCACGTGCTCACCCACCTGGCCCGCAATGCCGACTCCCACGTCCGGATGTTGGATGGAGCCCGTCGG
Organism: Acidimicrobiales bacterium; assembly: GCA_038232455.1. Classification (GTDB taxonomy): domain Bacteria; phylum Actinomycetota; class Acidimicrobiia; order Acidimicrobiales; family AC-14; genus DATAQC01. The sequence goes on from JBBSHU010000072.1 coordinate 9,364, forward strand.
GGCGAAGCGCTGGAGCAGTATGCCGGTGGGTACGAGCAACGAACCGACGACATCGAGGCGGGGGCCCGACGTCGGGCCGAAGTGCTCGTAACCGACGTGCGGTCGTCGGCCATCCGCCTGGAAGAGGCCTGGGCGGCAGCGCCGGCTGAGGCCTGGGATGGTCACGGACTGGCCCGCGGGCGCCGATGGGAGTGTCGCGACCTCCCATTCCACCGTTGGCGAGAGGTCGAGTTGCACCACGTCGACCTCGGCCTCGGCTACGAGATCACCGACTGGCCCGACGGTTACGTGATCCGGGAACTTCCCGAGGTACTGGCCGCGCTTCCGCAGCGCATCCCCGACGGCGACGAGCAGCGACGGCTGTTGGCCTGGCTCGTCGGCCGGGCCGACGAACCCGGGCCCCTTCCTCAGTTCTAGACATTTCGGGTGCTCCGCTGTCGATTTCGTCGATTCCCGTTCGTCTCAGAGGTGACCAATCCCCAAGGAGGAAACCATGAAGTACATGATGCTGATCCATCAGGGCCCGGACATCGGCGAGTTCAAAAGCCTCCCCGCCGAGGAGCAGCAGGCGATCTACAGCGCGTACAAGGCCGTCAACGAGACACCCGGCGTAACCCCGGGCTTCGGGCTGCAGCCACCCGAGACGGCCACCACCGTGCGGGTGCAGGACGGTAAGACGCTCGTCACCGATGGCCCGTTCGTCGAGATCAAAGAGTCGATCGGCGGCTACTTCCTGTTCGAGGCCGATGACCTCGACGCCGCCATCGATCTGGCCTCGCGGGTCCCGGCGGCCAGCCAGGGCGGCGCCATCGAGGTACGCCCGATCGCAGAGTGGTAACGACCATCGAGATGGCGTGGTAACAACGCTCGAGCAGATCTTCCGCGAGCAGTGGGGGCGCGTGCTCGCGGCACTGATCGGCTTCCTCGGTGACTTCGACCTCGCCGAGGAAGCTGCCCAGGAGGCGTTCGCCATCGCCGCCGAGCGGTGGCCACGCGACGGGGCCCCGACCAGCCCCGGCAGTTGGTTGGTGACCACTGCGCGCAACCGGGCCATCGACCGCGTGCGCCGGGATAGGACCCTGGCGGCCAAGACGCGCCTGCTCGAGGTCCTCGAGGCCTCGGAGGATGACATGGACCCGACGACGTTTCCGGACGAGCTACTCGAGCTCGTCTTCACCTGTTGCCATCCCGCCCTCGCCATCGACGCCCAGGTCGCTCTGACCCTGCGCACGCTCGGCGGCCTGAGCACGGGTGAGATCGCCCGTGCCTTCCTGGTCCCTGAGTCGACGATGGCCCAGCGGCTGGTGCGGGCCAAGCACAAGATCTGGGCGGCCGGCATCCCGTTCCGCGTGCCTCCCGCCCACCTGTTGCCCGACCGCCTCGCAGCCGTTCTCTCCGTGGTCTACCTGATCTTCAACGAGGGCTACGCCGGCCGGAGCGAGCTGGCGGCCGAGGCGCTCTGGCTAGCGCGGGCGCTCGCCGACCTGATGCCCGGCGAGGCCGAGGTGCACGGCCTGCTGGCCATGATGCTGTTGCACGACGCCCGTCGTGAGGCGCGCTTTCGGGACGGCGACCTGGTGCTGCTGGCCGACCAGGACCGCTCGCTCTGGGACACCGAACAGATCGCCTCCGGTCGGGCCGTGCTCGACCGGGCCCTGGCCCTGAACGACCACGGTCCTTACGTCGTGCAGGCGGCAATCGCGTCCCTCCATGCCGACGAACCCCGCGACTGGCCCCATATAGCCGCCCTCTACGGCGAGCTCGGCCGGCTCACCGCATCACCGGTCGTCGAGCTGAGCAGGGCCGTCGCCGTCGCCGAGGAGCAGGGCCCCGCGGCCGGGCTCGACATCGTCGATCGCCTCACCCTGGACGACTACCGCTACCTGCACTCGACGCGGGGCGAGTTGCTCCGGCGGCTGGGGCGCACGGCAGAGGCCGGCGAGGCCTTTCGCCGGGCGCTGACGCTCGTCCATGACGACGCCGAGCGGCGCCTGCTCGAGCGACGGCTGGCCGAGCTGGGCCCGGTCACCTGAACCGCCGGTGTCACTCAGGCGCTGTCACTCAGGCGCTGCGGCCGGTGCGCCGGGCCCGCTTCTGGTCGATGAAATCGACCAGCACGTAGTCGCCCAGGGTCTCGGGGGTGGTGAAGAAGACCCGGCCCCGATTGATACGGCTCAACCGTTCGATGAAGGTCTGCAGGTGGGGGGTGGCGTCGAGCATAAAGGTGTTGATGCGAATGCCTTCCCGGGTGCAGCGCAACACCTCGTCCAGAGTGGCATCGACCGTCTCGCGTGTCGGGGGGTAATGGAACAGGGGCTCGCCGTCGGCGGTGATGTGAGCAGTCGGCTCACCGTCGGTGATCATCAGCACCTGCCTGGTCCCGGGGCGGCCGGCCAGCATGCGTCGAGCCAGCAGGAGGGCGTGCTGCATGTTGGTGCCGAACACGAAGTCCCACGACACCTCGGGGAGCTGGTCGGGACGCAGGGCCCGGGCCACCTCACTGAACCCGACGATGCCCAGGTAGTCACTCGGGTAGCGACCGGAGATGAGCGAATGCAGGGCGATGGCCGTCTTCTTGGCGGCCAGGAAGTTGTCGCGCATCGGCATCGACAGCGACAGGTCGATGGCCAACACCGTGCTGGCCCGAGTGAGGGTCTCGGTCCGCTCCACCTCGAAGTCGTCGGGATGCAACGAGACCGGACCAGCCGCAGATCGACCACCTCGGCGTATCAGGCTGTTGCGGATGGTGCGCTCGATGTTGAGGTTGAACGGGTCGCCGAACTCGTAGGCCTTGGTGTCGTAGCTGCGCTCGTGGCCCGGGCCCTCGCGGTCGTTGGGGTGATGGCCGAGGCGATCGGCGCCGAGTCGGGCGAACACGTCGGTTAGGGCGTTCTGGCCGAGACGGCGCAAACCTCGGGGAGTCAGCTCGAGTCGGCCCTCGCGCTGTTCGATGAGCCCCGCCTCGCCGAGCGTGCGCGCCAACTCAGCCAGGCGATCGAGGCTGCGGGCGCCGTCGTCGCCGAGGAGGTCACGGGCCACCTCGGGGTCGACCTCGGCCAGCGCTCCGGGCGAGGTGGCGCCCGACAGCAGGCCTTCGAGGTCGTCGATCTGGCCCAGGCGGTCGACCATGTCCACGGCGTCGAGCATGCTCAGCGGGCTCTGCCCGGACGACTCGTAGCTGTTCCCCCATCCCAGGTCCGGCATCTGGGCCTGGAGGTTGCGACTCAGCTGGTCGAGCTGCCAGCGCAGGTCCATGTCACCCAGGAGCTCGTCGGAGAGCCGGGCCAGCTCGGCGCGCTGCTCGGTTGACAGCGAGTTGACGAACGACTGGAAGGCGGCCATTTGCGCTCCCAACTGCTCGAGGAGCTCGTCGAGGGTCTGGGGGTTGTCGGGAAAGAAGTCGCCGTAGGACGCCATGAAAGCGGCGAAATCGGGCTCGATGCCCTGTCCCCCGCTTTGGGGGCCGCTCGGGCCCTGGGCCCGCTGGTCGAGCATGGTGTTGAGGGCGGCCAGCATGTCCTTCGTGCGTTGGAGCTGTTCGGGCCCCAGGTTCGACATGGCGCCGGTCATGTCGTTGAACCGGCTCTGCAGGAGCTCCTGGCGCAGGCGGTCGACCAGCTCGTCGAAGCGGCGGGCGGCGGCGGCCGAGACGAAGTCGTAGCTCGAAAGGTCGCGGACTCGTCCGGCCAGGTCGGACGGCAGCAGGTCGAGACGCATGCGCCGGTCGTCCGCCGAGGCGGCCGCGACCTCCTGTCGGCGTTCGTCGCCCGAGCGGCCGGCGTCGCGTTCCATCCGGTCGATCGCCGCCTGCTCCTGGTCGACGATCTCCCGCAGCTCCCGCGCCACCTCGTTGAAGGCCCCACCCAGGTCGCTGGCTTCCAGCTCGTCCTGCCGGCGCTTGCGCAAACGTTCCAGGAGCTCCCGCAGTCCGGCCGCCCGCTCACCGTCGGGTCCGCGCACGCCTTCGTTGAGCAGGCGCCGGAGGGCGGCGTTCAGGTCGCCGTGGTAGATGAGGTCGTCGTTGAGCTGGGAGAGAAGGGTGTCGGCGTCGAGATCGAAGCCGGCCTGGGTGCCGTCCCAGCGCGAGTACCGGAAGCCGGCGGGCACGATGCTCTAGCGACCTCGGTAGATCGCCCGGCTCCCGGCGACGTCCTTGTTGAGCCGCCTGGACAGGTGGAGGCCCTCGAGCACCAGCTCCACGGCGCTGGCCACTGCCGCGGGTGTCTCCGACCCGGCCAGGGGTAGGACCGCGTCTCGGAGGGCAGGAAGGGACTCGAGCACGGCCACGTACTCGGCCGAGGCGACATCGTCGCCCGTGTGCACGACCGTGCCTTCGTCGAAATCGCCCAGAACGCCCCCGAAGCGCTCCATCGGACAGTGCTGCCTGAACACTGTCAGCACGGCCGCCTTCACGATGTGGTCCAGAGTGGCCTCGGCCCGGCCCTCTTCGAAGGCCTCGACTTCGACCTTGCCGGCGGTGGACGGGCCGAGGGCATCGAGATCGCTGACCCGGGGGACGGCCTCGGGCTCGCCCAGGCGCAGGGCACGGCGCGTGGCGTTGGCCACGAGGGTCTCGTAGTTGGCGATGGAAAGGCGCACCGACACACCCGAGCGCTGGTTCACGTGGGGGCTGTGACGGGCCTCGGACGAGATGGACGCCACGATGGCGGCCATGTGGTCGGGCATCTGCACGGTGACGCCCGTGGTGGGCGCCACGTCCACCTCCTGGGCGACGATCGCCAACTCGGTGGCGGCGTCGTTGGGATAGTGGGTTCG